>JBIKVK010000036.1:0-18938 GCA_044356835.1 Burkholderiaceae bacterium
TGCTCTTGCCGTGTTGCTCTGGCTTTTTGCCTGAGGGGGCGGTCGCACTCGTCCCTGGCCCGTGCTGAATTTGCGCTCAATCCCTGCACTCATTTGAACTTCACAAGGACGCCTGCCATGACCTTCCGATCACGACGTTCCTGGCTCACGCGGACGGCGGCACTGGGTGCTGCCATCGGCTTGCCCGCCCAGGTGCTTGCCCAGGCCTCGGCCTGGCCCACGCAACCGATCCGCATCATCGTCACCTTTCCGCCCGGGGGCGCAAGCGACATCGTCGCACGGCTGATCGGTCCGGTGATGGGTGACCGATTGGGGCAGCCTGTGGTCGTCGAGAATCGTCCGGGTGCAGGGTCGACCATTGGTGCGGCCGTTGCTGCGCAGGCTCGTCCAGACGGCTACACGCTGCTGGCTTCAAATTCGGCACCCATGTCGATTTCCCCGGCGCTGATGGCAAAGCCGACCTACGATCCGCTGCGCAGCTTCGAGCATCTGGCTTACATCGGGGCCGTGCCCACGGTCATCGTGTTGCACCCCTCGGTCCCGGCGACGTCTTTTCAGCAATTCCTCTCCTGGGCTCGCGCGCAGCCCGAGCCGATTCCGTTCGGCAGTGGGGGTACGGCCTCGGTCGGACACATCGTGGGTGAACTGTTGGCTCGTCAGACCGGCATCCGGCTGCTGCATGTGCCCTATAAAGGGGCTGGACCGATGCGCACCGACCTCCTGGGCGGTCAACTGAAAATGGCGGTGGACGCGTTGCCTCAGAACCTGCCCCTCATGAAGAGTGGGAAGCTCAAGCTCGTCGCGGTGACCAGCGAGGCTCGCGTCGCCATGGCGCCTGATCTGCCCAGTGTCGCCGAGCTCGGCCTTCCGGAACTTGTCGCTGAAAATTTCGTGGGTCTGTCCGCGCCGGCGGGCTTGCCGGGACCGATTGCGGCGCGCGTGATCGATGCAGTTCACTACGCCCTCGATCAGGCTTCGCTTCGGGAGAAGCTTCTGGAGCAGGGCTTCGTTCTCGAACGAAAAAGCCCGGCCGCATTTACCGAGTTCATTCGCTCTCAAGCTGAGCGTTGGGCCCCGGTCGTGCGCGCTTCGGGCGCGCAGCTGTGACTCGGCCGAAAATAGCCGTAGCCCTGTTTGGGCCGCAAGGGCAGGGGAGCTTCAATGAATCGGGTGCGCAGGGTGCGACCCGTGCGAGGGCCCGCTTCCCCGAAGCGTCGATCGACACCCATTGGATTGCTCCCCGCGATCCTGAAGGGCGCGCGCAGGCGCTTCGCATCCTATGTGCACAGGGGCTCGACCTGCTGGTGGCCCATGGCGGGCAGGGGGATGCGCCGGTCAGTCTCGTCGCCCCCGAGTTTCAGCAGATTGCGTTTGCCATCACCCAAGGGGGATGGCTGGCCAGCAACTGCTCGAGCTACGAGGTCTTGCAGGAGCACTCGGCGTTTCTCGCCGGGGTAATGGCAGGACGCGCTTCCCGGTCGGGCGTGGTCGGCCATCTCTCGGGCGAGCGGGTGCGGCCTGGACTCAAGGGGCGTGCGGCCTTCGCACAGGGTGTGCGCGAGAGTGGAACGGGCTGTCGCCTGGTGACAGGGTTTTGCGGTCAGCAGCACGACCCTGAGCAGGCCTATGCCCTGATGACCCAGATTCGCGCAGCGGGCGCAGACTTCGTCTTTGCGATGATCGACGGCGGTCGGGTCGGCGTGACGAGAGCCTGTCGCGAGGCGGGCATTGCCCAGATCGGTAATGTCCTGGATTGGGTCAGCCGTGATCCCGAAGTATTCGCTGCGTCGGCGATTGCAGATTCAGGAGCGTGCGTCGAAGAGGCGATCAGCGATTTTCTGGCAGGCCGTTGGCGCGGAAACCTCCACCAACTGCACGGTGCTGGCGAGCCTGCCTTTGTTCGCCTGGCGATGCGCTCCGATCTCGCGGCTCAACACGAGGCCGCCTTGGTTCCCTGGATCGAGGCCTTGGCCTCAGGCCGTTTTGAGCCCGAGGTCGATTATCACGGACCGGAACTGTCTTTGCCCTAGACGCTTAGCGCATGCGCAGTCCGGTCTCGCCGTCAAACCAATTTTCAGGAATCTTCACCCGTCCGGTGACACCATGAGCGAAACACCCCGTCTGAATCCGTCCGAAACGCCGAGACAGCCCGGTTGGCTGTATCCCAAGCCCGAGCAGGTACGTGTTCAGATCTACTCCCTGCTGCGCGCCTGGGGCATGAGCGAAACGCAGGCCAGTACAAGTGCCGACGTGATGGTCGATACCGACCTTTCGGGGGTCGACTCCCACGGCATTTCGATGCTGGTCGACTATGATCGGTCCAGATCCAACGGTCGGCTGAATCTGAACGCCGAACCTAAGGTGATTCGGGACCAGGGGGTCACCGCGCTGATCGATGCCGATGCTGGCCTAGGGCACGCCGCTGCGGTGATGGGCATGAAGCTCGCCATCGAACGGGCTCGAAAGTTCGGAGCGGGTGTGGTGAGCGTGCGCAATTCCCATCATTTCGGTGCGGCAGGCTATTACGTCAGGATGGCGGCCGCTCAGGGCTTGCTGGGCCTCTGCACGAGTTCGACCCGCACCATCAACACCGTACCGACCCGGGGGCGGTTGCCGCTTCTGGGTACCAATCCCATCGCGTTTGCCGCGCCGGCGGGCCGTCATCCCCCCTTTGTGCTGGATATGGCAACGAGCAGCGTGGCTGCCAACAAGGTCAAGGTGTACGAGTTGCAAGGCAAGCCGATCCCGGCGGGCTGGGTTTCCGACGAGAATGGTGAACCGGTGACCGATCCCGCTCATGCGATGGATATTCTTTCGAGGCGTCCAAAGGAGCTCGGCGGAGGCCTTGCTCCGCTCGGAGGAGTACCGGAGATGTCCAGTCACAAGGGCTATGGCCTCGCCATGATGGTGCATATCCTTGGGGGATGTTTGTCGGGCGCATCGTTCTCACCGATTCGGGTGCGTACGCAGCGGCCTCAGGATCCGGACAACCTGGGCCACTTCTTTTTTGCGATCGATCCTTCAGCATTTCGCGACCCTGGGGAATTTTCTGCCGATCTGGACGAGGTCATCGACGTCGTACACTCGGCCCCTGCGGTCGACGCAGCCCGGCCCGTGCTGGTGCCCGGTGAACCGGAAGAGCGGGCCCGGAAAGAGCGTGCCGAACGAGGCATTCCGATCCCGCCGGCGCTGATCAAGCAGGTGCAAGGTTTATGCGAGCGGGCCAATGTCGCCTTTGTTCTTGAATGACGGATCGTCCCCGTCGCTTGCCATCACGGTCCGCGCGAAATGATTCATCAGGATCGGTTTGGTCTAGAGTTTTCTGCGGCGAGTGATCGTGCCGCTGAAATTTACCGGGAGGCGATCGATGCCTTTCTGGGCGCTCGCGAGTCGGTCGAATCGCTTTTCAATGAGCTGCTTGCCGAGGATCCCGAATGTGCATTGGGACGGATCGGGCTTGCCCGCCTGCGGCAGTCGCAGGGTCGCGGTGCCGAGGCTCGCGCAGAGGCCGATCGGGCGCTCGCGCTCGCCTTGGCTCTGCCCGACCGGCAGACCAGCCATGTGGCCGCACTGGCCAGCGTGGTGCGCGGACAGGGCGCGAAGGCCCTTGCCGCCGTCACGGCGCATCTCGACCGTTACCCGAGGGACATCTTCGTCCTGGTTCCGGTCGCAGGCGTATTCGGGCTCTTCGGGTTTTCTGGCCAGACCGGTCGTGAGGAGGCGCTCTTCAACTACCTAGCGCCGCGGCGACAGGCGTTCTCGGATGATGGGTGGTTTCTGGCCGCGCTCGCCTTTGCCGAGTGTGAGACGGGGCGGCTGGTGGCTGCGTCAGAACATATCGACCAGGCGTGGGAGATCAATTCGGCGAGCGCGAACACGGCGCATATTCGTGCCCATGTGGAGTACGAGCGTGGCCGGTCGGACCTCGCCGCGCAATGGTTGCCGCAATGGCTGAACGACTACCGGCGAGAGGGGATCATGCATTGCCACCTGGCATGGCATGTTGCCCTGGCTCACCTGCGTGCGGGCGAACTGGATTCAGCGTATGGAGTTTTCCAGGCAGCGATTCAGCCCCTCGATTCAGCGCATGGTCCGGGCGCCTGGGGACCTCCTCTCAATCTTGTGACCGATGCGTCGTCCTTTCTGTTTCGTGCGCAGATCCGTGGGATGCCGGTCACCCGAGAACACTGGCAGGTGCTGCTCGAGAGAGCTCGGTCGCTCTTTCCCCGCCCCGGTCTGCGCTTTGCTGATGTCCATATCGCCCTCTGTCTTGCCATGGCGGGGGACGTACCGGCGCTGAATGACTGGCTGGAGGCAATAGACGGGCCGACCGCATCGGTGATTCGAAATCTCGGTCAGGCGTTCGCTGCGATCGAACAATCCCGCTGGTCGGTCGCAGTCGATGCCTTTGAAACGACCCGGGGGCTGAGCGAAGTGCTCGGGGGCAGTCGGGCTCAGCGTGACCTGCTGGTCGAAGCCTGGCAATACGCTTCGGGATTCGGGCAACCCATTTCCAACGCCGTCAGCGCCCCAAGGCTTTGAGGCGCACTTTCAGCCGCTGCTCGGGCCGATTCGGCGAGACGCGAGCCACTGCCGGATCAAGACCGGCGTTGCGATTGCACAGCCAATAAGGGTTGGGATCAGCCCGGGCGCAATCATCCAGAGCGCGGCGACGATGCACAAAAGCTGTTCAGTGCGCGTCATTTCGATCCATAGGAAGCGAGACAGAGCCGCCCCCAGCAATGTGATTCCTGCGATGCAGCCGACAAAGGTCACCACGAAATCGTACGGGGTGAATCCCTTGGCCACCAGCAGCAGGGAGGGTGAAAACACAAATACGAAAGGCACGAGGGCTTTGGCCAGTCCCAGACGAAAAGCGGTGTTCCCGGTTCGGAAGGGATCGCTTCCGGCCATACCTGCCGCAGCATAGGCGGCCAGCGCGACAGGCGGTGTGATGTCGGCCAGAACTCCGTAATAGAAAACGAAGAAGTGCGCGACCAGTGGCTCGACCCCGAGCATCACCAGGGTGGGGGCTGCCACCGTGGCCATGATGATGTAGTTGGCCGTGGTCGGAATGCCGCAGCCCAGAAGAATGCAGACGAGGCCGGTCATGATCAGCGCGAATAGCAGTGCGATCGAGCGCGGCTCGGCCCAGCCCGCCGGCAACACGTCGGTGATGCTCCCGGCCATCGATTGCGCTGCGCCGGTGATGAGGGTACTCAGTTTGAAACCGACTCCGGTCAGCGTGACCACGCCAATCACGATGCCTACGGTGGCTGCAGCCGCACCGACTGCGAGCGCGTATTTCCCGCCGGTGCCGAAGGCTTCGACCAGAGAGGCGAAGTGGATCCGTCCCTTGATACCGGTCCACCGGAGGGCGACGGGGGTGCCGATCACGCCCAAGGCGAGCAAGCCGGCCCGTACGCTGGTGCTCTCGATGCCGCCGAAGACGATCACAAGGAGCAGCGCATGCAGCAATGCGCAGAGCATCCAATGGGCCATCCGGTTGCCGCGTTCGATCGTTGTCAAGCCAACGATCGCGCACGAGGTGATGCCGATGAACGCGGCCATGTAGGGGGTTCTGCCGGTGACGAGGATGGCGATTAGGAGCACCAGCGGAATGAGCGTCGGCCAACGACGCCTGAAGGAGTCGCGGAGGTCGGGCAGCTCGTCGGCACGCAAACCCCGCAGACCGTGGCGTCGGGCCTCGAAATGCACCTGCACGTAGACGCCAAAGAAATGCATGAAGGCCGGGATCGCTGCGGCGGCGATGATCGTCTGATACGGCAGGGCCAGGAATTCGATCATGAGAAACGCAGCCGCACCGAGTACCGGGGGAGTGATCTGCCCGCCGGTCGATGCCGCAGCCTCGACGGCGCCCGCGAACTCGCGTCGGTAACCAACCCGGATCATGGCCGGGATGGTGAGGGAACCGACCGTGACTGCATTGGCCACGGATGACCCTGACAACATGCCGAACATGGCCGACCCAAAGACACTGACCTTGGCCGGTCCGCCGACTTGCCGACCGGTCACCCATGAGGCGACGTCCAGGAAGAGTTGGCCCAGTCCGATCCGCGTGGCCAAGACACCAAACAGCACGAAGTGAAACACATAGGTGGCGACTACGCCGATCGCCACGCCGTAGATACCCTGACTGGTCAGATACTGGTGGTTCACCAGCTGCGACCATGAGGCTCCGGCATGCCGGAGCAGCCCCGGGAACAACGGGCCAGCGAGCGCATAAATCATGAAGCCGATGGCGATCAGGGGCAGGGGCCAGCCCATGCTGCGTCGCGTGGCTTCGAGCAAGGCGACGATGAGGATCGTGCCCATCGCAACATCGAGGGTCGACGGATTGCCAACCCGGAAGGCAAGGTCTTCGAAGATCCAGGGGATATAGAGGACGGCGATGGCCACCGAAACCGCAAGGATCCAGTCGAACCAGGGCAGCCCGCCTGGGGAGCGCCAATCGCCCGGTTGTGCTTTCTCCAGGAGCGCCTTGCGGTGGGGGAATACCAGGAAGATCAGGCCCAACACCATCGCGAGATGTACCCCGCGATGGGTTACCTCCTGAAGCAGGCCGAAGCCGGCGGTGTACCAGTGAAACAGCGACAGCGCGATGAGCAGTCCGCCCACCAAGGTCGAGGCGGCCGCTCCCAGCGGCCGGAAGCGCATCTCGGGGTCGAATTTCTGCTCGAGCGCCTCGAGGCGCTCGAGCTCGGGCAGTGGGCTGGACGTCATCGCGATGGAACGTTCGGCCTTACTTCAGAACCCCACGTTCGCGGAAGAACTTCTCGGCGCCCGGATGAAATGGGATGCCCGCGCCCTGCACCGCATTTTGCAGGGTGATGTACTGACCCTTGGCGTGGCCCGCCGCCAAGGCCTTCTGCCCTTCCTCGGAATAGAGGCGTTTCACGATCTCATAAACCACAGCGGGATCGGCCTTCTCGCTGGTCACCCACTGCGCGCCGACGGCGAGTGTCTTGACGGCCGGAATGCCTTTATAGGTATTTGCCGGGATCACATCCGGCGCAAAGAACCCGCTGGACTTGCGCAGGCGCTCGGCCGCATCACCCTCGATCGGAATCAGTTCGATGCCTGCGCCCGAAGAGGCCAGCTCGGCGATCGCGCCGGCCGGAGCACCCCCGGTGAAGAAGAACGCATCCAGCGCACCATCCTTCATCTTGTCGCCGGCCTGATTGGGCTTGATGTATTCGGGTTTGAGGTCGCTGTCTTTGAGACCGTAGGCGGCCAAAATCGCGCGCGCGTTGATCAGCGTACCCGAGCCGGGTTCATCAAGCGCAACGCGTTTGCCCCTCAGGTCCGCCACCGTCCGGATGCCAGCCCCCTTGCGAGCGACGATATGTACGCTCTCGGGATAAAGATTGGCAATCAGCCGCAGGCCCTTCACGGCGGGGCGTCCCGACCAGACGCCTTCCGCATTGAAGGCCCACGAGGCGACGTCGGCCTGAGAGAAGCCTGACTCCGCCGAGCCCCCCGCGATCGCATTGACGTTGGCGACCGACCCGTTGGTGGCCTGCGCGGTAGCACTGAGCTTGCCGGGCTGGCTGATGATGTTGGCGATCATGCCGCCCACCGGATAATAGGTTCCGGCGGTGCCGCCTGTGCCAATCCTGAAGAATTGCTGCTGCTGCGCCGATGCGGCGCTTGCGCTGAGCCCGATCACGAGACCGGCGGTCAGGGCGCGGATGAGGTTCATGGACGATCTCCTTTGAGTGGAAACCGGATTTAATCACGGCCCTCGGGGGCGTACAAACCGGACTCCTCTTGCGCGGCAAGGCGCGAGCCCCAGCGAGGTCATATGCTAAGGTTTCGACGGTTCAACGCAGAGGAGTACTCCCCTATGAAACGACGCTCATTTCTAGAATCTGGAGTCGGAGTGGCCGCTGGCCTGCTCGCCCCCGCGATGGTCTCGGCTCAGCCGTCATGGCCGACCCGGCCGGTCCGGATGGTCGTGCCCACCGGCCCGGGCAGTTCGCTCGATCTGATCATCCGCGCCACCAGCGATCGTTTGTCCGCCCGACTGGGACAAACCATTGTGGTGGACAACAGAGCCGGAGCGGGCGGCTTGATCGGCACCGACGCGATTGCCAAGGCAAACGACGGACATACGTTCGGGATCAGTTTCAATGGCCCGCTGGCCTTTGCGCCGTTTCTCTACCAGAAAATGCCCTATCGTTTGCCCGATGATTTCGCGCCGATCATCATGACCACCAGCCAGCCCAACGTGTTGGCGGTCAATGCCAAGCTGCCGGTCAACTCGGTCTCCGAACTGGTGACCTGGATGCGTTCGAACGTCGGCAAGGCAAGCTTCGCCTCCATTGGCAACGGCAGTTCGTCGCACCTTTCGATGGAATTGCTCAAGGTTGCCACCGGTACCTTCGCGCTTCACATCCCATACAACGGCTCGCCGCCTTCGGCGATGTCGGTGGCCACCGGTGAGACGCAGATGATCATGACGGTGGCGCCGGCCCTGCTGCCCCACGTCCAGGCCGGTCGGGTCCGGATGCTGGCCGTTACCAGTCGCGAGCGCTATGCCCCGCTGCCCGATTTGCCGACAATTGCCGAGTCGGGTCTGCCCGAACTCAGGGACTTCGAGGCGATCGCCTGGAATGCGATTGTCGGTCCGGCCAGCACCCCTGCCCCAGTCGTTGAGCGACTCAATCGCGAATTCAATGATGCGCTGAAAGAGTCCGTGATTGCCGGGCGACTCACCAGCCAGGGGATGACACCGACGGGTGGCACACCTCAGGATCTGGCGCGTCTGATGGCGGACGAAGCCCGGCGTTGGGGGCCCGTCATCAAGCGCACGGGATTGACCCTGGGCTAGACGGTGAGCAGCGAAACCTTTCCCTCGAGAGACGCGCTCCTTTTAACGATCAGGCGGGCAGCACAGATCGATCAGAGTCGTCTTGTGAATCGATTCGGAGAACCAGGCGGCGATTGCTGCCCGACGTTCTCCGACGTATTCTGGCTGGCCTGAGTCGTCCAGGCGCATGGTCAGGTCGTGACCCGGAACCAGAAGGGTTCCGGGTGTGCGCCGCCAGGCCGCCCAGATTGCTTCGAGCGTTGTGCGGCTCAGATCTGGATCCTCGGTGGCATCGACCTCCATCGAGAGCAGTTCCGCACGGTTTTTCGCGGAGTCGCCCGTGAAGACGACCGGCACCGGGTACGATTCGAGAATGAAAAAAAGATGGCCTGGCGTATGTCCCGGCGCGGCCATCGCGGTCAGCCCGGGCAAGACCTCGTCGCCGGGTCGAATACGGTGCAGGCGGGGCAGGCTCACCAGTTCGCGGACATAGAGCTCGGGCAGGGGATTGAATCCGGGGGGTTGCGCCGCAGCCCAATTCAGCTCCTCGTCGCCGATCCAGACCCGAGCGTTTGGAAACAGCGTGAAATTCACCGCATGGTCATGGTGCGCATGAGTCAGGATCACATCGGTGACCTCATCCGGATGGACGCCGTGATCTCTGAGTTGCTTGCGCAATTCGCGCCGGATGCCGAAGGCGCCGACATCGAGCAGGGCAATACGGCCCTCGCCGCGAATCAGCGCGATGGTGCTCCATCCCAGTCCGCCATGGCAAATGGCTCGACCCGGAAAGCCCTGAACCAGAATGTCGAGGGTGTACATGTTCGTCGTTCGCTCAAGGAGCTTCGATTCGAGCGCTCTTGATGAGCTTGTCGTACATGTCGAGCTCGCGACGGATGAGGGCGGTGAATTGCTCCGGGCTGCTGCCGACCAGCTGGTTGCCGCCTTGCACTTCGATCTTCTGCACCAGCTCCTCGCTCTTGATGGCCTTGACGACCTCCTGGTGCAGCCGGGCAATGATCGCGGGATCAGTCCCGCCAGGCGCTAGGAGGCCCACGAACTGAGTGACCTCAAACCCCTTGTAGCCCAGTTCCTGCATGGTGGGGACATCCGGCAGGGACCCCGCACGCGCCGGCCCGGAGACCGCGAAGGCGCGCAGTTGCCCTGACTGAATCAGGGGCGTCGAGGTGATGACGGTGTCATAGGTGAAGGCCAAATGCCCGCCCAGCAAGTCGGCGAGCGCCGGTGCGCTACCCTTGTAGGGGACATGATTGAGTCGGGTGTCGCTCATCAAGGCGAGCAGTTCACCCGCAAGGTGGCCGCCACCCCCGACCCCGGTGGAGCCGTAGCTGAGCGACCCGGGCTTGGCCTTGGCTTGAGCGATCAGGTCGGGCAGCGATTTGATCGATGAGCTCGCCGGGGTCACCAGAACATACTGAAAGGTCAGGATCTGGCTGATGGCAGTGAGGTCCTTCAGCGGGTCGTAGCCCACTTTTTTCAGGAGGACCGGGTTGATCACGATCGGGCCGCTGGCGGCCGCAAGCACGGTGTAGCCGTCCGGAGCAGCCTTTGCGACCACCTCGGTGCCAATGCCGCCATTGGCTCCACCGCGGTTCTCGATCACGATCGGAGTGCCCATGCTCTCCGACATCCGGCGCGCGACCAGGCGGGCAGTGATGTCGGCGTTGCCGCCCGCAGGATAGGGCACGACCATCCGGATCGGCTTGGCGGGATAGGCCTGAGCCTGCGCGTCTCTTTGGCCGATCGGGAGCGCCGCAGTCAGGGCGATCGAGAGCGCGAGCATGGGCAGTCGCGGGGTGAATTGGCGTCGGTACATCTACAAACTCCGGTGAAACCAGTGATCAGTGTTCCCGCTGCGCATGTCGCCTGAGCAGATCGATGAGATCCCCTGGCATGCGCAGGCCATTCGCCCGTTGCTCCGCCATGCGTTTCAGTTCGATCGCGCCGGGAACGATCACCGGGGCTTTGGGGTCGGCGGCCGGGCTGGCCAACAGAATGTTTGAAAAATCCTGCATGCGTTCGCCCAGCCATTCGGCGCTACCGAGTCGCGCGACGTCGATCAGGATGAAGAAGTGGCCGAGATTTTGCGGCTCGTCGGGCGTGTCCACCCAGGACTTGACGTGCGTCAGGTAGGCCGCGTTCGAAAGAAGGCCCGACAGGAGATCGACCACGAGCGCAAGGCCGTAGCCCTTGTGGCCGCCGATCGCGAGCAGGAAGCCATCAAGAGCCGCTTTGGGATCTGTGGTGGGCCGACCGTGTCGATCGGTGGCCCAGGTGTCCGGGATCGGCTCGCCTTTTTTGGCCGCAGTTCGGATCTTGGCTCTCGCGGCCACGCTCATGGCCATGTCGAGCAGGAATGGCGGGCCCGACGGATTGGGTACGCCGAAACCGAGCGGACTGTTTCCGAGGCGGGCGTCCGTGCCGCCCCAGGGAGCGATCGTGGTGGTGGCATTGCTGCCGATGATCGAGGCAAATCCCGCCTGCGCCGCGATGAGCGAATAGGGCGAGATCGGGCCGAAGTGATTGCTGCCGCGAGCCAAGGCCATGGCCATGCCGGTCTCACGTGCAGCACCCATGGCCGCCCGTAGCGCATGCATCCCCACCAGCGGGCCGACTCCGTTGTCACCGTCAACGGTCAAAAGCGAGGGCGCTGCGCGCTCGATCCGGATCGAGGGCCGGGACCGTATGCCTCCACTGATCAGGCGTTCGCCGTAGCTTTCGATCCTGCTGAGTCCATGGGTGGACAGGCCGAAGAGATCGGCCAGAACGAGGATCTCGCACACGTCCGCGGCGTCGTCGTCGCTGAGGCCCAAGCCCTTGAAGGCTCGGATACCGAGCGACCTGAGTTCGGTTTCGGTGATCAGGATTTCGTCAGAGCGATCAGTCGCAGGCATGATTGAACCGTGGAACCCAGACCAGGTGAACGGAGACGACTATGAGCCCGAGTGATTATAGTGGAGGGGTCACACCACATTTGAGCAGTAGACCCCTCATCAGGGTGAAGTTCAATCGAGGAGCAGCCAATGCAAGCGAAACCGATCCTGGGCGCAGTCCACTCGACACCGCACAGAACTCTGCCCCCCGGGGCCTGCGATTGCCATGTGCATGTGTTTGGCGACATCGAGCGCTATCCCTTGCAGCCCGACCGGGCCTACACACCGGGCCCGGCGAGCCTCGCTGAATTATTGGAGGTTCACCGCCAGCTCGGCATCGAGCGCCGAGTCATCGTGCACCCGAGCCCCTACGGTTCTGACATGAGATGCACGGTGGATGCCGCCTCGGAGGTCGGGGACAGCACTCGGGTGGTGGCCGTGATCGATGAATCGATCACCGATTCGCAACTCAGAGCGCTGCATGAATCAGGAACGAGGGGCGTGAGAATCAACCTCAATACCCATGGCATTTTCGATCCTGCGGTGGCCGCGCGGCAGATTCTTTGGACTCAGGATCGAATCCGCCCCTACGGCTGGCATCTTCAATTGTTTGCGGGCGTTGGCGTGGTGGTGCGTATCGCGCCGGAGCTTGAACGGCTGACCGTTCCTTTGGTCCTTGACCATTGGGGCAAGATCGATGCCTCCAAGGGCCTCAACGACCCGGAGTTTCGGGCGCTCACAGGCTTGCTGGACAAGCACCGGATCTGGATCAAGCTCTCTGCGCCCGAGCGTATCTCCTCGCGTCCCGACTTTGACGACGTCGAGCCGATCCTTCGCGAATATGCCAGGCGGGCGCCCGAGCGGCTGGTCTGGGGGACTGACTGGCCGCATACGGCCATGCTGCGGTCAAGTACCGATCGTACTCAGATGGAGCCTTACCGCCCGGTGGATGATGGCGCAGCGCTGAACCGGCTGGATGCCTGGCTCGCCGATCCGCACCTGTACCAGGCTATCCTGAGCGAGAACCCGGCACGCCTGTACGGCTTCACGCGCTGAATTCCAGCCTCGCCAGATCCCGGATTTGGACCGCGAGCTGAATTTCAGCGTACACTCGATGGAGATCGTCTTAAATAGACCGGCAGAGACCGCAGACCGTAGCGGCCATTCCGGCACCCGTCCTTCCCTCCCTCCTCACCTGTAACTGGACCGCTCCGACGCATGTTCTGACGACCCATATCGCTCGTTCTATGGTGCACCCCTCCGAAACGACGTTCCCTCGCGTGCTGTTGCAGCACGCTCGCCATCGGCCCGATCGTCCGGCCTATCGGGAGAAGTTCCTCGGTATTTGGCAGACCGACACCTGGAAGCAGGCGGTGGAACGGGTGGAATGGATGGCTCGTGGTCTCGCGAGCCTGGGTTTCAAGCGGGGCATGTCGCTCGCGGTGATCGGTGACAACCGGCCCCGTTTGTACCAGTCGATGCTTGCCGCCCAGGCCCTCGGCGGGGTGGCCGTGCCGCTGTATCAGGATGCGGTGGCGGCCGAGATGGTCTACGTGCTGAAGGACGCAGACGTTCGATTCGCAATCGTCGAGGATCAGGAGCAGGTCGACAAACTCCTCGAGATCAGCGAGCAGATTCCGGATCTGCATCACATTTTCTACCTTGACCCCCGAGGCCTGCGCAATTACGACCACGGCCACCTGAAACCGATCGAGGCCTTGATTCAGTCAGGTCAGGCACACCAGAGCTTGCAACCCGGTTTTTTCGAGGCCGAGGTCGCTCAGGGCTCTGAAGATGATGTCTGCGTCATTTTGTACACCTCCGGAACCACGGGTCGTCCCAAGGGGGTGTGCCAGACCCACCGTTCAATGCTGGGGGCCGGTCGAGGCGCCTGTCAGGTCGATGGCCTGAATGAGCGCGATGACATGATGGCCTACCTGCCCATGGCCTGGGTCGGTGATTTTCTTTTCTCGATGGCGCAGTGCATGGCCTCGGGCTTCACGGTCAATTGCCCGGAGTCGCGCGAGACCGTGATGGCCGACATGAAGGAGATCGGGCCGAGCTACTATTTCGCGCCGCCTCGGGTCTACGAAGGCCTCCTGACCTCGGTGACCATTCGGATGGAGGATGCTGGCCGCCTCAAGCGATTTCTGTTCGGTTATTTCATGGATGTGGCGCGCCGCTGCGGCGCCGACCTGCTGGACGGCCGCCCGGTTTCGGTGGCCGACCGCATGATGTATCAGCTGGGCAATCTCCTGGTGTTCGGACCCTTGCGCAATACCCTCGGCATGTCGCGTATCAGGGTCGCTTACACCGCGGGCGAGGCCATCGGGCCCGACCTCTTTCGTTTCTATCGTTCGATCGGCATCAACCTGAAGCAGCTCTACGGTCAGACCGAGAGCTGCGCTTACGCGTGCATCCAACCGGATGGTCAGGTCAAGTACGACTCGGTCGGCGTGCCTTCGCCCGGCATGGAAATCCGCATTGGCGACAACAGTGAAGTGCTCGTGCGAGGCGTGTCCTTGCTCAAGGAGTACTACCGCAACCCATCGGCCACGGCCGAGGTGCTCGACGCGGACGGTTTCTTTCATACCGGCGACGCCGGGGTCATCGACAGCGATGGGCACCTGCGCATCATTGATCGGGCCAAGGACGTCTCCAAAATGGCCGACGGCAAAGTCTTTGCGCCCAAGTACATCGAGAACAAGCTCAAGTTCTTCAGTTTCATCAAGGAAGCGGTCGTATTCGGCGCGGGACGTGATTCGATCGGAGCCTTCATCAACATCGATTTTGAGGCGGTCGGCAACTGGGCCGAGCGCCGCAACATTCCCTATAGTGGCTATGTCGACCTGGCCGGCAATCCTGCTGTGGCCGAGCTCATCAGGGAATGTGTCGAGAAGATGAATCGGGAGCTCTCGGGCGAACGGATGCTGGGGCACGCGCAGATTTCCCGCTTCCTGATTCTTCACAAGGAGCTCGACCCGGATGACGACGAACTCACTCGGACCCGCAAGGTCCGGAGGGGCTTTGTCGAACACAAGTACCAGCCGCTGATTGATGCAATCTATGGAAGCTTGGGCGAGCAATTCATTGAAACCGATGTGCGCTTCGAGGATGGCCGCACCGGCAAGGTTTCGGCCACTTTGAAGATTCATGACGCCGAAACCTTTGCGCTCCGGGAGAATCGGCCATGAGCAAGTCGTCGCCGGATCTGATCCTCGAAGTCAAGGGCGTCAGCCTTTCCTTCGGGGGCGTCCATGCTCTCTCGGACATTTCGTTCGACGTGCGGCGAGGGGAGATCCGCGCCATCATCGGCCCCAACGGTGCTGGAAAGAGCTCGATGCTCAACTGCATCAATGGCGCCTACCGTCCGCAGAAGGGCGAGTTCATCTTTGACGGTACGCCGATCACGGACGTCAATCCGCATCGAATGGCCACTCTCGGCGTCGCGCGGACGTTTCAGAATCTTGCGCTCTTCAAGGGTATGTCGGTGCTCGACAACATCATGACCGGGCGCACCCTGCGAATGAAATCCAACCTGTTCCTGCAGGCGCTGCGCATCGGCCCAGCGGAGCGCGAAGAAATTCGCCACCGGGAACATGTCGAGAACATTATCGATTTCCTGGGCATCCAGCAGTACCGCAAGACACCGGTCGGCACCTTGCCCTATGGTTTGCAGAAACGGGTCGATCTGGGCAGGGCGCTTGCGATGGAACCCAAGCTGCTTCTCCTCGACGAGCCCATGGCGGGTATGAATGTCGAGGAAAAACAGGACATGTGCCGGTTCATTCTCGATGTCAATGACGAATTCAGTACGACCATCGTATTGATCGAACATGACATGAGCGTGGTGATGGACATCTCCAGCCGGGTCGTTGTGCTCGACTACGGTCGAAAGATTGGTGACGGGCCGCCCGATGAAGTGCGTGCCAACCCGGAAGTGATCAACGCTTACCTCGGAACTCAGCATTGATGGGCGCGATCATCATGACCGGCGAGGTCCGCATCGACAGGGCACTTCGGAGACTCTGAGCCATGGGATTTTTTCTTGAGACGCTCTTTGGCGGTCTGATGGCGGGAGTGCTCTATTCCCTGGTTGCGCTCGGCTTTGTCTTGATTTTCAAGGCGTCGGGGGTTTTCAACTTTGCGCAAGGTGCGATGGTGCTGTTTGCCGCTCTTGCAATGGCGCGTTTTTCGCAATGGTTGCCGGCCTGGCTGGGATTCGAGAGCAAGGTGCTTGCGAACCTTCTGGCCTTCGCCATCGCGGCTGCGCTGATGTTCGCTTTTGCCTGGCTGGTGGAGCGTTTGGTCCTGCGCCATCTGGTCAACCAGGAAGGGGTGACCCTCCTGATGGCGACGCTGGGCATCACCTATTTCCTGGACGGCTTCGGTCAGACGCTCTTTGGCAGTGCGGTGTACAAGATCGACATCGGGATGCCCAAGCAACCGATCTTTATTCTCGACTCGGTCTTTCAGGGAGGACTGCTGATCAACCAGGAAGATCTTTACGCCGCCCTGGTCGCCGCCGCGCTCGTGGCGCTCCTGACGCTGTTCTTTCAGAAGACTTCGACCGGTCGTGCCCTCAGGGCTGTAGCCGACGATCATCAGGCCGCGCAATCCGTCGGGATCTCTTTGCAACGGATGTGGGTTGTGGTCTGGTTTGTAGCCGGGATCACGGCACTCGTTGCCGGCATGATTTGGGGCTCAAAGATCGGGGTGCAGTTCTCCCTGACGACGGTGGCCCTCAAGGCGCTTCCGGTCATCATCCTGGGCGGGCTGACCTCGGTGCCGGGGGCCATCGTAGGCGGATTGATCATTGGGGTCGGTGAAAAGCTCTCCGAGGTCTATCTCGGCCCCGCTCTGGGCGGCGGCATCGAGATCTGGTTCTCGTATGTCCTTGCGCTTCTGGTGCTGCTCGTTCGGCCGCAGGGTTTATTCGGCGAAAAAATCATCGACCGGGTCTGAGGGCATACACATGATTTACAGGGAAAATGGTCAGTTCAAGGCGAGCTACCGCGAGGACCAGAGCATCTTTCCGATTGCTCAGGATCGATATTTCGTCATCGGATTGATCGCGTTTGCTTTTTTTGTGGTCCCGTTTTTGTTCAACGACTATGTCTTCAAAGCCATCCTGATCCCATTCCTGGTCCTTTCGCTCGCGGCCATCGGCGTCAATATCCTGGTGGGCTTCTGTGGGCAGATTTCATTGGGATCCGGCGCCTTCATGGCGGTTGGGGCCTACATGGCTTACAACATGTTCGTCCGATTCGACGGCATGCCGCTGATTGCAGCCTTGCTTCTTGGCGGGGTGTTCGCGACTTTGGTGGGCATTGTGTTCGGGGTTCCCAGCCTGCGCGTCAAGGGGCTCTATCTGGCCGTGGCAACGCTGGCCGCGCAGTTTTTTTGCGACTGGGCCTTCAGTCGCGTGCCCTGGTTTACCAACAACAGTTCGTCCGGTTCGGTGGCTGTGGGCCGTCTGGAAGTCATGGGCTGGCATATCAATACCCCGGTTGAAAAGTATCTGTTCTGCCTGGCCTTTGTGGTCGTGTTTGCCTTGCTTGCCAAGAACCTGGTGAGAGGCGCGATCGGGCGGCAATGGATGGCCATACGGGACATGGATGTGGCCGCAGCAGTGATCGGCATTCGCCCGACGTTTGCGAAATTGAGTGCCTTCGCCGTCAGCTCTTTTATCGTGGGTGTCGCGGGGGCTCTCTGGGGCTTCGTCCACCTCGGTTCGTGGGAGCCACTGGCCTTTTCCATCGATCGCTCATTCCAATTGCTGTTCATTGTCATCATCGGCGGCTTGGGCTCGATCATGGGTAGCCTCTTCGGCGCAGCCTTCATCGTCATTTTGCCGATCGTTCTGAATCAGGTCTTGCCCTTCCTCGGCAAGCTGGTTGGACTGACGATTTCCACCGCCCTGATTGCCCATGCCGAGTACATGATTTTCGGGGCCCTGATCGTCTGGTTCCTCATCGCCGAGCCGCATGGACTGGCCAAGCTCTGGAGCGTTGGAAAGCAGAAGCTGCGCCTCTGGCCCTTTCCGCATTGACCCCCAAAGCTTGCCGCTCCAAGCCGACTCGAAGTACATTGACCCTTAACCGATACCACCAAGACAGGAGACTTTCGATGATCATCCAACGTGCACTCTGGGCGGCCGCCGTGTCGGCCGCTGTTGTGGCGGCCTCGGCTGCGCCTTCTGTGAGCCTTGCCCAGGATAAGGTGCAATTCTTTCCCAGCCTCACCGGGCGAACCGGTCCGGTGGCGCCCAACGCCACGCCGTTTGCCAATGGGTATTGGGACTACATGAAGCTGGTCAACGAGCGGGGCGGTATCAACGGCGTGCGTACGCTGGTCGAGGAGTGCGAGACGGCCTATGCGACCGATCGCGGCGTCGAGTGCTATGAGCGTTTGAAGGGCAAGCATGGCGGAGCGACGGTGATTCAGCCGCTCTCGACGGGCATCACCTTCGCCCTCACCGAAAAAGTTCCGACCGACAAGATCCCGATGATCACCTCCGGCTACGGGCGTAGCGACTCGGCCGATGGCGGCATCTTCAAATGGAATTTCCCGCTGATCGGTCACTACTGGATCGCAGGCGACGTGGTGCTGCGTCATATTGCCAACCTCGAGGGTGGATGGGACAAACTCAAGGGCAAGCGCATTGCGGTCGGTTATCACGACAGCCCGTTCGGTAAAGAACTCCTGCCCATCGTCGAGGAACGCGCCAAGCGCCACGGCATCAATCTCCAACTGCTTCCGATCCCCGCGCCGGGCGTAGAACAAAAGGCCATCTGGCTGCAGATCCGGCAGCAGCGCCCCGACTATGTGATCCTCCAGACTTGGGGCATCATGACTCCGACCGCCATCCGTGAGGCCATTGCGGTCGGCTATCCGATGAGCAAGGTCTTCGGTACCTGGTGGTCGGGTGCCGAGCCCGATCTGAAGGATATCGGCGCCGCTGCCAAGGGATACAACGCGGTCATGATGCAGCACGGATCCTCGCGGGATTCCGGTGTCGTCAAGGAGATCCTCGAGAAGGTGCATGGCAAAGGCCAAGGGACCGGACCGCGGGCGGAAGTGGGCGACGTGCTGTACATGCGCGGCGTTGTCGGCGCGATGCTGGCAGTCGAGGGCGTATTCCGGGCGCAGGACCGCTGGGGCAAGGGTCAGGTCATGACCTCGGAGCGGGCGCGCTGGGGCTACGAGAA
>JBIKVK010000230.1:0-5594 GCA_044356835.1 Burkholderiaceae bacterium
CTCCTGGCTGCGACGGGTCCCCTGGGCCGGTTGGGCAATTTTGACGCCGGCATGCAGTACAGCCTGGCCACCAGCACCATCCCGAGGGTCAGTCTGGCCTGGCGATATCAGCCTTCTCAGGAGCGCTTGCTCAATGTGGCACTTCGTTACCGCGCCGATCAATTGGGTCAGGCCGACGTGTCGCTGCGCTGGCCCGTCAGCGGTGGTTGGAATGCGCTGGGGCGGGTGAACTACTCGTTCCTCGATACCGGCGTCGATCCCATCAGCCGCATCCCGAACGAAAGAGGGCCGGTCGAGGTCTTGTCCGGGTTCGAGTACGCCTCCTCTTGCTGGGGATTGCGCCTGGTCGCCCAAAGGTTTCGCACCTCGGCCACCGAATCGACCACAGCGGTGTTTGTGCAGCTCGAGCTCACCGGGGTGGGTCGCATCGGTCAAAATCCCTTTACCATACTCCAGCGGAACATCCCCGGTTACCGGGTGCCTCAAGGCCCCGAGCCCCCCTCATCACGTTATATCGGTTACGAATGATGGCTCCATCCCAACACATCGCGGTTCGCATGCGGAACGTCTTGCGGCGAAGCCCAGTGATGGCCCTCGCGTTCGTCCTCTTGATGATCGCCTCGTCGCCTATTGCCCAAACGTCCCGTTCAGGCGGGCGTGGTGCTTCGGTCGAAATCGACGGGATCGCAGCGGTGGTGAACGCCGAGGTGATCACGCGCGCCGAGGTCGCCGCGCGTATTGATGCGGTGCAAGCCCAACTGCGCTCGCGGGGCGTTGAATTGCCCCCGCTCGATGTGCTTGTGAGTCAGGTGATTGACCGGATGATTCTGGACCGAGTCCAATTCCAGCGCGCACGTGAGCTGGGAGTTCGCGTCGACGATGCTCAGATCGACAGAATTTTCGAATCGATGGCGGGCGAACGCGGGTTGACGCCGCAGGCCTTTCGGGCCCGGATCGAAAGCGAAGGCGTACCCATTCGCCAGTATCTCGATCAGCTCCGGACCGATTTGTTGCAATCCAGGCTGCGCGAACGCGAAGTCGATGCCCGCATCCAGATTTCCGAGTCGGATATCGATGCTTTTATCGCTCAGCGTGAGAGAAACCGCGCCCAGGAGGCCATTCAGTTGAATCTGTCGCAGATTCTGGTGCGTGTTGCCGAGGGGGCGGCCTCCGAGGATATCCAGCGGCGTCGGGCCAGGGCAGAGGAGGTGCTCGCCATGGCCCAACGACCCGGAGCCGATTTTGCTGCTTTGGTGGCGGCCTACTCCGATGCCGGCGATGCGATGAGTGGCGGCACTCTGGGCTGGCGTACCGTTGACCGCCTGCCTCAACTCTTCGTGGACGCCGTGCGCGATCAGGCGGTCGGTGCGATCGTGCTGACCCGTAGTCCAAACGGTTTTCACTTGCTCAAGGTCAATGGACGGCGCAGCGAGCAGGGGGGGGCTGACCTGTCCGCCCCGATACCGCAGTCGCGGGTTCGACACCTGCTGGTCCGCATCGGCGGCGATGTGGGCGAGGAGCAGGCGTTTCGACGGATTGGCGAGATCCGCGAAATGATCGTCAGCCGTCGCACTGACTTCGCGGCCGCTGCCAAGGCCTTCTCTGAAGACGCAACGGCTGCGAGGGGGGGCGATCTCGACTGGATCCTGCCCGGCGACACCGTTCCGGAATTTGAGCGTGCGATGGATGCCCTGAAGCCCGGGGAACTCAGCGCCCCTGTTCGGACAGCGTTCGGAGTCCACCTGCTCGAAGTGCTTGAGCGCCGCGTCGCGCTTGCGCCGCCGGAACGCCTGCGCGCTGCAGCCCGGCAGGCATTGCGCGAACAGCGCATCGATGAGGCCTGGCAGGACTGGCTGAGACAGTTACGCGACCGGGCCTACGTCGAAATCAGGCTCGATGAGCGCTGACCGCCGAGGCTCACGCGCTCAAGGCGGCGACCGGCGCAACTCGAATCGGGACGGGCATCAGGCCCGTAAGCGGTTCGGCCAGCACTTTCTGGTCGACCGTTCGGTGCTCGAGGCCATCGTCCAGGCCATCGCGCCCCAAGCCACAGACCGGATGGTCGAAATCGGGCCCGGTCTGGGGGCGCTCACCGCCCAATTGCTGATGCGTCTGAATCACCTCAGCGCGATCGAGATCGATCGGGACCTTTCGGATCGTCTACAGCGCCGATGGCCCGCATCGCGCTTATCGCTGGTGCGGGGCGACGTGCTCGATCTCGATCTTTCGGCTGTGCTCGCAGCCGGCACCGGGGGGCCGCGCGCCCGCGTGGTGGGCAATCTTCCCTACAACATTTCGACGCCTCTGCTTGTGAGGCTGATCGAGGTGCGTGAACATGTTTTTGACCAGCACTTTCTGCTTCAAAAGGAAGTCGTGGACCGGATCGTGGCAGAGGCGGGGCACAGTGATTTCGGCCGCTTGACGGTCCTTTTGCAGGCGTTCTATCGGGTGGAAAAGCGTTTTGACGTCGGGCCCGAGGCCTTTGATCCGCCGCCGCGGGTCGACTCGGCGTTCTTGAGCATGACGGTCCGCGAGGTGCCCGGAACTACCGCTCTCGAAGCGCTGCAGCAGGTGCTCGCGGCAGCTTTCGGCCAGCGCCGGAAAATGCTGCGCGGCACGCTGCTGCCTTGGCTTGAGGCAAAGGGCGTCGATCCGGGCGATATCGATGGTCGGATGCGGCCCGAGGATCTGTCGGTCGAAACCTACTGCAGGCTCGCCGACGCCTTGCGCTCGATCAACTCGATCTTGTAACCGTCTGGGTCCTGGACGAAAGCGATCACCGAGGTTCCTCCTTTGACAGGTCCGGCTTCGCGTGTCACGGTGCCGCCCGATGCGCGGATGCGCTCGCAAGCGGCTGCGGCATCGGGAACGGCGATCGCGATGTGGCCGAAACCCGCGCCCAGATCGTAACGGTCCACGCCGTAGTTGTAGGTAAGTTCAAGGACCGCGCCGGAGGCCTCATCGCCGTATCCGACGAAAGCGAGAGAGTACTTTTGTTCGGGGCGGTCTGTGGTGCGGATGAGCGACATGCCCATCACGTGGGTGTAGAAATCGATCGAACGCTGTAGGTCGCCGACTCGGATCATGGTGTGGAGGATGCGCATTCAGAGGCCTCTTGTCGGTGATGCAACATGGAAAAGGAATCGTTGGTCGGTCTTCAGAGTGTGGGCTCGTGTTCGGCATGCTGACGCAAACGATCACGGGCTGATTCGAAATCCGGAAACAACTCTCCAACGGTCGACCAGAACCGCGGGCCGTGGTTCAGTTCGTTCAGATGGGCGAGTTCGTGGGCGATGACGTAGTCGATCAGATCGAGCGGGAAGTGGATCAGCCGCCAGTTGAGCCGGATCGATCCGTCCTGGTTGCAGCTGCCCCAACGTGTTCGAGCCGAGGAGAGTGACCACCGGCTCGGGGCGCGCCCCAGCCGCGACGTGAACACCGGCAGGCGCTCGCCGAACACCCTGCGAGCCTCGGCTCGCAGCCACGTTTCGACCCGGTCCTTGATTTGTTCGCTGCCCGCACCGGGTGGAAGGTCGATCAAGAGGGCCCTGCCCTCTCGGCGGATGCCCGTGGTCGCCGCATCGGAGCGCATCGTCAGCCGCTCGCCCATGTAGTTGACCTCGCCACCGTATTCCCAGCGCGTGGCGAGCGCAGCGTTGCGCTCGCTGTGCGCCCGCCACTCCGCCAGCTTGCGAAGGATCCATGAAGCCTTGGCTTGCAGTGCTTCGTGAATTTCCCGCAACGTGACCCAGCGTGGCGCGCTCACGCGGAGTCCGCGATGGTCGATCTGGAAGCCGATGGTCCGCCGCTTCACCCGAAGGAGGTGCCAACGGACCGGCTGGCCCGCGAGCAGAGCGACGCGCTCTCCCGGGGTTTCCACAGGCCCGGTCTTGACTGGCTCGGGGGGCAACGTGAGCGCATCAAAGAGCGGCAGCTGCAGTTGCAGGCCGACATTGGAGCGTGGCGGGCTGACAGGCTTGCCTTTCATGTGGGACGGCCCTCGCGGCTGGCAGGGAGCAGCTCCGGCACTGATGACTGCGTCTCAACATAGAGATGAGGGCTGAGCCGACGCATCTCCGACTCGATCCAGGCCTCGACCCGATGGTTGAGCTCCTCGGCGCTCAGGCCTGCGCTCTCGATGGGCGGTCCAATCGATACGGTAATCAGGCCAGGCACCTTGATAAAGGCCTTGCGTGGCCAGCATTCGCCTGAATTGACCGCAATCGGTACCACCGGTGCGCCCGTTCGAGTGGCCAGCCGCGCCCCCCCTGTCTTGTACCGGCCTTGCGAGCCGGCCGGAGTGCGCGTGCCTTCGGGAAACATGATGATCCATCGCCCCTGGGCAAGCTTGGTCGCGCCCTGACGGACGACCTGCTCAAATGCGTCAGATCCTCGGCGGCGGTTGATATGAATCATGTCGAGCAACGCGATGCCCCAACCGAAGAAGGGCAGGAAGAGGAGTTCGCGTTTGAAAACAAAGCACAGCTCCCGCGGCATGAACGAGGGGTAAAAAAGTGTCTCCCAAGTGGACTGATGCTTGGACAGAATGACGGCGGGGCCCTGGGGAAGGTGCTCTGATCCGATGACTTGCCATCGGATACCCAGCAGCCAGCGTGCCGCATAAACCTGAGCCCTGGGCCAGGCGACCGTGATTCGATATCGCATTCGCCGCGGCAGGACGGCCACCATCAGGCAGATGAATGACATCGGTATGACCGTCACGATCTGAAAGGTGAGAAACGACAGGGCTCGAAGGGTGGCGATCACGGTGCAAGCGCCTCGGCCACCGCCGCCAGGTCAGGAAAGATTTCGGTCTGGGGGGACAGTGCCGGATTTTGGGCCGTCATCGAGCCCTTGCCGGTGAGCACCAGCACAAAACGACACCCGATGGCTTGCGCTGCGAGAAAGTCTCTCATCTGATCGCCGACAAAGACGACGTCCTCGACGCCGCATTGATAGCGCTCGATGATCTCCTGAAGCATGCCGGGCCGCGGCTTTCGGCATGCACACGAGGCATCAGGACCGTGGGGACAGAAAAATACGGCGTCAATATGTCCTCCGGCCCGATCGATCGCCGCATTCATCTTGCTGTGAATTGCGCCAAGCGTCGGGAGATCGTAGAGCCCGCGGGCGATTCCGGACTGGTTTGTGGCCACCACCGTGCGCCATCCCGCCTTGCACAGCCGGGCGATCGCCTCGGGGGAGCCTTCGATCGGGTGCCACTCATCGGGATGTTTGATGTACTCGTCACTGTCGTGATTGATCACCCCGTCGCGGTCGAGCACAATCAGTCGCGGCATGGGCGCGTTTCCTTCGCGCTTATTGGGCGGACAGGGCCGACAGGTCTGCGACGCCGTTCATCATCCGATGAAGACGGGCAAGCAGAGCCAGTCGGTTGGCGCGGATCGCTTCGTCTTCGACCATGACCATCACATCTTCGAAAAAGCGATCGACCGGGTCACGCAGCCGCGCGAGTTCGGTCAGCGCTCCTTCAAAATCGTCGACCGCCTGCTTGGCGTCCAGGCTGGGTGCGAGGGCGCGAAGCGCATCGTCAAGCGCTCGCTCGGCAGGTTCGGTCAGCAGCGCCGGATCGA
>JBIKVK010000231.1:0-5584 GCA_044356835.1 Burkholderiaceae bacterium
GTCCAGCAGGAGCCTCTGTGTTTCGCCTTGCGTGTTGCGACGCGCAAGAAATCGCAGAATTGGTCTGTCCAAACAAAGGCTGTCTCGGCTTGTCATCGGATCGAAATTCATGGAGCATCCGCATCCGTTGAACAGCCTGATCTTCAGTAGGTTGTTCTCAGGTGTATCGAGGAGGAGGAGAGGCAGCTCTGCTGCCGTTGAAGCGCGCAGCGATGCGCGCTTTTTTTTTGATGCCGGATGAGCCTACCGAGGGCCGCCGACCCCGGTTCGAGTCGAGATGAGACGATGAGTTCCGATGTGTGGATCAGCCGTTTCCCGGTGCGACCGCCTCCAATGATCAGCCCGGGCGAGGTGATGCGCCTCCTCGAATCCCCGTCCGAGCATGTCATTGTCGACATTCGCGAGGAAGGAGCCTTTGCCCGGGGGCACCTCTTCTTTGCCGCAAGCCTGCCCTTGTCTCGTTTGGAACTCGCCGTGACCGCGAGGGTGCCATCAAGGCGAACTCCGATCGTGTTGACGGGCGATGACGACGGTGAGGTGGCCAAAGCCTTCAGGGTGCTGGCGCGTGGGGGGTATTCCGACGTGCAGGTACTCGAGGGCGGCAACGCGGCCTGGGCGGCTGCGGGCGGCACGCTCTTTTCGGGGGTCTACGTGCCCAGCAAGGCCTTCGGCGAACTGGTCGAGCATCTCAATCACACGCCCCGTATTGCCGCGGCCGAGGTCCATCGGGCTCGGACGTCAGGGGAGCAGCGGCTTTACGTTGACAGTCGGCCGCTCTCGGAATTTCAGGAGTTCACCTTGCCGGGAGCTCACGACTGCCCGGGAGCCGAGCTGCTCCTGCGCACCCCGGCCGAGGCGGGTGATCGACCGATCGTCGTCAATTGCGCAGGTCGGACGCGCAGCATCATCGGTGCTCAGTCCCTCATCAATGCCGGCATTCCCAATCCCGTGGCAGCCCTCGAGAACGGTACGATGGGCTGGCACTTGATCGGCAACGAGCTCGAACGCGGTGCCGATCGTATGCTGCCCCTGCCCGACGAACGGGCGATTGCGCAGGCGAGCGCCCGGGCGCTTGCGCTCGCCCGGCAACTCGGGGTGCGCTGGATCAACCGGGCGGAGCTTGACGAGCTGGTGGGGCAACTCGCCCGCACGATCTATCGCTTTGACGTTCGTCTGCCTGAGGAGTACCTCGCCGGGCATCTTCCGGGCTTCCTCAATGCGCCGGGCGGCCAGCTGGTTCAGAGCACCGATGCCTACGCGCCGGTGCGAGGTGCCTGTTTCGTGCTGTTCGACACCCTGGGCGTTCAGGCGCCGATGACCGCACACTGGCTGGTGCAGATGGGTCATGAGGTCCTGGTCCTCGAGCCCGCCAGCGCAGGCCCGCTTTCGTCGGTGGGAGCGCCCGACATCGAAGTCCTCAACGAGCCGCCTCCCGCTCGTGCCGTGATGCCAGACGATATCGAGGCCTTGCGCGCCGATGGCGCGGTCCTCATCGATGTCGATGACAGCCGCGCCTATCGCAAAGGTCATCTCCCTGGAGCATTCTGGTTGCCCCGATCGCGCATTGCCCGCTGCCTGACCGACCGCTCCCGGATTCACATTTTCCTGGCCTGTGAGCCGAAGCTCGCGCGACTGGCCTGCGCGGACGCGCTTGACGCCGGGCTTCGCGCGGCCTACCTTGCGGTCGGTAGCGCAGTCGCCCGTGAAACTCTGGGGTGGTCCAAGGTCTCCGAGTTCCTCTGCGAAACCGATGATGCCTGGTATAGCCCCTATCAACTCGAAGAGGGGGTCGAGCGTGCGATGCGTGACTATCTGGATTGGGAGACCGGCCTGCTGGACCGCCTGACCCATGAGCCGGGGCTGCGCTTCAACGTCCATGTGCCGCGAACGACATGATCGAAATGAAGTGCCAGCCGTCTGAGGCAAAGCGTATTTGAGGGGACCCGTCGTGATTCGTTTGACACTGCGCCGCCGATTGGTCAAGGCGATGTTGGGAGCAAGCTGCGCCGTAGCGTTGCAGGCGCTGGCTCAAAGTGGCTACCCTTCTCGTCCGGTCAGGCTGGTGGTGCCCTTCGCCCCAGGTGGTTCGGCCGACGCGATGGGGCGCATGATCGCCGAGAAGTTCACTGCCGGTCTCGGGCAGTCTGTGGTCGTCGATATTCGGACGGGTGCGGGTGGCGTCATCGGTTCCGAGCTGGTGGCCCGAGCCGCCCCCGACGGCCATACGCTGCTGCTGGGTATCGCGGCCACTCATGCAATCCAGACCGCTTTGGGCCAGAAGCTGCCTTACGACGTGGTTCGGGATTTCGCGCCGATCGGGCAGATCAGCACGGGGGTCATTGCCGTGTCGGTGGCGGCCAGCCTCCCGGTCACCAACCTGGGCGAGTTCATCGCTTATGCCAAAGCCCATCCGGGCCGCATCAGCTACGGAACCGGCGGACACGCTTCGGGCGGGCACCTGGTGGGCGAAGGGCTCGCCGCGCTGGCCGGTATCCAGATGACCCACATTCCCTACAAGGGCGGTTCGCCTGCATTCAACGACATGCTGGCCGGCCAGTTGCATGCCGTCATGACCGACACCACCACCACGGGCACCTTCAACAAGAGCGGCAAGATTCGGGTGATCGCGGTCGCAGGCCCCCGCCGCAGTCCTGCCTTCCCTGAGGTACCGACCACCACCGAGCAGGGGGTGCCCTTCGAGCCCGGCAGCTGGTTCGCACTCTTTGCGCCGGCCAACACTGCGCCCTCCATCGTGGATCGACTCAATGCAGAATTGCGCAAGATGCTGGCGATGAAGGACGTCCAGGACCGAATGAACACGATGGGCATCATCCCGACCCCGGGAGCTCCTGAGGACTTCCGCAGGACCCAGGCGCGCGACATCGAGGTCTGGACCCGCGTTGTCGCCACCGCGGGGATCAAGGTCGAGCAATGATGAGGCGGCGCAGGGCCCAGGTCGAGGCCGCACTGACCCGCGTGCGCGCGGCGGTCGGCGACCGCCCGCACGATCCGACGCCTGAGGCGGCCCAGCTACTTCGGACCATTCTCACGGACCTCGCGGCCGATGCGAAGCTTTGGGCGGTCGAGGATTTCCCGATCGGCGGGGACCGGCTTTGGGGCGTTTACGAGGTACATGAGGACCCCGATGGCCAGTTCGCGCTCTATGCTTCAGCTGCCCATCCTGGTCATGCGCAACCCCCCCACAACCACACCACCTGGGCCTGCATTGCGGGTGTGGCTGGAGTGGAGATCAATCGTCTGTATCGGATCGATGCGGGTGGGCGCATCCCCGGCCCCTCTCGCTTGACGAAGGTCGCCGAGATTCCGGTCGGCCCGGGCGATTCGATCTTCCTCGGGCCTGACGATGTCCACGACATCTGCGTTGCCGAACCTGAGTCCGCGATGCATCTGCATCTCTATGGCCTGGGACTGCCGCGTCTCGATCGCAGGCTGCGCCATGACTTGACGGCCGGAACCTGCGAGTACTTCCCGGTGTTCTCTGGCATACCCCGGCTCGCCGGATGACGCCTTTCCCGGTCCAGCCCCCCAACAGCGGTCACGAGATTATTGCGATGAAGCCCACCCATGACGGATTTGCCCAGCTCCGCAACCTGCGATTGCATTACGAGGAATGGCGGGGCCAGGGCCCTTGGGTGGTGTGCCTGCACGGCACGTCCTTGCACGGCAAGGTGTGGTCTTGGCTCGCTGACGGCCTGGTGCCGGAATTTCGGATGATCGGACTCGACCAGCGTGCTCATGGGGACTCAGACGTGATGCCCCTGGGCCAGTACACCGTGGACTATTACGCCGACGACCTCGCCCAGTTCATGGATGTGATGAAGCTTGATCGCGTCAGTTTCGTAGGTTCTTCCCTGGGTACCCGGGTGGCCCTCCAATATGCCTCCCTCAATCCGGATCGCGTCGACCGACTGGTATTTCTGGACCTGTCCTTCGAGATGCCCAAACACGCTTCGGACGCGATGATCTCAGCGCACTTGTCGCGGCCCCGCAGTTTTGCCGACATGAACGAAGCCCTGACCTTCTCCCGCACCTTGCCCCAGCGGCACCGTTTCACCGACGAAACCCACCTGCGTACGCTAGAGGGCGACCTCCGGGTGAATGCCCAGGGTCGGCTCGAATGGCGCTATGACCGTGATGCCGCGATTGAAACGCTGTCGGTGGCCGCGCGCGACATGTGGGCGCATGTGCGCCGGGTGCGCAGTCCGGTGATGGTGCTTCGCGGCGAGCATTCCGATGTGCTGACCCCTGCCACCTCGGCGCGTCTCGAACGCGAGTTCGCGCAAGGCTCCGTGGTTGAAATTCCTGGGGCCGGGCACTCGATCTGGGGTGACAACCCGGAAGCGACCCAGGCGGCGATCAAGGCGTTCTTGAAGACCGGGGATGCCGGCCAGACCCGGGCTGCAATCGCAGCGGCGATGCGCGGCTGAGGCCGTACCCAAGGCCCTCCGGGCCCAAAGACAGTCGAAGGGGCGGGTTGCAGGCAATCCATCCGAGATGTCAGCTTTGTGTTTCCTTTAGACTGTCATCCGCATAACACAACCAGAGTCGGCCAGGGAGGCTGGCGTGAGGATTCCGGATGACCACGAACCAGGCAGAATTCGATCGTGCCCGCAAAGTGCTGGTGGGGGGCGTGAACTCGGCGGTACGGGCGTTCAGGGCCGTGGGCGGCACACCGCGTTTCATTGCTCGGGCCCAGGGCGCTTACATGTGGGATGTCGAAGGGCGTCGCTACATTGATTATCTCGGCTCGTGGGGGCCGATGATCGTGGGTCAAACCCACCCGAAAGTCATAGAAGCCGTTCAGGCGGCCGCCACCCGCGGGCTGTCCTACGGAGCGCCCAACGTCATGGAGAGCGAACTGGCTGAGCGCATTTGTGCGCTCTTTCCCCAGGTCGAGCGGGTGCGGTTCACCAGCTCAGGCACCGAGGCGGCCATGTCGGCGCTGCGGCTTGCACGAGGGTTCACCCGACGCGACCGAATCATCAAGTTCGAAGGGTGCTATCACGGCACAGCCGACAGCTTGCTCGTCAAGGCCGGTTCGGGAGCGCTTGCTTTTGGAACGCCCAGCTCGGCGGGAGTGCCGGCCGACCTCGCCCAGCATACGCTCGTGGCCCAGTACAACGACCTGGCGAGTGTCCAGGCACTGTTTGACGCTCACCCGGATGCGGTTGCCTGCGTGATGGTCGAACCGATGCCCGGCAACATGAATCTGATCCGGCCACGCCCGGGTTTCCTGGAGGGGCTGCGCGAGCTCTGCAGTCGACACGGGGCGCTGCTGATTTTCGACGAGGTGATGAGCGGTTTTCGAGTGGCACTCGGGGGTGCTCAGGAGGTCGTCGGCGTGCAACCCGATCTGACCGCGTTCGGCAAGGTCATCGGAGGCGGCATGCCGGTGGGGGCGATCGGCGGTCCGGCCGCGGTCATGGACATGATGGCGCCGCTCGGGCCGGTGTATCAGGCGGGCACGCTCTCGGGTAATCCGATCGCGATGGCCGCCGGTCTGGCGACGCTGGAGCTGATCTCGGAGCCGGGCTTCTTTGAGACCCTGCATCGGCGCTGTGCG
>JBIKVK010000232.1:0-5583 GCA_044356835.1 Burkholderiaceae bacterium
CTGATCCCGCACTGGGCGAAAGATGACCGGATTGCGCGTCACACCTATAACGCCCGGGCCGAGACCGCCTCGGTGAAGCCCAGCTTCAGAGGCGCCTGGCGCGAGCGCCACTTTGGTCTGCTGCTGGTGGACGACTTCTTCGAGCCCAGCTATGAGACCGGGCGACCGGTGCGTTGGCGCATTGGACTCGCCTCAGGCGAGCCATTCGGAATCGCTTGCCTCTGGGAGCGCTGGCAGCAGCCGGACACCGGCGAAAGGCGGGTCAGCTTCTCGATGCTGACGGTCAACGCCGACGAACACCCGGTGATGCGCCGCTTTCATCCGGCCGATGACGAGAAACGGACTCCGGTGATCATCGCCCCGACGCTGCACGAGCGCTGGTTGTCGGCGACCCCCGAAGAGGCCGCCGGTCTGATGACCTGGTCCCATATGCCGGAACTGGCTGCGGCGCCTGCACCACGTCCCGCGGCCAAGCGCCGGACCCAATCGAATACCGACTGAACGCTCAGTCGGCCCAGCCCTTATTCGAGGCTCAGATTGAGCCGCTTGATGATGCCGGTCCAGCGGTCCACTTCTTCCTTGACCAACTTGTCCGCCTCGGCCGGCGTGTTCTTGATGGGATCAAGACCCAGCTTGCCTAGCGAGGCGATCGTCTCGGGGTCGACCAAAGCCTGTTGCAGCAGCGCGTTGAGCTTTTGCATGACCGGCGCCGGCGTCTTGCCCGGCGCCACCATGATGTAGGTGGACTCGAACACATAACCTGGGACGCCCGCCTCGGCAATCGTGGGGTGCTGCTCCCAGCCCTTCATCCGCTTCTCTCCGGTCGTTGCGAGCACAACGACCCGATTGTCCTTGATGAGCGGTACGGCCAGGGTCGGGCTCGCAAAGGCCACCGGGACCCGACCGCTCACGAGATCGGCCACCGTATCCGAAACGCCCTTGTAGGCCACATGCTCCATCTGCACCCCGGCGAGTGAGTTGAAGAGCTCGGCCCCGAGATGAGGATTGCTGGCCGGACCCGCCGAGGAAAATGCCAGCTTTCCACCTTCGGCCTTGGCCTTGGCGATCAGTTCCTTGACGGATTTCACGTTGAGCGAATTGGCCACGACCAGAAAGTTCGAGCTGCTGCTGAAGACCCCGACCGCGCTCATCTCGGCCACCGAATAGCCCGCCGTTTTGGGGCGCAGCATCGGACCGAGCGCATGGCCGAGCGTGCCGTTCACCACCACGGTGTAGCCATCCGGCGCCGAGCGCGCCACCTGAGCGGTACCGATCGTGCCGCCCGCCCCGCCGCGATTATCGACCGTGACCGGTTGCCCCGTCGCGCTGGCCATGTAACGGGCCACCGCACGAGCCATCAAGTCGGTGGGGCCTCCCGCCGAATAGGGGACCACAACCTTGATGGGTTTGCTTGGAAATTCCTGCGCCGAAACGACCATCGGCTGAAGCGAAACACCGAGCGCGACGGCCAGGGGCGTCAGGGCACTCATCCGGCGTGACAGCATTGAAACCTTCATGGCGAATTTCCCTTCTCACTGTTGAAACTGAACATCTGCAATACGCAGACCCATCGAGCCGTTGGCAGCCGCATACCGGGCCTCATCGCCCAGCACCTGAGTGCGGATCATGACGCGCGGCGTCTCGGGCCCGTAGCCGCCAGTCGCAAGATGAATCGTCGCACAATTGTCCCAGATCAGCGTATCACCGACCCGCCAGACATGGCGATATTCGAAACGTTCGTCCTCGGCGTGCTGATACAGATACTCAAGGAGGTCGTCACTTTCTGAGCGGGGCAGTCCGAGGATGTAGCGTGTCAGTCCGCGATTCACATAGAGCGCCTTGCGGCCGGTCCACGGATGACGAAGCACGACGGGATGAACAACCGGCGGCTTCTGGCGACGCTGCGCATCCGTGTAGGGGGGGCGCGGCGAGCCGCGCGCGCGCATGGTGTCCCAGATCTTTTCGAATTCGTGCACCGCCTCGAGCGTGTCGAGGCGGGCCCGCATTGCCTCCGGCAAGGCCTCGTAGGCCGCATGCATGTCGCGAAACGCAGTGTCGCCGAGCGCGCGGCCCTCGCGCATCGGGATCTGATGGGAATGAAGCACCGAGGCCCGGCCCGCCACACGGTTGTAGGACATGTCGGTGTGCCACATCTGACCCGCATCTGCAGAGCCTTCGGGACGGCCCTCGATGATCCGGTTCGAAAGGACCGTGACCTCCGGAACGCTGCCATGGTGAAACGATCGCGCCACGCTGATTTCCAGCGGCCCCAACCATTTTCCGAAAGCCACCAACTGCTCGGGCCCGTAGGGCTTGCCGGAGATGCACACCACCAGGTGCTTATGCAGTGCCGCTTCGACAATCGCAAACGATTCGCTGTCTACACCCTGCCCGATGTCCAGACCATCGATACGGCAGCCGAACGGGTAACGAGCCGATGGTGAGACGGTGATGAGCGGCATGATCTTTGACTCCCTGGAACACGCCTTTGAATCATAACGGAACGACCAGCGGTCCGGCATTGCATGGCGGGTCACGATGATCCAAACTCCGGGATCCCATCCGAAAGGGCAGCCATGTTCAGGATTGTTCGCGCCAACCTCTCGCAAAATGTCCGCTTTCAGGAACTGATCTCGGCCCAGCCCGGGCTCGAGCTGCACACCTTCGACCGAAACGATCCTGCGGCGGCCTGGGCGGCTCTCGAATCGGCTCATGTCTACCAGATCAGCTCGTCTCGGGATGAGCTGCCGAGGACATTGCACGCCACCGAGCCCCTGCTGGCACGGTGCCCCAAGCTGCTGTGCGTATCGACCGGCGGTGCAGGCTTTGACACGGCCGATCTGGCCGCGTGCACTCGGGCTGGCGTGCTGCTGGTCAACCAGTCCGGGGCCAATGCCCAATCCGTCGCAGAGGCCGCCATCGGGTTCATGATCGACCTGACCCACAAGATCTCGCTCTGCGACCGGCGCCTGCGCAGCGAGCGCAATTTTGTTCGCGACGACTTCATGGGTGAGGAGATCACCGGAAAAACGCTGGGTATTGTCGGGCTGGGCAATATCGGGCGCCGGGTGGCGCGTCTGGCCTCGATCTTCGAGATGACGGTTCTCGCCTGTGACCCCCTGCTCGATCCGCAGGAGATCCGCGCACGGGGCGCTGAGCCGGTCAGCCTCGAGGAACTGCTCGCCCGCGCAGACATCGTCACCGTGCACTGTCCGCGCGACGCGTCGACGGTCGGCCTGTTTGACACCGCAGCATTTGCGGCCATGAAGCGCGGAGCCTGGTTCATCAACACGGCCCGGGGGGGCATCCATGACCAGCATGCTCTACTGGCTGCAATCGAGCGGGGCCATATTGCGGGCGCTGGGCTTGATGTCTGGGACATCGAACCGCCACCGCTCGACGACCCGCTGCTCCAGCACCCCCGGGTGGTCGCCACCTTCCACTGCGCCGGCGTGACCACCGCGTCAAGGCGACGCATGGCCGAGTGGGCGGCCGAACAACTGATCGCCCTGCTCGTGCGCGGCGAGGCTCCGCCGCGAATGATCAACCCGGAGGTTTGGCCACAGGTCCGAGAGCGGCTGTCTGCGTCAGACCGTTAATCCGGTTTCGCCCCCGAGGCCTTCACCACCGTGCCCCAGCTCACGATTTCGCGCTGAAAGAAGTCGGCGAACTGCTTGGGCGTTCCATGCATTGCAGTGGCGGTCATGGTCTCGAGGCGGGTTTTCATCTCCTGCCCGGCCATGGCCTCATTCACCGTGCCGTTGATTCGATTGACGATCTCAGCGCTCATCTTGGGCGGACCCATCAGGCCCCACCAGACCGACACCTTGAAGTCGGGGTAACCGAGTTCGACGAAGGTTGGGACATCGGGCAATGCGGGATGGCGCTCGGCACTCGCCACACCAAAAACACGCATCTTGCCCGCACGAATGAACGGCAGCGACTGGGCCACATTCGAAAACATGAGATGGATCTGGCCGCCCATCAGATCGTTCATCGCAGGCGCACCCCCTTTATACGGAATGTGCGTCATCTGGATGCCCGCCGCGACCTTCAGCATTTCGGCTGAAAGGTGCTCAGTGGTTCCCGCGCCGCCCGACCCAAAATTGAGCGAGCCCGGCTTGGCCTTCGCCACCGCAAGAAACTCCTTGAAGTTGTTACCGGGGGTTGCAGGCCCTGCGAGCATCGCCGTCGGAACACCGGCAATCAGAGCGATCTGCGTGTAGTCGGTCGCGGGATTGAAAGGCAGGTTCGGATACAAGGTCGCATTGACCGCATTGCCCGGCGACGCCATCAGGAGCGTATAGCCATCCGGCGCAGACTTGATGACATGCTCGGCCGCGATATTGCCGCCGGCGCCAGTCCGATTCTCAACGACGACGGGCTGGCCCAGCCGTTTGGCCAGCTCCTGCCCGATGGCGCGCGCAATGATATCGACCGCTCCACCCGCCCCGAAGGGCACCACAATGCGGATCGGCTTCTCGGGCCAGGTCTGGGCCTGAGCGGCCGGGGCCCCCAGCACAACGAGACCCAGACTCGCGAGCAGGGCTGAGAGAATCGAGCGGCGCTGGGCCGCGGCCGGACGATGGGCTGAAGTCATATCAGGATCTCCCTTTCGATTGCGGATACACATCGCCGTAATAGGCGCGAATTTCTTCCATCTGCGATGGAGGCGGCGGCGCGAACATCGCGCGCTTGCTGGTCCAGTGACCCTTCATGAGCGCGCGGGTGCGAACGGCAGCCTCACCGCTTTTGACGAGCGCATAGACACCGTTGAGGATGGGTACGGTCCCATCGACGTCAAAAATTTGTTCTTCAGCCAGCAGGGTCATCAACACGCCCACGGCCGGGATGACCACCTCGGCGCCCGCATCACTGCATCGGCGCGCTGCCGCGATGAATTCATCGCGTAGCCGGGCCCGCACGAAAGGATCCAAGAATCCGGCATCGAGATCGACCAGGCGCTCCACGGTCATGCGCTCAACGGAATGCAGGCGATCTCGCAAGCCGTATCGACCGATGTTCTCGACGATCTTGGGTGCATGCTTGGCATTGCCCGTGACCAGGGCGAAATTGGCCCCCATCATGCAGGCCAGAAGCGATGAGGTTTCGCACAAACCGAGCACCGGGATGGACGTCAGCTCACGGGCCTCGCGCAGCCCCGGATCACCGATGTTGCCGATCAAAAATGCATCAAAACCCTCCCGGGTCGCCCGCTGGACGTTGTCGAGGACCTCCTGGGTCTCAATGAACTCCAGGTATCGGTACTGGTCACCGACGCCACCGCGCACGGTGATGCCATGCACCGCAATCTCGGTGCCCGGATCGCAGGCGTGTGCAAGCACTTGTCGCAGACGGGCGTTGTAGCCTGGCCAGGCCTCGGCCCGCGTCATGCTCTGATACCACAGCTTCATTACGTCACGCTCCTCCATTCGTCTCGACGTACGAGCGGGGTCACATTCCCCGGAGCCCCGTCGTCGCTTCTTGTTTTCATCGGACGGACTAATTTACCGCCAAATGCATGGAATCCCAACCGGGATCGCCAGGGCCGCCCACGATGCTCCTCCCGAGCTCAGGGGCGGT
>JBIKVK010000233.1:0-5582 GCA_044356835.1 Burkholderiaceae bacterium
TGAGCCTCACACCCACGGCCCCGCCTGCCGGATCGGCCCCGTGCCGCCACTGCTTCAAAAAAATCAAGGATGCTTTCAATGCGCAGCGACCTCGATCTGATCGTCAAGCGCTCGGACTACCGCCCCCAAGCCTGGCGGGTGACCCACGTCGAACTTGAATTCGATCTCGTCCCCGACGCAACCCTCGTGGTCGCGCATCTGGCGCTCGAGCGTGACTCTGCCGCTGATCCAAGGAGCCCTCTGGAACTCGACGGCGAGGCGCTGGAACTGGTCTCGATCGCGGTGGACGGTCGGGCGCTTTCGGCCACCGAATACTCGATCGAAGATTCACGCCTGCGTGTTTCCGGACTGCCCAAGCAGGCACGGCTCACGACCGTCTCGCGGACCGATCCTTCCAAAAACAGCAGTCTTTCCGGGCTCTACCTGTCGAACGGCAACTTCTTCACCCAGTGCGAGGCTGAGGGCTTCCGCAGAATCACCTGGTTCCCGGACCGGCCCGACGTGATGGCACGCTATCGCGTTACGGTCCGCGCGGCCCGCGATCGCCATCCCGTCCTGCTCTCCAATGGCAATCTCGTCGCCGAAGGTTTATGCGATCCCGGGGCCGACGCCTTCGGAATCGATCGCTCCGGCTGGCATTGGGCCACCTGGGAAGACCCGTTCCCGAAGCCCTCTTATCTGTTCGCCTTGGTCGCGGGTCGACTGGTCGCCACCGAATCCGAGTTCACCACGCGATCCGGGCGCAAGGCCCTGCTTCAGGTTTGGGTCGAGCCCGGTAACGAGCACAAGACCGACCATGCGCTTCGTTCCCTTGAGCGATCGATCCGGTGGGATGAAAAGCGGTTCGGGCTTGAGCTCGACCTCGATCGATTCATGATCGTTGCAGTGGCAGATTTCAATATGGGAGCCATGGAAAACAAGGGTCTGAACATCTTCAACACCCGCTATGTATTTGCTCATCCCCGGATCGCCACCGATCAGGACTTCGCCTCGGTCGAGGCAGTGGTAGCGCATGAGTACTTCCACAATTGGACCGGTAACCGGGTCACCTGCCGAGACTGGTTTCAGCTGACGCTCAAGGAAGGCCTGACGGTGTTCCGCGACCAGGAGTTCTCCGCCGACATGATGGCTGCACAGTGCGACGATCCGGCCCAGGCGGCGAGCGCTCGGGCGGTCAAGCGCATTCAGGATGTCCGGACCCTGAGGACCCTGCAGTTCCCGGAGGATGCCGGCCCCATGGCCCATCCAATCCGGCCTGATGCCTACCAGGAAATCAACAATTTCTACACCCTGACGGTTTACGAAAAGGGCGCCGAGGTGATCCGGATGTTGCAGACGCTGGCCGGTCGCGAGGGCTTCCGCCGGGGGATGGATCTGTATTTTGCGAGACACGACGGTCAGGCCGTCACCTGTGATGACTTCATCGCGGCCATCGCCGACGCCAACAGGCTCGACCTGGCCCAGTTCGGTCGCTGGTACGAACAGGCCGGCACGCCTCACCTCAGGATTGCGACCGAATACGATCCCGGACAGGGCACCGTGACGCTGGACATAAGCCAGTACACCCCGCCCACTCCGGGTCAATCCGAAAAGCGGCCGCTCCACATTCCGGTGGAACTGGGTCTGGTGGGTCTGGACGGTCGCGAGCGCCCTCTCGTCGCGGCAGACGATGCCACCCGATCGCTACTCAAGTCGGCCTGCTCGGATCAGGCCCATGTGGTCCACGTTCGGAACGCGTCGCATCGGCTCGTGTTTTCAGGAATCGACGCTCCGGTGGTGCCCTCGATCGCTCGGAGGTTTTCAGCGCCCGTGATCGTCGAATACGACTATGACGACGAAGCACTGGCGGTGCTCGCACGGCACGACAGCGACCCGTTCAATCGCTGGGAAGCCGTTCAGCAGTTGGGCATGGCCTGCGTTCGAAGGGTGATGTCGGGACAAGAGGTGGAGTCGGTATGCGGCGGACTCGTCCAGGTGTTCGAGGCGGTGCTCGATGACCCGCGACTCGACGCCGCCTACCGCGAGCTCATGTTGAGCCTGCCCGGAGAAGCGCTGATCGCCGAATCCGTCGAGCCGCTTGACCCCGGCGCGCTCCGAGATGCCCGTCAGGCGGTGCGTTGCAGCATTGGCCGGCAGTTGGTCGGCCGCTGGCAGGACCTGTACTGCCGACTCGATGAGGGTCGGGCGTGGTCCGGCGATTTCTCATCGGCAGGCCGTCGGGCACTGAAGAATGCGGCGCTCGCCTGGTGGATCGAAAGCGGCGATCGGTCGGCCGTCGCAGCCGCAGCGACCCAGTACGACCGCTGCGACAACATGACCGATCGGGCGGCCGCCTTGCAGGCTCTGATCCGCGCGGGTGGACCGGATCGTGATGCCCGCCTCAGCTCATTTGAGCGGGAATTCGCTGACGAGGCGCTGGCCATGGACAAGTGGTTCACCTGGCAGGCGACCGCGCTGAGGCTCCCGGGCGAGGGACCCGTGCTGGAGCGGGTGCGCGCGCTTGCCCGCCATTGCGCATTCTCGATGCGAAATCCCAACAAGGTCCGTGCCCTGATCAGCGCATTCTGCACGGGCAACCTCGCCGAGTTCCACCGGGCTGACGGAAGCGGTTATGAGTTTTGGGCCGATTCGGTCATACAACTGGATGCCGCCAACCCGCAACTGGCGGCGCGTCTGTCGCGCGCGCTGGACCGATGGCGCAAGTACGAACCATCGCTGCAAGCCGGCATGCAGGCTGCGCTCAAGACGGTTCAATCCAACCCGGGCTTGTCCAGGGATGTGGCCGAGATCGTCGGAAAGGCCTTGCGCGATGAGTGCCGTACCTGAACGGCGCGGGTCTCGGCTGAACGGGCTCCGCGCCAGCCAGTAAAATCCTTCGTGCCCCCTCCCCGCCGCATCTTTAGAGGCCGTTCATGTCACGCATTACCCTCACGCGATACCTGGTCGAAAAGCAGCGCGAACGCGGCCTGATCAGTGCCGAACTGCGCCTGCTGCTCGAGGTCTGCGCACGCGCCTGCAAGGCCATCGCGACGGCGGTCGGCAAGGGAGCTCTGGCCGGCGTGCTCGGTGACGCGGGCTCCTCCAATGTGCAGGGCGAGGCCCAGAAAAAACTTGATGTCATTGCCAACGATACGCTTCTTGAGGCCAATGAATGGGGTGGTCATCTCGCCGCGATGGCCTCCGAAGAGCTGGATCATCCCTATCCCATCCCGGGACGCTATCCGAAAGGCGGATTCCTCCTGCTGTTCGATCCGCTCGACGGCTCGTCCAATATCGATGTGAATGTCTCGATCGGTACCATCTTCTCGGTACTGCGCGCGCCCGAGCACGGGCATGACGCGACTGAGGCAGACTTTCTTCAGCCCGGTCGCGAACAGCTCGCCGCCGGCTATGCGGTCTACGGGCCCTCGACTCTGCTGGTGCTGACCGTCGGCGACGGCGTGGCCTCTTTTACCCTCGACCGGGAAACCGGAACCTGGTATCTGACCCGAGACCACATCGCCATTGCCCCGACCACGCGGGAATTCGCGATCAATGCGTCCAACGCCCGGCACTGGGAGCCCCCCGTCAAGCGGTATATCGACGAACTGCTCGCCGGCAAGGACGGGCCTCGCGCAACCGACTTCAACATGCGATGGGTCGCTTCGATGGTGGCCGACGTCCACCGCATCATGACGCGGGGCGGCATCTTCATGTATCCCCGCGATCGTCGCGAACCCGACAAGCCCGGACGACTCCGCCTCATGTACGAAGCCAATCCGATGGCCTTCCTGATCGAGCAGGCTGGAGGAGCTGCAACCAACGGTCACCAGCGCATTCTGGACATCGTTCCCGACAAGCTGCACCAACGGGTCGCGGTCATCCTGGGCTCACGCGAGGAGGTCGAGCGCGTCACGAGCTACCACAGCGCGACCTAGGCTTCGCTTCTGGGACACCACTTGCCGTGTCTGTGCCGCCCTCGCCACTCGGCGCAGGGCGCGCTGAGAGGAGTCAGCACTCTCCCCCGATCAGCGCCCGCACGTGGGCTTGCGCCGATCGGGCCAGCGCCGGCAGGTCGTAGCCCCCCTCGAGGACGGACACGACACGCCCAGCGCAGTGTTGGTCGGCAAAACGCACCAACTGCCCGGTGAGCCAGGCGTAGTCATCCTCAGTCCACGACAGCTGGCCCAGGGGATCGGCACGATGAGCGTCAAATCCTGCTGAAATGAACAGCATGTGCGGCCCAAACCGCTCGAGGGCGGGCAGCCACTGGTCGACGACGGCTCGACGCACAGCACGTCCGTCGCTGCCAGCCTCCAGCGCAACGTTGTGAAAGCGGGGATCCAGAGGCCTCTCGCCGCTGAAGGGATACAGATGCCTCTGAAAACTCGACACCATCAGGACGCGTGGGTCGCCCGCCAGAATGTCCTCGCTGCCATTGCCATGGTGAACATCGAAATCGATCAAGGCCACCCGCTCAATACCCAGGGTCGTAACCGCATGTCGCAGGCCGATCGCGATGTTGTTGAACAGGCAAAAGCCCATGGCCGCGCCTCGGGTGGCATGGTGGCCCGGCGGGCGGATATTGCAGAAAGCGCGCAAGGACTGACCTTGGACGACCCGTTCGGTGGCGCAGATCGCCGCCCCGGCGGCACGCAGTGCTGCGGCCAGCGAGGACGGGTTCATCGTTGTATCTGCATCCAGCTGACAGTAGCCCGACTCCGGGGCGCGAGCCTCGAGCTCCGCAATATGGCGCTCGTCATGGGCCCGGGCCAGTTGTTCCCGAGTCGCGAGCGGCGCCTCGAGCGTTTCCATCCGATCCAGCAGCCCGCTTTCGGCCAGGCGGCGATGGATGACCGCCACCCGTTCCGGACACTCGGGATGATGCGCGCCCATCTCGTGGCGCAAGCAGTCGGGGTGCGTCAAGTAGGCAACACGGTTCATTGCGGTGTTTCAGAGCCTCGTGGATCGTGCCGATCGCTGCGGCTGACATTGTCAGCCGCAGCCCACTTGCGAGACAATACGCGTTTGACATTGAGTGATCACGGCGGCCGCCGCCTTCGACCAGAGCCTCAGCAAATGACTCCACGTTCATTCCTCAGTTCCGCACGGTCGCTGCTCGTTGCATTCCCCTTCGTCGTCTTGGCGGGATGCGGATCCAACACCACCGACCCGGTGCTTGAATACATCGAGACTGCCGAGACCGCCACCGGGATCACCGTGTCCGAGACTCTGCCTCCGCCGGCGCTCAGCGGGAAGCCGCTGCTCCTTCAGAGCGGACAAAGCATAGATCTCATCTCGAACGGCAACTTCGATGCCCCGGCCGGTGCCGCAACGGGCTGGACCTCCCGGGCCTCCGGACGCACCCGTTTCGGCTACCTCGGCGATTTGATCGGTCCTGTGCCGGTCAAGTGGCCCGTCCATCCTCACGACGGACGCGTCGACGTCGCCCGGTTCTGCGGCTACCCCTACCGTCGAACCGTGACGCCGCCGGAGGGCGGTTTCACGATTGACGATCAGACCTGCTCGGACAGCCTCAATAGCCAGGAGTTCACCATCCCGGCCGAGACCACCAGCATCGAGCTGAAGATGGATGTGTTCGC
>JBIKVK010000234.1:0-5568 GCA_044356835.1 Burkholderiaceae bacterium
TCAGCCCGGCGCCTGAGGTCGGTCTGGTCAAGGTCGGCGCGATCGGTCTGGCCAGTCAGAGCGGCGCGTTCGGCGCTTACGCCTTTACGCTGGCCCGCGAGCGCGGTATCGGGCTTTCCCTCTGGGTCTCCACCGGTAACGAGGCCGATGTCCAGATTGCCGACTGCATCACCTGGATGGTTCGCGACCCCGACACCCGGGTCATCATGGTGTACATGGAAGGCTGCCGCGATGGCGAGCGATTGCGCGAGGCGCTCGCGCTCGCCCATGCGGCCCGCAAGCCCGTGGTTGCCGTCAAGATCGGCCGCACTGCGCTGGGCGCCAAGGCGGCGATGTCTCACACGGCGGCGCTGGCGGGCGATGACGCCGCCTATGACGCGCTGTTTCGGCAGTATGGGGTGTACCGCGCGCGCGATGTCGAGGATTTCTTCAACGTCGCGCAAGCCGCGGCGGTCGCAGGCCTGCCACGCAACGACTCCGTCGCTCTGTTCACACTGTCCGGCGGCGTTGGGGCGTTCATGGCTGACGAGGCGAGCGAACATGGCCTGTCGGTGCCCGAACTCAACGTGCCTGCTCAAAAGCGCATTCTCGAAATGGTGCCCTTTGCGGCCCCGGGCAATCCCATTGACATCACGGGTCAGGTCGGTAACGACCGATCGATGATGTTGAAGGCCTGTCGCATCCTGCTCGATCCTCCCTCGGACTATGGCGCCTTGGTGGGTTTCATGGCCGCGGGCGGTGCAACCGAACAATTCTGGCCCGATTTGCAGAATCTGGTGGTTGCCCTGCGCCGCGAATACCCGGATACGCTGCTCGCGATCAGTACCATCCTCAGACCCGAGCGTCGCGATTGGCTGCTCGAGCAGGGCGCGCTGTTTTACGCTGAGCCCGCCGCTGCGGTGCGCACTCTGGCGGCCCTCGCCAAACTCGCGGCCGCCAGCGGCCGAGCCGTTCCTCCGATGCTTTCGGCCTGTACCCCGGCTTCGATACAGCTGAATTCGGGGGCCCTGGATGAACCGTCCTCGCTGGGGCTCCTCGCGCGTGCGGGCGTTCCGGTGATTGCTGCCCGTGTGGCAGCGAATGCCACCGACGCTCAAGCCATGGCCTCCGGATGGCTGGCCGAGGGTCGTGGCGTTGCGGTCAAGGTCGTCTCCGCGCAGATCCTGCACAAGAGCGATGTGGGCGGGGTCCGGTTGGGCTTGACCGATGCGGCAGCGGTTGCGCGAGCCTTCGAGGAGGTCACGGGCAACGCGGCACGCGCCCAACCGGATGCAGCGATATCAGGCGCCCTGGTCGCGCCCATGGTGAGTGGTGGCGTCGAATGCATCCTGGGCGTTCGGAATGACCCCGTCTTCGGGCCCGTGCTCATGTTCGGACTGGGAGGGGCTTTCGTCGAAGTCCTGCGTGATGTGGCTTTCCGAGTCGCCCCCATCACCCGAGAAGACGCGTTCGAGATGATCCGGGAGGTCCGAGCCTTTCCTCTGCTCGACGGCGCGCGCGGCCGGGCGCGTTGCGACCTGGGGGCCATCGCCGATGCATTGGTTTGTCTGTCGGACCTGGCATTGGCTGCCCGCGGTACGCTGGACAGCATCGACATCAACCCGTTTGTGGCATTCCCATCGGGTGCGGCTCCGGGGGGCGGGTCTGCTCTGGCCCTCGATGCGGTCGTGGTGGGCCGTTAGGGCCGCCTCGGCCACGGCCGGGGTCCTTTCCGTCCCGGAAACCATCCCCGTCCGATTCATCAAACTAGCGCGTGCGGGTCGCGCCTACGATGCACAGGTGAGCGCCCGAGAGGGCTGGAGTCGGACCGATTCTGGGAGGAAGCGATGCGTTTTGCTGCTGTGCCGCTTGTAGCCGCGCTGTTGTTCGCGGCCGGACCGGGGGGGCGGGCGGCGCTCGCCCAGTCTTACCCGGATCGGCCGATCAAGATAGTGGCTCCGACGACCCCGGGTTCGCCGGCCGATGTTCTTGCGCGCCTCGTGGGCGAGTCGATGAGCTCGGTGCTCGGTGTGCCGATCGCGGTCGAAAACCGCGCAGGGGCCGATCAGATCATCGGTCTTGAGCATGTCGCCAAAGGTGCACCCGCCGACGGGTACACCCTGATTCTGGTGGGTCTGGACGGTCAGGCGCTCCTGCCACTCACAAAGAAGTCACTGCGCTTCGATCCGATGCGCGACCTCGTCCTGGTCGCGGGGGTCGGGGAGGCGCGCTATGTACTGGCCGGTCCTTCTAGCCTTCCGCACATCACGTTCGAGTCCCTCGTGTCTGCCGTTCGCGCCGCTCCGGGCCGGTTCAACTACGGCGCATCCGGGCCGACGGTTCGTATCCCCACGGTCATGCTGATGAAGGCGCTGGGCCTGCAGATGGAATATGTGGCCTACAAGGGAGGGGGGCCTTACTCGATTGATCTCGCAGCCGGCAACATCCATTGGGGTTTCCTCTCCGAGACGACAGCCCAAACTGTGCGTGATCGGGTCAGGCTGTATGCGGTCACGGGTCAAGGACGCAGCCCCGCCAACCCGGACGTTCCAACCTTTGCCGAATTGGGTTTCCCGCAGATGCAAGGACCGGCCTATGGGCTGGCGGTGCGCGCCGAGACGCCCAAGCCGATCATGGACCGGCTGGTCGAGGCTGCCGGCAAGGCGCTGCAGTCGACGCCGCTGCGGGCACGGGCTCAAGTCGCTTACCTGACCATTCGGCACGAGCCCCCACAGGCGGCGCGGGAGGCGCTCGATCGGCGGTTTGCCAACTATCAGGCCGTGGCCGCGGCGATCGGCCTGCAGCCCGAATGAGGGCCTCGGGCAGCCCGCAGTGCGATGGCGAGGCGGAGCCGATCGGAAAGGCACCGGATCCCGTTCAAGCGGGGGCTGTCCGGCCGGGTCGAAAGCGTCTTCATATGCGCTCGATCGAATTGCACGGCTACCAGCGCGATGACGGGCTGTTTGAAGTCGAGGCGAGCATGGTCGACCGCAAGCCCGACGACTACAAGCTCATTCGTGGCGGGCGCGTGGTTCCGGCGGGTGAAGCGGTCCATGACCTCTCGGTCCGCATCGTCTTTGATGCCGATCTCGTGGTGCATGACATCGAAACTGCAACTCATTCTGCACCGCATCCGGAGTGCGCGGGCGGAGGGGCGGGGCTCAAGGCCTTGAGGGGCGCGGTCATGAGCCGAGGCTGGACGACCAAGGTGCGCGAACTCACGGGCGGCGCACGGAGTTGCACCCATCTCAGGGAGCTGTTGCTGCCGCTTGCCACCGTGGCCCTGCAATCCCTGAGCGCGCTGCGTTCGCAACGGCCCGAGCCTGTCGATGCATCGGGCCGTCCGCTCAAGATCGACAGCTGTCATGCCTACGCCGCGCAGAGCCCCGTCGTGCTGCGGTACTGGCCCCAGCATCACGAGCCTCATCCGCGCAGTGCCGATCGCTCGGAATCGTCCACCAAGGACTGATTGCCCCGACCCCAACCCAAGACGGTGCATGAGCGCTCATCCGGATTTCCAATGACATCTCATCCTGATCCCCTGTCAAATGACCTGAACGGAGAAGTAAGCATGCTCGAAGCCGAAGTGGAAGTCCGGAATAGCGAATACGGAAGAATCACGGATACGGAACTGGACAAGATCCGAGCCCGTCACGGGCGTATTTATCCGATCACTCAGCCCTTCGTCCGATTCGTCAACCAGGACAGCATCGAGCATGTGGCTCGAGCCATCGGTGATGCCAATCCCATGTGGATGGACCCAGAGCATGCGCGCCGCTCCCGCTACGGCCGCATGATTGCGCCGCCCGCGCTGTTCTATGGTGCCGCCTGGGGCAGCTGGGACTTGCGGCGCGGGCAGGGTCTGCCCGGTGTACACGGTCTGCACTCCAGCGATCGATGGAGTTTCTATCGGCCGCTCTATGAAGGCGATCAGGTCCGTGCGACCAAGGAGCCTTTTCTTCTTGAAGAGAAGAAGGGCCGCTGGACGGGGCGGCAGTTTCTGCAGAGCGACCGGATCCGGTTTTTCAATCAGCGTGACGAGCTGGTTGCCCTGTGCGTGATGTCCATCATCCGGGGCGAGCGCGAGTCCGGCAAAAAGGCCGGCAAGTACTCGAACATTCCCAAGGCCGTTTATACCGATGAAGAAATCGAGCAGATTGACCGGGAGATCGCCGCAGAGGATGTGCGGGGTGACCGACCGCGCTTTTGGGAGGACGTTGTCGTCGGAGAATCGATGCAGCCTCTAGTGCGCGGCCCGCTCACCGTCTCGGACATGATTGCCTGGATGATGGGCATCGGCTCGCCTCACATCCGCAGCGGTCAGCACTGGCTCGCCTACCGGACCCAATCACCCAAGGTGTCGGTGAAGGATCCGGTCACTCGCATCCCGCAGGCGGTCGAGCGCGTGCACTGGGATCCCTACATGGCCGCCGAAATCGGCATGCCCAATGCGTACGACTACGGTTCACAGCGTGGCGGATGGGCCTCCCACTTTCTGACCAACTGGGCCGGTGACGATGGCTGGGTGGCACAGTGCTACCCCTTCTATCGGGGTATGAATTTCGTGGGCGACACGACCCGGATCAAGGGCGAGATCACCGGAAAATGGGTGGGCAAGTCTGGCATCGGCTATATCGACTGCAAGTTCGACAGCATCAACCAGAGGGGCGAAAACATCATGCCTGGCACCGGCGTGATTGCGTTGCCGCAGCGCGGAAGCCCGTTGCCCGAATTCCCGATCGACTGCGATCTCGACCGACCCTGAGCAGACCGGAGAATCTCCACATGCCCAAGAGCGCGCTTCGAAAACCCATCCTGTCGGGGCTCAAGGTACTCGACCTCGGTCACCAATATGCGGCCGCCAACACCTGCGCGATCCTGGCCGATCTTGGGGCCGAGGTGGTGTGTGTCGAGCATCCGAACGGCAATGCCATCCGCACCATGTTGCCCAAGAAAGACGGGCACTCGATGTGGTGGAAGATCTCGCAGCGGGGCAAGACCTACATCACGCTCAACCTGTCATCGCCCGAGGGTCGGGAGATTTTCCTGCGGCTGGTGAAGGATTTCGATGTGGTCGTCGAAAATTTTCGGCCCGGTACGCTCGAGCGCTGGAAACTCGGCCCGGATGACCTCGAGGCCGCCGGAGCCGATCTCGCGATGGTCAGGATCACGGGCTACGGTCAATCGGGGCCCTATCGGGACCGACCCGGGTTCGGCACTGCGGCCGAAGCAATGAGCGGGTTTGCCCACATGAACGGCTATCCCGAAGGCCCGCCGACCTTTCCGTCGACGACGCTTGCGGACGGGGTGGCGTCGCTGTGGGGTGTGATCGGTGCTCTCGCCTCGAGGCTCAACAAGGCGAAGGAGCCTGAATCAAGAGGCGTCGAAGTGGTCGACGTCGCCCTCTTCGAGGGCTTGTTCCGGATTGTGCCGACCCAGGTTCCAACCTATCAACAGACCGGCAAGGTGCAGACCCGGCCGGGCAATTACCTGGGCGATCACGGCGTGCTGAGAAACGTCTACGGATCGCGTGACGGCAAGTACTTCATCGTTGCGGCCGTCGGCCCGGTCGCGATCCGCCGCATCCTG
>JBIKVK010000235.1:0-5554 GCA_044356835.1 Burkholderiaceae bacterium
GCGGGCATGTCGCGCTCGCGCACATAGCGCGACGACACCATCAAGGTCGCCGACACGGCAAGAATGGCCGCAATCTTGAGAATCGAGGACACAGCGTCCGCGAGATACATGCCGCCGAAGGCCGTCTGGGTGCTGTCGGAGGATTGGGCCAACAGAGCCAGCAAGGGCAAGGCCAGGACCAGCTGCGCGCGCACGAGGCTGCGCACAGGGTTGGGGCCCGAGGAAAGCTCGAGCAGCAGGAACACGCACACGCCCACGAGCAGCAGGATTTCGGGCAGCACGAGCGCGATGTTGAGGGACTCGGTATTCATCGTGCTTACCTGATCTTGGAAACCTGAATGTGCTGTAGCAAGGCGTCGATCGACGCTTCGGTGATGTCGGTGAAGGGCTTGGGATACAGCCCCATCAGCAGCACCAGCAACGCCATGAGCATGAGCATCCAGAACTCGCGGCGGTTGAGATCCGTGAGACCGGCCACATGCTCGTTGGCGACCGCACCGAACATGACCCGCTTGTACATCCACAGCGAGTAGGCTGCGCCGAAAATAAGGGTGGTCGAGGCGAGGAAGGCCACCCAGAAGTTGTACTGCACTGCACCGAGAATGACGAAGAATTCGCCAACGAAACCAGAGGTGGCAGGAAGGCCGCTGTTGGCCATGGCAAAGAGCATGAAGAGCGCGGCGAACTTGGGCATGGTGTTCACCACACCCCCGTAATCGGCGATGTTCCGGCTGTGCATGCGGTCATAGAGCACGCCGATGCACAGGAACATGGCGCCCGAGACGAACCCGTGAGAGATCATCTGGATGATCGCACCTTGTATGCCCATCGGATTGAAGATGAAAAAGCCCAAGGTTACGAAGCCCATATGGGCGATCGACGAATACGCCACCAGCTTTTTCATGTCGGTCTGCACCAGAGCGACGAGCCCGATGTAGACCACCGCAACCAGCGAGAGGAAGATCATCAGCCAGGACAGCTCGATACTGGCATCTGGCGCGATAGGCAGCGAAAATCGCAGGAACCCGTAGGCCCCGAGCTTCAGCATGATGGCGGCCAGCACCACCGACCCCCCCGTGGGTGCTTCGACGTGGGCATCGGGCAACCAGGTATGGACCGGCCACATGGGCACCTTGACCGCAAAGGCCATGAGAAATGCCAGGAAGATCAGGACCTGTTCGCGCATCGACAGCGGCAGCTCGTGCCAATCGGCAATCGCAAACGAGCCCGATTCGAGGTAGAGATAAATCAGCGCCACCAGGGTGAGGAGCGATCCCAACAGGGTGTAGAGGAAAAACTTGAAGGCGGCGTAGACCCGGTTGGGTCCGCCCCAGACCCCGATGATGATGTACATCGGGATCAGGGTGGCTTCGAAGAAGACGTAGAAGAGCAGTCCGTCGAGCGCGCTGAACACACCGATCATCAGGCCCGAGAGGATCAGGAAGGCCGCCATGTACTGGGTGACGCGGTCCTCGATCACTTCCCAGCCGGCCACCACGACGACGACCGTGATGAATGCGGTCAGGATGACCAGCCAGACCGACAGTCCGTCCACCCCCAGCGAATAACTCGCGCCCAGGATGTCGATCCAGGGAAGCTCTTCGACGAACTGGAAGTCGGCCGAGGCGCGGTCGAAGCCGGAAAAAAGGGGCAAGGTGACCAGCAAGCCGATCAGAGCGGCGATGAGCGAAACAAGGCGGACGGCCTGTCGATACCGGTCCGAGCCAAAGATCAGCAGGCCGGCGCCAGCCAGAATCGGGATCCAGATCGCAGCGCTCAGAATGGGGAAGGCGTTCATGAGATGGACGTTTGGCCTGGGTCTGCGGTCAACGGTCGAGAAGCGGCAACACCGCGTAGAGCAGAAGGATCGCAATGCCGGCGATCATCGTGATGGCATAGGTATTGATGCGACCGGTCTGCACACCGCGAAGCACTGCAGCAATGGCGCCTACCAGACGGGCCGAGCCGTTGACAGCGACGCCGTCGATGAGTTCCTGATCACCGCGCTTCCAGAGCATGCCGCCCAGCAAGCGCGAACCGCCCGCGAACACCACCTCATTGATCCGATCGAGGTAGTACTTGTTCTCGAGCAATCGGTGCAGAGATGAAAAGCGTGCGCGGATGGCTTCTGGAATGGAGGGATTGATCAGGTAGAAGTACCAGGCCAACGCCACGCCTGCGAGCGCCAACACAAAGGGCAAGGTCTGGAAGGCATGGACACCGAGCGCAAAGGCGCCGTGGAAGTGAGCCGCCAGCTCGGCCATGGCGGGGTGTTTGTCCAGCACCGAAATGACGCCCTTGAAGTAGTCGCCAAAGAGCATCGGCCCGACCGCAATGAATCCAATGACGAGCGAGGGAATGGCCAGAAGGATCAGAGGCACAGTCACCACCGCTGGCGATTCGTGCGGGCGATCACCCGGCGCAAGACCATGGTGGTGATGGTCATCATGTCCGTGATCGACGTGGCCATGCCCATCGCGACGGTCGTTCCATCGCTCGCGCCCATGGAAAACCAGGAAGTACATCCGGAAGGAATAAAAAGCGGTGACAAAGACACCCGCCATCACTGCAAAAAACGCGAACCCAGCGCCCGGCACCTGCGCGAAGCGAGCCGCCTCGATGATCAGGTCTTTGGAATAGAAGCCCGACAGGAAGGGCGTGCCGATCAGGGCGAGTGAGCCGATCAGACAGGTCATCCAGGTGATCGGCATGTGGCGGCGGAGCCCGCCCATGTTGCGCATGTCCTGATCATGGTGCATGCCCATGATGACCGACCCGGCCGCCAGGAACAGCAGGGCCTTGAAAAAGGCGTGGGTCATCAGATGGAAGATCGCCACGCTGTAGGCCGAGGCCCCGAGCGCAACGGTCATGTAGCCCAGCTGCGACAGCGTCGAATAGGCCACCACCCGCTTCACATCGTTCTGGACGATGCCCAGGAAGCCCATGAACAAGGCCGTGATGGCGCCAATCACCATCACAAACCCGAGCGCGACATCCGACAGCTCAAAAAGCGGCGACATCCGGCTCACCATGAAGATGCCCGCGGTGACCATCGTGGCCGCGTGGATGAGCGCCGAGATCGGGGTCGGGCCCTCCATGGAGTCGGGCAGCCAGACGTGCAGGGGGAACTGGGCGGATTTGCCCATCGCCCCGACGAAGAGGGCAATACAGGTGACGGTGAGCAGCGACCATTCCGCCGCGCCCATCAGATTGATGGTGCGGTCCGCCAGACCAGGCGCGGCTTTGAAGACCTCGGCGTAATCGAGACTGCCAAAATAGGCGAGCACCAGCCCGATGCCCAGGACAAAACCAAAATCGCCGACGCGGTTGACCAGAAAGGCCTTGAGATTGGCGTAGATGGCGCTCGGGCGGTTGAACCAGAAACCAATCAGGAGGTAGGACACCAGCCCCACCGCTTCCCAACCAAAGAACAGTTGCAGGAAGTTGTTGGACATCACCAGCATCATCATCGCGAAGGTAAAAAGCGAGATGTAGCTGAAAAAGCGCTGGTAGCCGTCATCTTCGGCCATGTAACCGATCGTGTAGACATGGACCATCAGCGACACGAAGGTGACGACACACATCATGGTGGCGGTCAGAGTGTCGATCAGGAAGCCGACCTCGAGCCGTACGCCGCCCACCTGAGCCCAGTGATACAGGGTGCCGTTGAAGGTGTTGCCCGCGAGGACATCGGACAAGGTCCAGAAAGAGGCTGCGCAGGCAATCGCTACCCCCCCGATCGTGACCCAGTGGCTGGCCGTGCGGCCGATCCTGCGCCCAAACAGACCGGCGATGAGGGCCCCGACCAGCGGCGCAAAAGCGGCCAGGAGGTAGGCGGTCTTGATGTCAGTCGCTTGCATGGCCGGTCAACCCTTGAGACTGCCCAGATCCTCGACGTCGATGCTGCGCAGGTTGCGGAACAGCACGACGAGGATCGCCAGACCGATCGCCGACTCGGCGGCCGCAACGGTCAGGATGAAGAACACGAAAACTTGACCCGCCATGTCGCCCAGATGCTGGGAAAAGGCGATGAAATTGAGGTTCACGGCAAGCAGCATCAGTTCGATCGCCATCAGCACGATGATCACATTGCGCCGGTTCATGAAGATGCCGACGATACTGATCGCAAACAGAATCGCGCCAAGGGTCAGATGGTGGGCGAGCGTGAGCATGAATACGTTTCCCGAACTCAGGCGCCAGGGCCCGATGAGGAGGGGGTGCCAGACGGAGGAGCGCCCTCGCCTGCGTCACTGCCCGGACGCGCCTCGGCGGGCATTTTCACGACGCGCAGCCGGTCAGCGGCCCGGGTGCGCACCGCCGCGGACGGATCGTTGTAGCGGGAATCCTTGCGGCTGCGAAGCGTGAGCGCGATGGCCGCGATAATGGCCACGAGCAGAATCACCGCAGCGATCTCGACCGGATAGATGTACTCGGTGTAGAGCAGTTCTCCCAGCTGTTGGGTGTTGCCGGGGGCGCCCGGTTCGAGCTCGACCGGAGGCAGGGGCTTCGCGAGCCGGCTCCAGATCACGGCCGCCAGCTCCAGCACGACGATCACCCCGACTGCGAGTGCCACCGGCGCATTGCGCCAGAACCCCTCACGCAGCCGGTCAGTGTTGATGTCGAGCATCATCACCACGAAGAGGAAGAGCACCATCACTGCGCCCACGTAGACGAGCACAAGCGTGATGGCCAGGAACTCGGCCGCCAGCATCAACCAGATGCACGCGGCCGAACAGAAGGTGAGCACCAGGAACAGCGCGCTGTGCACCGGATTACGCGCGGTGATCACGCGCAGCGCCGAGCCGATCGTGATGGCCGAGAAAATGTAGAAGAGGACGGTCTGGACTTCCATAGTGCTTTGACGCGTGATCGCGCGGGCCGCAGGCGCCCGCTCAGCGATACTTGGCATCGGCCTCCCGGTTGGCCGCGATCTCCTGCTCGTAGCGATCACCGATCGCAAGCAGCATGGGCTTGGTGAAATAAAGGTCTCCCCGCTTTTCACCGTGATATTCGTGAATGTGGGTTTCGACGATCGAGTCCACCGGGCAACTCTCTTCGCAAAAACCGCAGAAGATGCACTTGGTGAGATCGATGTCGTAGCGGCTGGTGCGGCGGGTGCCGTCCTCGCGGACCTCGGACTCGATGGTGATGGCAAGCGCCGGGCATACTGCCTCGCAAAGCTTGCAGGCGATGCAGCGCTCTTCGCCATTGGGATAGCGTCGCAACGCGTGGAGCCCCCTAAACCGGGGCGACATGGGCGTCTTTTCTTCGGGATACTGAACGGTAATCTTGCGCGCAAAGAAATACCGGCCGGTGAGCGCGAGACCCTTGAGGATCTCGGTCAGCATGAAACTCGACAGAAAGGATCTCACTGCCTCCATCGCATCCGCCTCACTTCCAGATGTTCCAGGGGGTCTGCATCCAGATCGCCACGACCACCAGCCAGGTCAGGGTCACCGGAATGAAGATCTTCCAACCCAGACGCATGATGTGGTCATAGCGGTAACGCGGCAGGGATGCGCGTAGCCAGATGAACAGCGACACCACGAAAAAG
>JBIKVK010000037.1:0-18693 GCA_044356835.1 Burkholderiaceae bacterium
AGCCGTCCGTCTGCGCCGCACGGTGCGGGCCTGATCGGTGTCAGTCCCGCCAGGATTTAGGCCCGAAGCGCGGGATTTTCAGTGCATGCTGAGGACCAGATCCAAATAGAACGTGACCGGCGTTCCGCTGGAGTACGTCAACCCGCAGACCGAGGGGCTCGTGAGTGAGGAACCCAGTGAAAAAATCATCAAATTACAGAGTGTCGCTGAACGCTGCCGTGGTTGTGGGCGCTGCGCTGGCAGCACCCTTGTCGTTTTGGAGCGTTTCGGTGCAAGCCGATCCGCCGACGTCGCCCCCCATGATGCTTGCCCAAGCCGGTGCGGACGACGTCCCGATTTATGGCAGCCAGCTCATGACCGAGCAAGAGCGGGCCGACTACCGCGCGCGCTGGCGGGCAGCGGTCAATGATGAGGAACGAACGCGTCTGCGCACCGAACATCATGAACGGATGAAAGATCGGGCGCGCGAGCGGGGCGTCACGTTGCCCGAAGAGCCTCCTGCTCGAGGCGCCGGGTCCGGTCCCGGGCCTCGCTCGGGGGGCGGCGGGGGGACTGGACCGGGTGGAGGGGGCGGCAGCGGACCTGGCCCAGGTCCGGGCCCACGCTGAGAGCCTGTGCCTGCGCTAACGCGGCTCATGCGCCGAACGCGTGCGGCCCCCGCAGCCGGCGAGCCCGGAGCGACGATCGCTCCGGGCTACGCGTTCGCAGGCATGCTGGCCACGACCTGGGCCACGGAGGCCGTCAGCCTTTTGGCGTACGGCACGTGGAGGAACTCGTTGGGGCCGTGGGCATTGCTGTTGGGCCCGAGCACGCCGCAGACCATCATTTGAGCGGTCGGGAACCCCTGGCTCAGCAAATTCATGAGTGGGATCGTACCTCCCTGGCCGATGTAACCCACACCAGCGCCGAAGTGAGCGCGGCTCGCCGCGTCAAGGGCCTGTTCGAACCAGGCTGCCTGATCGGGCGCGTGCCAGCCGGTCGATGCCCCCGTCGGTTCGAAAGTCACCTTGGCTTGATAAGGGGCGTTGTCTTCGAGCAGCTGCTTGAGCTCCTGCACGGCTGCGGCGGCGTCGACCAGGGGCGGAAGCCTCAGGCTCAACTTGAAGGCGGTGAAGGGTCGCAACACGTTTCCCGCGTCTCGAAGTGATGGGAAACCCTCAGCTCCGGTCACGCTCAGGGTCGGGGTCCAGGTGCGTCGCAGCAGCGCCTCGACTGGGTCCGTCGTGGTCGGCAGGGCTACCACGGTGGCGCCCCCGCAGTCATGATGGGCCCAGGGGAAACGCTTCCAGGTCAGGTCCCCCAAGATCTGGGCGGTCGCCTTCGCCTGATCGACGCGCAGAGAAGGAATTTCACAATGAAAGCTCTCCGGGAGCAGTCGACCCGAGGCGCTGTCTTCCAGCCGGTCGAGCACGTTGCGCAAAATCCGAAAGCTGGACGGAACCAGGCCCGAGGCGTCCCCGGAGTGAATTCCTTCGGTCAGGATTTCGACCTTCAGCGTGCCGCTGATCATGCCTCTGAGACTTGTCGTCAGCCAGAGCTGGTCATAGTTGCCCGCGCCACTGTCGAGGCAGATCACCAGACCGACGGCGCCCATTCGTGAACGCAAGGCCTCGATGTAGGGTAGAAGATCCGGCGACCCGCTCTCTTCGCAGGTTTCGATCAGGCCAACGATGCGCGGATGTTCGATGCTTTGCGCCTTCAAAGACTGAACCGCGGCAATCGCGGCGTAAACCGCGTACCCATCATCCGCGCTGCCCCGACCGTACAGGCGGTCATCGACCATCTTGGGCGTCCAGGGTCCCAGACCGCGACGCCAGCCCTCGAACTCGGGCTGCTTGTCGAGGTGTCCGTACATCAGGACGGTGGGTTGCTGAACCGATCCCGGTCGAGTGCCTTCAATCTCGAAAAACAAGGTTGGGGTTCGGCCAGGGAGTCGTACGATCTCCAGCTTGAGGCCGGGGACCTTCTGGGCCAGGATCCAGTCGGCGGCATCCTGAACCACTCGCTCGAGTAGTCCGGTTTGGGACCACTGAGGATCGAATAGCGGCGACTTGGCCGGTACAGCGATGTAATCGGTCAGGCGAGGGATCAGCTCCCGATCCCAGGTATCCGAGACGTGGGCCAGTGCAAGCGCATTGTCGAGGGCTGGAACGCGTGCGTTCATGATGGTCCTTCTCCTTGGGTCATTCTGTAACTCGAAGCGCGGAGAGCCTTTGGTTCGATTCAGATCAGCTCAGCCAACGAACCCGATTGCGAAGCGTGCCGATTGCGGGGCAGATGACCTCGACCACATCGCCGTGCTTCAGGGCAGGGACCGTCGGGCCGTCACAACCAAACCAGATGATGTCGCCGGGGAGCAGTGTCACGTACTGGCTCATGCGAGCAATGTAGTGGGCCACTCCGAAAATCATGGCCGAGGTGTTGTAAACGGATGCGGTCTTGCCGTTTATTTTGACCTCGATCTCCTGGTTCATCGGATCGATGCCCGAGACAACGACTGGTCCCATCGGCTTGAAGGTGTCAGTGTTCTTGCCGCGCCAAAGTGTACGATCATTGAACTGCCATGAGCGCTCGCTCAAATCGTTGCCCAGCGTGTAGCCGGCCACGCATTCGAGCGCCTGGGCTTCACTGAGGTGCTTCGCCTTGCGCCCGATGACGGCGACCAGCTCGCCCTCGAAGTGCAGCGGCCCCTTGGCATCAGCGGGGACTACGATTTCGCTGTCGTGGCCCGTCAGCGCGGTCACGGTACGCTGACCGATGTCAGCCTGCGGCGGAACGCCCATTGATTTGTTGAATTCGCGGTTGGCCCATTCGATGTGCGCTCGAAAATTCAGCCCTGCCGCATAAAAATTGGGCGGGATGATGGGGGACAACCAGTGAGCCGAGCCCCGCGCAATGCTGTGCCCCGTGGGTCGACCACCCTCGAGCGGTGATCCATCGAGCAAGGCCAGGTGCTCCCCCTCGATCTGCGCGAAATGCGCCCTGCCATCCAACTCGATCCGGCACCAGCTCATCAGCGGCCCTCCTTTCCTTGTTCCAGCTCAATAAATCAACCGGCAACCTGAAGCCCTGCGATCCGGGCCTCGCGCCTCACCGATTCGAGCATCTTGGCGATGAACTCCCGGGCCTCGGTGTAAGGTACGAAGCTTTGAGGGTCTGCGTATTCACCCTCAAGGTAGCTCTTGAATGCGGCCGTACCTGCCATCTTCCTGATGGATTCTCCGAGCGTGCGGATTCGTTGGGGCTCCGCCCCGGATTTCATGAAGGCCCACCGTACTTGCGGCACGGTGATGTCGTAGCCAAACGAGCGCGCCGTCGGCACGTGGCTGTAAAGAGGGAAGGGCTTCTCGGTCACGGAAAGGATCGGCCGCATCTGCTTGCTCTCGAGGAACGATTTCACATCGCCCGCTTGTTCGTAGAGTAGGTCGACATGATTGCCTAAGATCGAAACGTAGCGCTCGCCGGGTTTTGGGTAGGGCACCACATTCAACTGCAGCCCCTTCGCGAGCATCAGCTTGGTGTGAATCTCGTCGATGATTCCGAATCCGGCCATCGCAATGCTGATCGTTCCGGGCTTTGCGCGAGCCTCCTTCTCAACGTCCTCCCAGGTCTTGAATCTGCTTTTCTCAGATACGAAGATCGCCCCGGCCTGATTGATCAGGATGCCGAGCGGCGTGAAGTCGTCGAGTTTGAATTTCGCATCTGGCGCGCCCAGAAGGCCATAGTAGTCTCCGCTGACGCAGATCGTCTGGGCATCCGCAGGACCGGTCATCATCTTCTGCACCCCGATCACGCCCGAGGCCCCCGGTACGTTGAGTACCGGAAAAGAGGTCTTGAGGTCGCCCTCAAGGGCGCGGGCGAGCATCCGACCCGTGATGTCGGATCCGCCTCCCGCCCCCCAGGGGACGATCACGTCGACCGGCCTCGCTGGAAAATTTTGGGCCGTTGCGACTCGCGGCGATGAAATCAGACAGGTCGCGCCCAAGGGTGCCAGGGCGTGCAGTACTTTTCGTCGGGCCATGTCCATGCGGCTGTCTCCCATGAGTTGGCTTGAGTTTGATGTTGTTTACACGATTCAGGGCAAAGGAAGCTTGCTCAGGCGGCATTGAGGAATTCGGCAGAGGGGCGGGCGCCCGCAATTTGGGTGCGGTGCATGATCCGCCTCTGGCTCCCATCAAAGGCGTTGCGTCGATGCATGGTGCATCGGTTATCCCACATCACCGTGTCATACAAGGCCCAGTTTTGATACCAGCTCAGTTCCTCTCGGGTTGCCACGGCCCACAGTTCATTCAACAGAGCCTCGCTCTCCTCCAGGCTCAGGCCGATGATGTAGGCGTTTCGCCGGCGCCCGAGAAAGAGCGCGGGCCTCCCGGTGGCGGGATGGCGGATGACCAGGGGGTGAATCGCGCCCGGGGCCTCGCGCGGGTCGGTGATGTCGCGGTGGTTTCCGCGGAGCTCACCGGCGCTGTTTCGGCTCGCGTCGTGCCGGCAGGTGAGCGTCGCGATGCGCTGCTTGAGCGATGACGGCAGGCTTTGATAGGCCTCATACATGTTCGCAAAGCCAGTTTCTCCCCCGGTCTCCGGGATCTCGAGTGCATGCAGGGCACTGGCCATTGGGGGGGCCTCGTTGTAGGACATGTCGGTGTGCCAGACCGCCTCGCCATCGCCCAGGTCACCGATCGGAACCCCGTTTTTCTTGACGTTTGAGATGACGGTGACAAATTCGCTTTCGACGTCGACCCGGGTTCCCAGCTTGTAGACGGGCGCGCGGTCTAGCAGCCCGAAGCGTGCAGAAAACGCCTCTAATTGCGGGTCCGTGAGCCGCTGATTCCGGAAACGGAGCACCAGGTGCTGATGCCAGGCATCGCTGATTTCCAAAACCTGTTCGTCCGTAAGGGGTCCGGCGATGTTCACCCCTTCAATATCCGCGCCCAAAGACTGCCCGGACGGAATCACTCGGATTGAGCTCATGGCTGTTGTCCTCTCGCTAAAAACATTACTTTCACGCTTTCGCGGCCGCATGGCAAGGTGCTGATCACCGTCAATCAATGATCCATCTTGAGAAACTGTAGCGCTCGAGCTTCCCGGGATCGAGTTCGACGCCCAGTCCCGGACGATCAGGCACCACCAGGGTGCCCCGGCTGAGGTCCAGTTTATGGGTCACAATATCGTCGGTGGTTTTCAGGGGGCCAACGCACTCGAGCCCTTCGATCACATTACCCGAAGTGGCTGCCATCATGATCTCTGCCATGGTGTTGATTCCAAGGCCGAACCCATGCCCGATGACGCATTTCAACCCGGCCGCGGCTGCTGTTTCAAGCATCCTGCGCGTATTGATCAGGCCACCTTGCTTCATGACCTTGAGCTTGACAATATCGGCAGCGCCCGCCCGAATGACGTCGATCAGGCTGGCGTGATCCAGAATGGACTCGTCGGCCATGATTGGAACCCCGTCTGCGGCTGCACGAACTGCGGCGAGCCCGTCGATGTCATCGGCGGCCACCGGCTGCTCGAGCAGCTGCAACCGAAAGGGTTTCAGCAGGCGAGTGAGTTCGATCGCAGTGTCCACGGCGTAGCCGGCGTTGGCGTCTGCGCGGATCTCGAAATCGTCTCCTACAGCCTCCCGTATCGCACGGACACGCTCACGGTCTGCATGGATGTCTCCCCCCACCTTGACCTTGGCCGAGCGATAGCCCTGAGATTTCCACATCATCGCTTCACGCGCGGCCTGCTCCGGGGGCAGGATTCCGATCCATGCATTGAATCGAACCTGATCGAGTATTCGCCCCCCCAGCAGCCGGTGCACGGGTTGACCCAAATGCCGGGCGAAGAGGTCGACGCAGGCCATTTCAAGGGCGGCCTTGGCGTCGAGGAAAGCATCCCCCTGAGACGAAAGAGACATCCAGATCCGGTGTAGGTTGCCGGCGTCTGACCCCAGAAGCGCTGGCGCGAATCTTTCGGCAAGAGCTTCGAGGGATTGCTCCGTAGTTTCTTCGGAATACCCCGGGATGGGATCGACGTTGCCCAACCCATAGGATCCTTCAGAGCTCCAGATGCGTACCACGATGCTGCGTTGGACGGATTTGCTGTGGTACGAGGTCTTGAAGTCACCGACGAGCGGTACTTCAACGCCGTGAAGCTCGATTCGATTAATCTTCATCGTGGGAGCCCTTCCTGGGAGTGTCGGCAGTTCGGAGCCTACTCTTGTCGCCGGCGGTGGCCGCTCAGTGACTGGTAACACGCCTCGATCAGCCGATGTGCGCGGCGGCCAATGTCCGTGCCTCGGTGCATTCGGTTGGGACTGTATCCGAACCCGAGGCGCGCATCAGGGTCGGCAAATCCCTGGGCGCCCCCGGCGCCCGAATGTCCGAAGGTCCGGCTGTTCGGCCCCATCGGTCGGTAGGGCGGATGGCTAAGGAAGAATCCCAGGGCTGTTCGGAACTCGATCTGTGAACTGATCGACACGCCTCGCCATTGCTCCTCGGTGGCACGCGCAAGGGTCTCCTGGCTGATCAGGCGAATGCCGTCCAAAGTGCCGCCGCAGGCCAGTACCCCGTACAGACGTGCGATCGACCGGGCGTTGCCGTGGCCATTGGCCGAGGGGATTTCGGCGCTTCGCCAGCGGGTCGAGTTGAAGTCTTCGTCGTCTGCGATGGGATACCACCCGCGACCGAGCAGCGTACTTCGATCCCCTCGCAGCGCGGCGTCAAACACCGTTCCGGAGGCATCCTGAAGATCGGCGCAACGATGGTGATCTGCATGATCGAGACCGAGATGAAAATCGATCCCTAAGGGCTCCATCACCTCTGCGTGAAGGTAGTGGCCGATCGAAACCCCGGTGATTCGTCGAACCAGCTCTCCCAGAATAAAGCCCTGGGTCGATGAGTGATAACAGCGCGTCGTGCCCGGCGTCCAAAGAGGCGCCTGTCGCGCAATCGCATCGGTCATGGCTTGCCAGTCGTAGATCGAGCCACGTCGGGCTGCATCAGCCACCGGGACTCCGGCGAGATGCGACAACACCCAGCGGATCGGGATGCTGGCCTTGCCTGCGGCTCCGAATTCCGGCCAGTACCGGGCGACTGGATCGTCGAGGGAGAGATGGCCCTGATCCAAGAGGCGGTGCACACAGATCGCACTGAACGCTTTGACCACCGACATCGTGCAGACCAAAGTGTCTTCGACCCACGGGCGGGTCCGGCCGCGATCGCACCAGCCGCCCCACAAATCTGCAACAGGCTGGCCATCCAGGGTGACCGCGACGGCGGCGCCCAGTTCCTGATCCTCAAGGAAATTTCGTTCGAAGGCCTCTCGAAGGACTTCGAAGCCGGGCGAAACAAAGCCATGGATGCGGACGGTCATCTTGCTCTCTGGACCTCGGGCAAGGCAATGAGGGATTCAGCCGGCAAGCGGAGGCTGAGCCGCTCCCCGACCGGGCGGGGAGCATCCCGCGGAGCTGAGGAGACGCTCAAGAAAAAACAGTGTCCACTCTCGAGGTGGCGCACTCGCTGGCGGACGAACGTTCCGACATAAACCGAATCGTCCACCACGACATTGATGGCTCCAGGGGCGTCCGGGAGGTCGATTTGAATCGCCTCTGGCCGGATGCCAAATTCGCATTCGGAGCCGTCGGGCAAACGCTGTGCATCGGGCCAGGCAATGGGCTGGCCGAAGACCATCAGACCGGGCGAGTGCAGACCGGGAGCGTGGTGAAAAACACGGGCCCGGAAAAAATTCTGTACGCCCATAAAATCGGCCACGAACCGCGTTGCGGGCCGTTCGAAGATCCCATTCGGCGCTGCGATCTGCTCAATTCGACCTGCGTTCATGACCGCGATCTGATCCGAGAGGACCAGGGCTTCCTCCTGGTCGTGGGTCACAAAAATCGCGGTGATTCCGAGCCTGCGGGTCAGAGCGCGAAGTTCGTGCTGCATCGTCTCCCTGAGCTTTCGGTCCAGGGCGCCGAAGGGCTCATCGAGCAGGAGCACCGCAGGGTCAATCACCAGCGCGCGGGCGATGGCAACCCGCTGCTGCTGCCCGCCGGAGAGCTGATGAGGATAGCGCTGAGTCATCTGCGCGAGCCCCACCATCTCGAGAGCCGCGCGTGCGCGATCCATTCTCTCGCGCTGTCCCATACCTCGCATGCGCAGTCCGAAGCCGACATTGTCCTGCACGGTCATGTGGGGGAAGAGTGCATGGCTCTGGAAGACCATGCCGAGCTTGCGCTCGTGGATGGGAACCCGGGTGACGTCCCTTTGGTCGATCAGGATGTTGCCCCGGTCGGGTTCGACCAAACCGGCAATACAGCGAAGCGTTGTTGTCTTGCCGCAGCCCGAGGGCCCCAGGAGCGTCAGGAAACATCCCGACGGGATCTGGAGGTCGATCGAGTCCATCGCCTGGACGCCGGCGAAATGCTTGCTGACCCCACGAATTGATACTGATGCCATCCGTCAATGTCCCAGTGTGCGACGCAAGCCGGCGACCCGCTCGATCACCAGTGTGAGGATGAGCGTGACCGCGATCAGCACAGTTGATACGGCCGCAATCGACGGATCAAGGTTGTATTCAACATAGGCAAGGATCGCGATCGGCAGGGTGTTCTGTTTCGCGCTCGTCAAGAAAAGGCTCACCGATACGTTATCGAAGGAAATGATGAATGCGAAGACCGCCCCGGCCAGCACACCCGGAAGCAATTGAGGCAGGGTAACCAGAATGAAAGTCTTGAGGGGGGTCGCGCCGAGGGTGCGAGCAGCCTCTTCGCACGCGGCATCGACTCGGGATAACGAGGCTACGACGGTTCGTATCAGGTAGGGCAGGGTGATCACGACATGCGCCAGCAAGAGTCGGCTGAGGGTGTGCCGCCACCCCATCTGGGAAAACGCGAGCAGGATCGCGATGCCCGTCACCACTGCCGGAACGATCAGGGGCGACATCAGAAAGGTCTGGATCGCCTCTCGGCCCGGGAAGCGCCCGCGAACGATTGCGTACGCAGCGGCCAGGGCAAGGGGCAGGTTGATCAGCGTCGCAAGAAGCGCCAGCAGGAGACTATTGCGGGCTGCCTCAATGAACACGCTCTGGCTGAAAATGTGGGCGTACCACTTGAGGGACGGTTCCCGGGGTGGAAACTCCGGAACACTGCCGCCACTGAAGGATGAGCCCACCGCAACGATCAAGGGCGCGAGGATGAACCCCACCAGGGCGGCCCGAACGATGCCCCTCAGCACCGCAGCGCCGCTCATGTTGGCCCCCCTGCGGCCACTCCGCCGAGGCGATAGGCCAGCTTCAGAAAGGCGAATACCAGGACGAGTCCCACGCAGAGGAGGACAATGGCCATGGCCGCACCCAGACCCCAGTCAAACAGGGTGACGAACTGATTGAAGATCATGCTGGTCACGTAACGCGGCCCCGAGGGCCCGAGGACCGCTGGTGTCACATAGGCCGACATGGCAATCGAAAAGCTCAGCACGACCCCTGAGATCCACCCAGGCATCGATAGAGGCAGGATGATGTGAATGAATTGTCTGAGCGGTGATGCGCCCAGCACCGCAGCGGCTTCCTGCGCTCGCGGGTCGATTTTCTCGATGGCCGACAACAGGGAGAGCACCATGAACGGCAGGACGATGTGCGTCAGACCGATCACCACAGCGAGCTCGGTGTAGATCAGTTTGATCGGTGATTGGATGATCCCAAGGCCCATCAGCAGCTGGTTGACCAGGCCGTGTTGTCCGAGCAAGACCAGCCATCCGTATGAGCTCACGACGATGGACACCAGCAGGGGCGAAAGTACCGCCACGGTCAGGAGCCGACTGATGGTCCGAGGCGCCCGCGCGATCCAGAGCGCGATTGGGTAGCCAAGCACCATCGCGCCGAGGGTGACCCATCCGGCGCTTCGCAGCGTGCGCCAGAACACTTGAAGGTCGCCGCCGCCTTCGAAGACCCGGCGATAGTTCTCAAAGGTGAGCCCTGCTCCCGTCGGGATGCCCGTATCGCTCGCCACCAGACTGAACTGCAGCAGCCACACCATCGGGACGACGAGTCCCACGACGATGACCAGCGCGGCGGGCGCGATCAAGGCCAGCCAGACCCACCGAGGAAGCGCCATCAGCTGACGATCTCACGCTGCCATCGCTGTTGCATCGCGGGGATTTGGGGCTGAATTTTCGCCCAGTCGATCCTGAGCAGGCGACTGACGGGCGGTACCCGATCGCGCGCGCGGCCGCTCAATTGAGCCTTGACGTTGCACGGCCCGTACTCGATACCGTTCGCAAACGTTTCCTGCGCTTGTCGCGAGATGGCGAAATTGACGAATTCGTAGGCCAGATCCGGATTGCGTGTATTGCGGGCAATATGGAATGACAACACCCCGACCGGAGATCCTTCTTTCGGAATCGCGTACTGGAGGGGCACGCCGCCATCCTGAACAGCATAGGAGCGGGCGCTGAACCATGCGCCCAGGTGCGCCTCGGCACGTTGAAAGAGCCCAACGGGTTCGTTATTGTTCTTGAAGAACCGCAGGACATTGGGCTTGAGGCGCTTGAGCGCGCCCCACCCAGGCTCTAGATCGGTCTCCGAGCCCCCGTGGACCATCGCCGCGATCACGATGATTTCAAGCACGGCGCCAGCAGTGATGTCAGGCAGGATGAGCCGGCCCGCGTGGGCCGGGTCCCACATGTCTTTCCAGCTGGTGACCGGCGCGCCCACCTTGTCCTTGAGAAAGCACAGCCCGAAGTCCCCGTAGTTGAAGCCGATCGCCCGTCGCCGGTACAGATCGAAGAACATCGGATCGATCTCGGCCGCGTTGGGCAGACGCTTGGTATCCAGGTCGAGAAATATGCCTTCGATCCCGATGGCCCGCATCGCCACCGGCAGCGAGAGCATCGGGACATCGATCTCAGGCTCCTGGCGGTTTGCGATGGCCGAGGTGAGCCACTCTCCGGCTGCGCCATACTTGAACTGGATCTTCGCGCCACTCTGTTTCTCGAACGGTTCAATCACCGCCGTGCGGAACCATTTCTCGTGAAGGCCTCCGTAACCGGTCGTGACCAGGGTCCGCGTCTGGGCGCGCAGCGCGCTGGGCAGCGCGGTGGCTGAGGCAATGCCGGCGCCCATTTTCAGAAGGTCGCGCCGAGCATTCGGTTTGTTGCGGTTCAACATGGGGTGGTCTCCTCTCTGTTCTTCGTGGTCATCCCGAGGCACCGTGAGCAGGCGCCCGTGCCTTCTTTGCGCGGCGATCATACTCCCAGAGGGGCCGGTTGCGGAATGCCGGCGAGGCAGTGCTCGAGGTTGGCGCCTGTCTCTATAATTCCGTCCGTGCGCGTGCCCGACCGATCGTGGCGAGCGCATCAGATGTTGAAGGGGAGCTGACCATGCACATCGTTCCGACCGGGCAGACTCTTGGAGCCCGAGTTCTGGGAGTCGATCTTTCAAGGCCGATCGACACGTCTCAAGTCGATGCCCTGATCGTTGCGGTATGCACTCATGGCGTCTTGGAGTTTCCCGAGCAGGAACTATCCACCGAGGATTTGCGCCGCTTCAGCGCTTACTTCGGGGAACTCCATGTCAGCCCGGGCGGCCGGGCCCAGGTTCCCGGGTTTCCCGAGGTCATGGTGCTGTCAAACAAGCTGGAGAACGGCCAGCCGGTGGGTCTCGGGGATGCCGGTCAATCATGGCATACGGACATGTCCTACATGGACACGATCGCGTTTGCGAACTGTCTCTACGGTATCGAAATTCCGTACCGGGATGGCCGGGCGCTGGGCGATACCCAGTTCCGCAACACGCGGCAGGCCTACGACGAGCTGCCCGATGAGGTCAAGCAGCTCCTCGAGGGGAAAACCGTCACTCACGATTTCAACAAGTTCTGGGACCTGATGCGCAGTCGCCCCGGCAGTCGTCGGGAGCCCCTCAGTGCGGCGGAACGCGCGAAGCGGCCGCCCGCGACTCACCCCGCGGTGCTTGAGCATCCGGTGACAGGGCGAAAAGTGTTGTACGTGAACCCGGGCTATGCGATTCGTATCAATGAACTCGAGCCGGACGAAAGCGACCGTTGGCTGAACTGGCTCTTCAGCCATCAGGAGCAGCCGCAGTTCCATTTTTCGTATTCCTGGAAGCCGCGCTCCGTGCTGCTCTGGGACAACATCGGAACCAATCACAATGCGGTCGCCGACTACGGACCCCACGAGATTCGCTACATCAAGCGATGCCAGATCATGGCCACCCGCTTGTTCGGCGCGGGAGGGACACGTGACCCGATCCGCTTCAGCCCCATCTCACACCGCTGATCACAGCTTGGAGGATATTGATATGACCCAGCATCTCTCGGAAAAGGGCGCGACCACGGGCTCGTCGATCCGTCCTGCGCGCTTGGGGCGGATCCTGGCGGCCTCGTTCTTTGCCCTCGCGACGGTTGCGGTGCCTTCGGTTCAAGCTCAGGGCGGCCCCGCTTGGCCGTCCGGGCCGGTGCGCTTGGTGGTGGCCTATGCGGCGGGGGGGTCAACCGACATTGTGGCGCGGATGTTCGCCTCCGAGCTGTCGGGGGAATTGGGTCAGAGCGTCGTCGTTGAGAACCGACCGGGCGGGGGAACCCTGATTGCGACCGAGTACCTGCGTCGGGCGCCCGCAGACGGTTCAGTGTTTTTGTATGGGACCAATGCCTTCGTGATCACGCCCCTGCAGAATCCGGCTGCCAAGTATGATCCGGTCGGCGAATTCACGCAGGTCGCGGTCACCACTATCCAGTCCCTGGGCATGATGCTGACCCCGGGCCTCAAGATCAAGACGGTGCGTGAGTTTGTCGCATATGCAAAGGCCAATCCCGGCAAGATCAACTTCGCATCCTCGGGCAACGGTTCGGCTCAGCATCTGGCCGGAGAGTCGTTTGCCCGGGCGGCAGGCATTCAAATGACCCACGTGCCCTATAAGGGGGCGGGGCCCGCCGCGATTGACCTGGTGGGTGGACGCGTCGACGTGATGTTCGCGTCCTTGGTGGGCAACACCAAACAGATCGAAGAGGGGCGAATCGTTCTGGTGGCGACCACCGGGTCGCGGCGGTCAGCGGCGACGCCCAACACCCCCACCGTTTCCGAAAGTGGTGTCGCTGGCTACGAGGCGCTGACTTTCCAGGGCGTGATTGCGCCCGGGGGGCTGCCGCGTTCGATCGTTGAGCGCATGAATGCGGCGCTCGTGAAAGTGGGGTCGCGACCTGCCATCGCCGAAAAGCTGGCGGCCCAGGGCATGGAGGTCAGCGTGTCCACCCCCGAGGGAATGAGACAGATGTTTGTTCGCGAAGGCGCAAGCTACAAGACCATTCTTGAGGAACTCGCGAAAACTGCCCAGTAATCCGAAACGTGGTGGGAGTGACCTCATCCGCTGGAGAAGTCTCACCCGCATCCCTTTATCGGGGCAAAACCCCCAGCGCTGCGAGTCGGCTGGCCTGCCAGAGGTCCACCCGGCTCGAGTCGGCAAACTTGGCGGCGGCCTCCGAGGGTTCACCCAGTCCGACAAAAACCGCATCCTGACAGTCAGCCTGATCGGCGGCCTGGCGCAGCGCTCGAAGGGCCTCGATCCCAATATGGGCGCTTTTCCAGCGCCGGGCCAAGATCAGGGCCCGACGGCCCTCCTTGAATGTCTCGAAGTCGACGCCTTCGATCTTGCTGCGCTCGACGACGTACCCGTTCCTGCTGAGCGCCGCCTCGATCAAGCCGCGGAACTGGGCCCAGTCAAGGTCACGCACGCCGTGGGCTGTCCGCTCGATTGCGCTTGCGCTGGGCTGCTTGAGCTGCCGCCAGGCGGCAATGAGGCCGATGACGACGAATGGAAAGGAAGCGAGCGCACCGGCGAGCTTCAAGCGGTCAGGCAACAGGGCTGCGGCCACCAGAGCGAGGATCAGCGCAACGCCCAGGCTTTTCCACCAGGGCGAGCGCAAAAGGATCGCAAACAGGGAGTTTTTGGGGAGAGACCAGTTCACTGAGCGCACGCTCCATCAATTCCGTCGAGCGGTGACCGACGCCCTCAACCCCGCCTGCGAATTGCGCTTGGGCGGTTAGGGACTGGTCCGATTTTACTGTGCCTTGATTTCCGGCAAGATCTGTTCAATGCGCTGCCCCAACAAGTCGAGCCGAAGATGATCCTGGTGCCCCAAGAAAAGATCCGCGAATATGTCTCACGAGGCTGGTGGGGCGAGCGCACCATTGGAGAACTTTTTTTCGACCGGGTGGCCGCCGCGCCCACCCGCCTGGCAGTGATCGATCCGCCCAACCTTGATGCGATCGCAGGTATCGAACCGCGCCGCGTGAGCTGGCTTGACCTGGCTCGAGAGGTGGACGGCTTGCTGTCTGCATTGGGCGACTGGGGCCTGTCGCGGGACGACGTGATCGTGGTGCAGTGGCCCAACGGCGTAGCCCTGCATGCTCTTTACCTCGCCTGCGCGATCAAAGGGGTCGTGGTGACTCCTGTCCCGGTGCAGTATCGAGCCCACGAGCTCGAGCACATCATTGCGTTGACGGAGGCCAAGGTCGCGCTCGTTGCCAATCGGGTTGGACGCTTTGCGCTGGGTCAGCATTGGTTCGAGCATCGCGACCGGTTCAAGAGCCTGCGCGCCATGATGGGCCTCGGTGACCCCGTAGGTTCAGTCCTTGAACCGGTTCAGCTGTCGCTGCAGGGTGGCGATGTTGGACAGATTTTGTCCCGTCTGCGAAAGCAGCATCAGGCCTCGGGTGTGTCCGCCCATGATGTACTCACGATTTGCTGGACCTCGGGCACTGAGGCGGCCCCGAAGGGCGTGCCCCGCAATCACAACGAATGGCTGATTGTGGGGCGCTCCGTGATCGATGCGGGTCAGATCGCCGACGGCGCGACGCTGTTGGTCCCGTTTCCGTTCGTCAACATGGCTGGGATTTCCACCAGTCTGATGGCCTGGCTGATGACCGGTTCAACTCTGCATCACCATCACCCGTTCGATCTGGACCTGTTCATCGAGCAGCTTCGGCACCACCCTGCGGACTACAGCATCGCGGCGCCCGCGGTACTTGCGATGCTCCTCAAGGAGCCGCATCGGCTCGAGGGGGTTGACCTGTCGCGTCTGCGCCGAATCGGCTCCGGTGGGGCTCCGATCGCCGATTGGCTGGTCGAGCAGTTCGCCGCGCGCTTTGGTGTCGAACTGGTCAACTACTTTGGTTCAAATGAAGGGGCCGCGCTCGCTTCTGCACCTCAGGACGTTCCGGATCGAAGCCATCGGGCGCGGTTTTTTCCTCGGGTGGGGGTCGATGGGTTCGACTGGTCGGTCAGCAATTCGCGCAAGATTCGAACCCGCCTCGTCGACTGCGAGACCGGTGCAGTGATCCACGAGCCCGGCCGCGCAGGCGAAATCCGGTTCAAAGGCCCGACGATTTTCAGCGGATATTACAAAGCCCCCGAGCTGACGGCCGCGGCCTTCGATGACGAAGGGTATTACTGCACCGGTGACCTGTTCGAGATTGCGGGGGATCAGTGTCAGTACTACCGGTTTGTCGGTCGAAAGAAGGACATTGTGATCCGCGGAGGCATGAATATCTCGGCTGAAGAGCTCGAGGGGCTCCTGCTGGGACATCCAAAGGTCCGCGAGATTGCGGTCATTGGGGCGCCCGATCCTGTCCTGGGTGAACGGGTCTGCGCGGTTGTGGTGCCCCAGCAGGCTGGGGAAGATCCGTCCCTCGACGAACTCGTGGAATTCCTGCGCGATACCGCTCAGGTGGCCGCATACAAGTGGCCTGAACATATCGTGATCCTGGACGCGCTTCCACGAAACCCAGTGGGCAAGGTGCTCAAACGGATCTTGAGGGAAGCGATCGCTCAACCGATCGCTACGGCGGCGGGTCAGCGATAACTGAAGGACTGTCGGTCGTGCTGGGCCCAAAGAGACTCGTTGAACGCGCGGGTCGGATCGATGGGGCGGCCGTTATGCAGCAACTCGTAGTGCAGGTGCACACCGGTCGCCCGTCCCGATCGGCCGACCCGGCCAATGGACTGTCCCAGGCTGACCGTCTGACCGGCCTGCACGAGTCGCTGGCTCAGGTGAGCATAGCGCGTGACGTAGCCGTTGCCGTGATCGATTTCGACGAGCTGTCCATGGGGCCCGGCGGGGCCGGAGCGGGTGACCTGCCCGCCGGCGGTCGCAAGGACGGGCGCGCCATGATGGGTGACCAGATCAACCCCCTCATGCCTGCTCGCTCGACGCGTGACCGGGTCTGTTCTCAATCCGAATCGGCTTGAGATATAGAAAGAATCTCGTAAGGGGAGGGCGACCGGGCGCTGAGTGTGGGGGAGCAAGGATTTGCGCCAGACCTGTTCAATCGGAGCGATTCCGCGCTCCAGCAAGTCGAGGTCGTCGTTGAGCGACTTTACGCTCGATCCGAATGAATCAGCCCCCGGCCGGGGACGGTCGACGGGCTGATAGGCGCCCCCCTGCCCACCCCGGGGACGGACCTGAGGCTCGGGTTTGACCCCCAGCGACTTGATCAAGGAGATCTGTGCGCTTTCGACCTGGGCGATCCGTTCGACGGTCGCTGCAAGCCGCTTCTGAACCTCACTCAATTGTCGCTTGTACTGCTGTTCGATCTTCTCCTGATCACGCTTGATCGCGGCGAGCTGGCCGTCCTTCTGTTTGAGGAGCTTGTCGCGCTCCTGCTCAAGCGATACGAGTTCTGCCTTGTGCTTGCGATCGCTCGCTGCCTTCTCTTGAGCCAGGGTCTTGAGGGCGCGAGCTTTTTCCCTTTCGAGCGCAGACATTTCTTCCCCTTGCGCGAGCAAGGCACGATTGGATTCGTCACGCAGCGCATTCAATTCCCGGATCTTGTCCACACGGAGGACCGATGCCACCTCGGCCGCCTGAGCACGGTGCTGTTCGAGGAGTTGCTCCCGCTCTTGATGGAGCTGTGCCCGGAGCGAGTCGAGTCGCTCCTGATATTGGGCTTCTATCCGGGCCAACTCGGCACGGCCTATAAAACTGGGGCGCGCCTGGCCGCTGGGATCGGGCTCGGCGACAATGATGCGCACGCCCATCACATGGGCCGTAATCAAACCAATGCACAGGGCCAACAGTGCGATGAGCAGGTAGATCCGACTCAGGCTTTGTGGTGGCGCCAGCTCGGTAAAAACGGCAGGTCCGGAAGCAGGTTTCATACCGGGCTCCAGAGTGCTTCACAAGGTCAACGGATCGGCGATCAGGCTCGCCGGGCGAATGCGCCGGAGTATCGGCGGCTTTGGAATCGGTGGCATTATCCACCAAATACGAAAAAGGCGCGGTTCGGTGTCGTGCCCTCGAACTTTGAACTGAACCTGGAGGAACGTCAATGAAGCGAAGAACCCTTCTGACCAGCCTGTGCGCGGTGGCGGCGATTTCGCCGGCCGGCGCGCAGGTCGCGTCAAAATCAGTCCGGATATTTGTTCCGACCGGTCCAGGGGGACCGACCGACTTCATGTTGCGCACGGCCAATCAGCGTGCCGAGCCCGCCTTGGGGCAGGGCATCCTGCTCGACTACAAGCCCGGATCGGCCGGGATTGCTGCGATCCAGGCCGGGCTGGCAGCGCCAGCCGACGGGACGACCCTGATCGGCGTGTATACCTCGCTTGCGTTCAACCCCTGGACCTTTTCGAAGCTGCCTTACGACACGTTCAAGGATCTCGATCCGGTCTCGCTGCTGGTCAACATTCCGCTCATCCTCGCGGCGGGCCCCAAAACGCCGGTGGAGTCGGTCCGCGATCTCATCCAGTGGGGGCGGGCGAACCCGGGCAAGCTCACCATTGGTGCGTCGGGGCTGGGCGGGGGGTCGCACCTGGGCGGCCTGATGCTGGGGATGGCCACTGGACTCGACCTCACTATTGTCCCCTACAAGGGTGGAGCCGATGCCTTGCCCGACCTCATGAGTGGTCGAATTTCATTGATGCTGGACAGTTATCAGACCCTGCGTACCCAAGCTGAAGCGGGAAAGGTACGTCTGCTGGGCATCGCAAGCGCGCGTCGCCAGGACTTCGCGCCGCAACTTTCGCCCATAGCTGATGCAGTGCCCGGATTTGCCGCTGCGGCATGGCAGGGGCTTGCGGTCAAGGCGGGAACCCCCGTCGCCGAGCGCGACCGTATCGCAGCCGCTTACGGCGCAGCGATGCGGGATCCGGAGGTCAGGAAGACGCTGGTCGAACGCGGCTTCGAGCCCGTCGGCAGTAGCCCCCAGGCGTTTGCCGCCACGCTGCGTCAGGATGTCGATACCTGGGGACCGGTCATTCAGCGGGCGGGGCTCAAGAATGCCTGAGGCGCGTTCGGATCCCATCGAGTTTTATTACTCGGTTCGATCGGTCTACGCCTACTTCGCGGTCGCGCGGATCGCGGACATCGCGAGACGACATGGCCGAACGATTCATCATTGTCCGATCGACCTGTCCAAGGTCGTGCCGGCGTTCGGCAGTCAGCCATTTGCCGAGCGCAGCCCCAAAGCACGGGCGCTTCAGTTTCAAACCGAAGTGACGCGGTGGAGTCAGTTTCTGGAGCTGCCCGTCCTGCTCGAGCCGGCGCATCATTACGGGGATCGGGTGGTACCTTCCTGCGTCGTGCTGGCCGCTCAGGCCGCCGGGCTGAACACGGATGCGGTTGCCGCTGGGATCTTGACTGCGCTTTGGCGCGATGATCGCGATATCGCCCATCCCCAAGTGTTGTCTGAGATCCTC
>JBIKVK010000038.1:0-18658 GCA_044356835.1 Burkholderiaceae bacterium
AATGCGCAGGTGTCGACCGAGCCGGCCTTGCCGCTGCTCAACCCGATTGCCGCACATATGGACGTGATGCGCAGCACCCTTTGGAGCGGCCTGATCGACAGCTTGCAGTCCAACCTGCGTCGCAAGGCGGCGCGGGTCCGCCTCTTTGAAATGGGCCGGGTATTCAGGGCTGACCCCGCGGTGCAGGCCGGGCCACTGCAGGTGGCCGGTATTGCACAGCCTTGGCGGGTCGCCGCTCTGGCCTCCGGATCAGCCTTGCCCGAACAGTGGGGCAGCGCGGCGCGCAAGGTCGATTTCTTTGACTTGAAGGGCGACCTCGAATCTTTGCCGGGTGCCGGCGATTTCACCTACGCTGCGGCCACGCATCCGGCCTTGCATCCGGGCCGTAGTGCCCGAGTTCTGCAGGGGGACGAGCCCGTGGGCTGGATCGGTGAACTTCATCCGGCCTTGCAGCAGGCCTTTGATCTGCCCGTCCCGGTGGTGCTGTTCGAACTGGAACTTTCGCCGATGCTTTCCCGCCCGTTGCCGCGCCATGTCGATCTGTCACGCTTTCCTCCGGTCTTCCGGGATGTGGCGCTGGTCGTCCCGGTCGATATGGACGCCTCTCGGGTGTTGTCGGCGATCCGCACGGCCTGCGCCGAAGCCCCTGATGCAGCGATCGTCCAGCAAGTCGAACTGTTCGATGTTTATCGCGGTAAGGGTTTGGAAAATAAGGAAAAAAGTCTTGCGTTCCGCGTGCGCATGCAAGATACTGAACGGACCTTGAGCGATGCCGAGGCCCAGCAGGCGATTCAGTCACTGGTCAGCTGGCTCGAGCAACGAATCGGCGCCCGACTGCGCAGCGCGGCCTGAGTTTCATTCAGCGTTACAGATCTGTGATGAATGCCAACCTTCCCCCGGATGCCCAGTCGATCGAGATCGGTGAGTTCGATCGGTCCCTCACACCTCCACCCGTGCGTGCACCTGCCGACGACTTCACCCTCACGAAGGCCGAGCTCGCCGAAATTCTGTACGAGCGCGTCGGTCTCAACAAGCGGGAGGCCAAGGACATGGTTGAGGCCTTTTTCGAGGAAATCCGGGGCTCGCTCATCTCGGGGCGTTCAGTCAAGCTTTCGGGCTTTGGCAATTTTCAATTGCGTGACAAGCCGCAGCGTCCGGGCCGCAATCCCAAAACGGGCGAGGCGATTCCGATCTCGGCCCGCCGTGTCGTCACGTTTCATGCGAGTCAGAAGCTGAAGTCGCAGATCGATGTGGCGGCTTCGGACCCGAGCTGAGCGGGATGAGCGCGCGCCCTGGTTCGCCTCTCGAGGCTCTTCCGCCGATTCCGGCCAAGCGCTACTTCACCATCGGGGAGGTGAGCGAGCTGTGCGGCGTCAAGCCGCATGTGCTGCGCTATTGGGAGCAGGAGTTCTCGCAGTTGCGCCCGATGAAGCGTCGCGGCAACCGCCGCTACTATCAGCATCATGAAGTGCTCCTGGTGCGGCGCATTCGCCAGCTGCTCTACGAAGAAGGCTTCACCATCAACGGCGCGCGCAATCGCCTGGGCGATGGTGCCGCGGGCATGGCCCGCCCAAGGAGCGGGGCAGGCTCGATGGCGGCCACTGCTGCGGGCGTCACCGATGACTGGAGCGGGTCGGATACGGCCGCAGCGTCGCCTGCGGCGGGAGCCGGGTCGCCGGCCCTGACGGGATCGGTGATCGCGGGGTCTGCCGGATTGAATTCAGTCCACGTGCAGCAGGTCGCTCTCGGACACTCTTCAGAGTCGGCGGGCATGATGCAGCAGTCGCTCCCGCTCGAAACCTGGCCGACCGACGAGCCCACCCGTGCGGTGCTGCGTGCCCAGTTGCTCGAGATTCGCGCGCTGCTCGAGGACGCAGCCCGCATCCTCTCTTCAGACTGAGTCCAGAACCAAAACTGATATACTTTCGGGCTTCGGGGTGTAGCGCAGCCTGGTAGCGCACTTGCATGGGGTGCAAGGGGTCGCGAGTTCGAATCCCGCCACCCCGACCATGTAATACAAGGGCTTAGGTCTCAAAAGGACCTAGGCCCTTGGCCTTTCTGATGCCCGATCATTGGCGCCTTTGGCTCGGCATCGAGCGCTCTCGATCCCAGGTGCTGGCCTGCACGCCCCGCTCAACCAGCGCCCCGCGGCGAATTTTGCCGGTATCGGTCAAGGGTAGCGACTCTGCGACATCAAAGTAGCGAGGTATTGCGAATCGGGCGAGCCTGGGTTCCAGATGCCGAACCAACGCCTGGAAATCCATCGACAGGCCCGGTTTCATCACGAGAGTCGCCATGACCTCCTCATCGCTGAGCGCTGAAGGGACGCCGTAGACTGCAACCTCGGCGATTCCGCTGAAACCCAATATGGCCTGTTCGACCTCCCAAGCGGAAATGTTCTCGCCGCGGCGCCGGATCGATTCCTTGAGACGACCTACGAACCGAAACCGTCCATCGTCGTTGCGAATCACTCGGTCCCCGGTATGGAACCAGAGGTTTCGCCAGCTGTTCACTGTGGCCTCGTGCATACCCCAGTAACCCAGGGCGAATGCATGAGGAACCCGAGATCGAAGGAGCAGTTCACCCGCTGTTCCGTCCGGAACAGGGATATCAAACTCATCAACGACCGAAGCTTCAAAGCCGTCGGTGACAAACCCCATGTTGCCTTGTTGCTCCCAGCCGTCGTCGCTGTTGAAAACAAGGTTCGTTTCGGTCGATCCATATCCACCGACGCGATGTGTGATGCCGAATCGCTGGGACACTGCAACCCAGGTATCGGCACGAACACTCGAGGCCAGTACCGTGTGGATTCTGTGTGAACGGTCGTTAGGGTTTGGAGGCTGAGCGAGCATGAGGTCTGCCATCGCGCCGATGATCGCACTGTGAGTGGCCCCACACTGGGCCGCTTCGAGCCAGAAACCGGACGCCGAGAAACGGGTGCCTATGACGCAGCGCGCTCCCGTGAGCAGGCTTTGCGATACGGAGTTCAGTGCGTTGATATGGAAAAGCGGCAGGGCGTTGTAGATCACCGAAACCGGGTCCACCCGCATCGCAGCGGTCTGATACTCCGCCCACCAGTAAAACTGGGCGGCGGGGCAGAGCGCGCCCTTTGAAGGGCCCGTTGTGCCAGAAGTGAACAGGATTGCTGCCGGATCTCCGGGCGAGATCGTCGGCTCGGGCAACGAATGGGCGGTTTTCGGCAGGGTCAGGCCTCTGATGCCGGCTGGAAGCATTGCGTCATCCAGACATGCGACTTTTAGTGCCTTGACTCGGTCTGCGATGAGCGCGAGATGCTCGACGTGCTTGCCCTCCAGGATCAGGATCGAGGCACCCGACAGGGAGAGTGCATGAACCAGTTGAGCGTCCCGGAGGGCGGTGTTGACGGGGACGAAAATCGCGCCAAGCCACAGGCACCCGTAGATCATCTCGATCATTTCGATCCGGTTGCCGCACATGATTGCAACCCGGTCACCGCGGCGAACGCCTGCCTCGGCCAGTCGCCCGGCATGAAGAGCCGCTCTCTCGCGCGCCTCACCAAAGCTGATCGATTGTGATCCGATGGTCAGGTGACTCGCGTCGGGACACTCTTGTGCTCTGCGAACGATCATCGCCGGAAGGTTCTGCATAAAGGGCGCGGCAGCGCGCTGCTCGATGAGCGCAAAGCGCGAGGCGGCACTTGATCGGGCCATGATCGAAGCAATCCTTTGCCGTAAGAGACGGGCGTCGCGTCATGCTGATGCGCCCGGTCGGGCGACCTGCTTTGTTGTTATGATAAGTAGGAGGTATTAAAAAAGACAACATCTGGGTGCGTAGCAGCACTGGCTGTGCGTGCTCGGTGTGCGTCGCTCGGAGGATTCATGTCTCTTTTTGAGCGCGGCGCCGTGGCTGGAATCGGAGAAACTGCCTACAGCCGAAACTCTGGGCGCAGCGTCATCGCGCTGCAATGTGAGGCGTCCTTACGGGCCATTCAGGATGCGGGCCTTTCGCCCCGCGACATCGATGGCATCATCAGCTACGGAAGCGATGCCGTTGCCGAAGACTTGGTGACCAACTTCGGCATTCCTGACCTCCGTTTTTGCGCTTCAGTGCCGATGGGCGGCGCGAGCAGCGTCGCGGGTCTGCAATTGGCGATCTCTGTGATCGCCTCAGGCATCTGTCGTCATGTGCTGATGCCGGTCGGAAGAAACGGCGCCTCGGGAGCGCGAGTAGGCCGTCGCATGCTGGCCACTCCGCAGTTCCGTTTGATGGCCGAGCACGAAGCCCCCATCGGTGCTATGGCTCCAGCGCAGTTGTATGCACCGATGGCCCGTCGGCACATGGAGCTCTATGGCACCCGCAGTCGGCATCTGGGTGCGATTGCGGTCAGCACCCGGCAGCATGCGATGCGCAATCCTCGCGCCCTCAAACGTGATCCGATGACGATCGAAGATCATCAGCAGTCCAGGATGATTGCGGACCCGTTTCGCTTATTCGATTGCTGTCTGGAAAGCGATGGCGCTGCAGCCATTGTCGTCACGTCAACCGAGAGGGCTCGCGACTTGAGGAGTCGCCCCGTCATTGTCATGGGGTTGGCTGAGGGACATCCCGATTCGCCCAGCTCGATCACGCAGAGAGATGACGTGACGCGTCTCGGCTTGGCCAAGGCAGCGCCTCGAGCGTTCTCGATGGCAGGCGTTTCGCCGGCCGATATCCAGGTGGCGGAAATTTACGACTGCTTCACCTACATCGTACTGTGTCAGCTCGAAGATCTCGGCTTTTGCAAGAAGGGAGAGGGTGGCACCTTCGTTGAATCGGGTGTCATTGCTCCTGGTGGAAAGTTGCCGGTGAATACCCACGGTGGACTGCTCTCGGAAGCGCATGTTGCGGGTATGAACCACATTGTCGAACTCGTCAGGCAGTTGCGCGGAGAGGCTGGAGCGACGCAGGTTCAGGATGCGCAGATCGGATTGGTCACTGGATATGGTGATATGGGTAACGGTTCAGTGGCCATCATGAGGTCTGCCTGAGATGTCCAATGATGACTCGCGCCCATTGCCGCTTCCCTCGTTGGAGTCCGCACCCTGGTGGGACGGGCTCAAGCGCGGCCAGGTCCTTTTGCAGCGGTGCGTTTCCTGCGGTGAGTTCCGGCATCCTCCGCGATGGCTGTGCCATCACTGTTTCGATTCTGCGGTGGAGTGGTTCCATTCCAGCGGTCGTGGGAGCGTTTACAGTTGGACCGTTATTCATCATGCTTTTCATCCCGGATTTTCGGGTGCTCTGCCTTATGTTCTGGTGATCGCAGAGCTTGCCGAGGGGGTTCGACTCCAGGCGCCGCTCAGGGGCGCGTCGGAAGATCAGCTGAAGGTGGGTCTTGAGGTACGCGTTGTTTTTGAAACCGTATCGGGCGGGTGGGTCTTGCCTGCGTTCGTCCTTGACTGACGGGGCAGGGTGTGGCCGCGCGCCGAGAGTCATTCATGATCGACCTGAAACCTGAGGCTCGAACTGGGCGGGCCATTGCTCGGGTTGACCAGTCCGGTCCGCGAACCTTGCCTGGTCTTTTGGACGAACAAGCCTCGCGTTTTGGTGATCGACCTTTGCTGACGGTCGCCGGCCAGACCATCAGTTTCGCTCAGTGCAGAGCGGGTGTGGCCCGGTTCGCGGCCGCGATCGGCGAGGCCGGAATTCGACGAGGGGACCGAGTGGCCCTCATGCTGCGAAATGGCGTCGACTTTGTATGGGCTTTTTTGGGCTGTCAATGGGCTGGGGCGATTGCCGTGCCGCTGAATACGGCTCTTCGTGGGCCACAGTTGGCCCATCCGCTGAATCTGGTTCAGGCCCGGCTTGTGGTGGCTGACGGTACGCTGCTGGAGCATCTTCTCGCGGTTGCAGCGCCGGGTGTAGAGGCCATTTGGTGTGTCGGAGAGACCCGCGATGCCCGTGAGGTCCAGGGCATCAAGATTTCTGCCTTGCGTTATGCAGAGGACGGCGCCAGGATGCAGCCCCTGCTGGCTCAGGACCCCTCCGCGATCCTGTTCACCTCAGGGACGACCGGTCCGTCGAAGGGTGCGACCTATCCTGCTGAGCAACTGATCTGGTGGGGACGCATCATGGCTGAAATGAACTCGCTGACCGAAGACAGTGTTTCTTTCACCACCTTGCCGCTCTTTCATATCCACGCTCTTTCGACCTTGGTCCAATCGATGTTGATGGGCTCGCGCTGTGTGATGACCGAGCGCTTTTCTGCATCCCAATTCTGGATTGAAGCGGCTGCGGCTGGGGCCACACACGGGTGCCTTGTAGGCGCGATGGGGGCCATGCTGCTCGCCCAGCCGTTCTCCCCTGCAGAGCGTGCACACTCGATGCATACGATTTTTTCTTCAAGTCTGAGAAGCAGCGTGTGGTGTGAATTCTCCGAGCGGTTCGGAGTGGCTCGCCGAGTGGGTGGATACGGGTCCACTGAAACAAATGCAGCCTTCTACGCCGAGACCGGCTGGGAGACCCAGGGCCGGATGGGTTCGGTGGTCGCCGGCTTTGAGGCGAGAGTCGTGAACCCGGAAGGGGGCGATGTCGGAGAGGGCGTGCCTGGCGAGTTGCTGCTGCGCACCCGCTTGCCCAACGCGTTCTGTCTTGGATATTGGGATCAGCCGGAGGAGACTGCCCGATCTTGGAAAGGTGGTTGGTTTCAGACCGGTGACCTGGTGAGTCGTGACGCCGAAGGCAACTTTCGATTTGTGGGCAGGACCAAGGAATCGATTCGACGAAGAGGCGAAAATATTTCTGCCTGGGAAGTCGAGCAGGCCGTCCTCACCCACGTGGCTGTCCAGGAAGCGGCCGCCTTTGGAGTACCGTCCGACCTGGGCGACGAGGAGGTCATGGTGGTGCTGGTATTACGCGAGGGATGGTCCCTCGATTTTTTAGACCTGCTGGGCCACCTGGACGGGCGGATTGCCTATTTTGCAATTCCGCGATTCCTGGAAATAGCGGACAAGTTGCCCGTCACGGAAACGGGCAAGCTCCGCCGGTCCGAGCTGAAAGAGCGGGGCGTCGGCTCCTTGACCTTCGATCGGGATCGGTCGGGCTGGAAGGTCTCTAGAGTTTGAGCCCCGGGCTGATCAATCGTCAGCCTTGACCCGGATGCCGGCGCTTTTGACCACTTCGCCCCAAACGCGCATTTCTTCGTTGAGATAGGCCCGGAATTTTTCGGGGCCCCACCCCAGGATCGTAAACCCGGAGCTGGCGAGGGACTTTCCGACCTCGGGTTGCTCGAGCGCGAAACGCGCTGCCTCATCGATTTTGTTGATGATGTCCGTCGGAGTACCGGCCGGAACGAAAAGCCCGAAGAATGCAGGTGCGCCCAGCTTGGGAAAGCCGACCTCTGCGGTGGTCGGAACGTCGGGGGCCAAAGGGGATCGCTGAGGGCCAGTGATCGCGAGCAGATTCAATGCGCCGGTCTTTCCGTGCGGGACGACGGCGCCCGGTGTGCCGGTGTACATGGAGATTTCATGTCCGATCAGTCCGACCACAGCTTGAGGCTGAGACCGATAGGGCACATGAAACATGTTGATCCCGCTGAGCAGTTTCAAGTACTCGCCCACCATGTGCGCAGGCCCGCCAACGCCGGTGGACGCAAAGCTAAGTTTTCCTGGCTCAGCCTTGGCGCGGTCGATCAATTCCTTGAGGGTTTTGGCGACCGTGGGATGCACCGAGATGATCACGGGCACTTCGACCGACAGGTTCACGGGATGAAAGTCTCTGATGGCGTCATAAGCCATTTTCTCCATCGTGAGAGGAGAGATCAGCATGGGCCCTGCGCCCGACATCAGCAATGTGTACCCGTCGGCGGCGGACCGCGCGACGGACAGTGCTCCCGTGCGTCCGATGGCTCCGTCGCGATTGAGGATCACCACGGTTTCACCGAGCTTTGATCGCATGCCGTCCCGCATCGCTCGGGCGACAATATCGGTCGGCCCTCCCGGCGCCGAATTCACCACAATGGTGACCGGCTTCGCAGGCCACTGGGCTGATCCGCCCTGGCCGTGAACGGCGAGGGGTAGTGCTGCCGATAACGCGACGAGGGCCGATATCAGCACAGATCCGGGTCTTTGATTCATGGTCATCTCACCTGGTCGATTTAGGGGGTTGGAAATGAGGCTGAGAAACCTATCGAACGGTGGTGCGTCTCAGCGTTCTGGGTTCGTGATCATTGAACGGAAGCCGTGCATGGCTTAGTCTGAGGTTGTCCCAAATCAGCATGTCCCCGGGCCGCCATCGATGAACGTATTCGAGGTCGTCCATGGCCTGGGCCTCACGCCAGAGTCGCTCGAGGAGCTGGTCGCCGGTCTTTTCATCAATGCCTTCCATAGCGTGCGTTGTCAGGGGAACCAGCCACAACGCCCGCTTTCCGGTGTCAGAGTCTGACCATACCAGCGGCTGCCAGGAGCGCAGAGCCTTGGGCGAGAGTTCGGTCTTCTGCACTTGACCTGTGCGAGTCACGCTCGCGTAGTCGAGCACATGCAGACAACGGATCGACTGAGCCAAGGCCCGTGTGTCATCTGACATCCGGTTGTACATTTCGAGGGCATCCCGGAATTTGGTGGCGCTACCCGAGGCGGGTATTTCGATGGCGTACAGCACCGCTGCGCTGCATGGCTGTGGATTGAACAAGTGATCATGGTGATAGGACAGTTCGCCAGTGCCCAACTGTCCATCCGCACGGGTGTTCGAGAAGTAGTAGCCCTGTTCTCCCATTTCGCCCTTGTAAGACCTGGAAACGTATAAGTCTCCGAAGACCGTTGTAAAGGCCACTTGCTGTTCGACTGTCAGACCCGGTTGCCCTCTCACGAGGAGCAGTCTGTGCTCCTTGAATCCAGCGCGCAGGGCCTGAGCCGCTTCAACTGACAGCGGCTGATGAAGGTCGATACCGTGCACTTCCGCGCCGAGCAGGGGATGGATCGGTTCAAATCGAACGGCCATGATCTGTGTTCCTCATGTCGCGGAAGAAATGCATCGCAGCAATACTCGTCGAGGCTTGATGGATCAGGTGAGTCCTACGGCAGAGGCCATCCGCATTGCATCGACACCGCTACGCAGGGCTCGGCTATCTGGATCAATGGCAATGCCTACCGGGCGGGCAAAGTTCGAGGTTACAAAAGACTCTTCAAGAACATCGATCCGGTGTCCTCGCCGTACGAGCTCGGACAGTACGCCAGCGTCGATTCTGGAATCGATATGCAATCGTTCGCCTTCACAATGCAGGCGGGGTGCGGCGATCGCGCGTTGCAGTGACTGACCGAACTCGAGGTGATTCACGATGGACTGAAGGACCGAGGTGATGACTTTGCGCCCTCCCGGGGCACCAATCGCAAGCACCATGTTGCCGTTGCGACTTCCCAGGATGGTGGAGATATTGGAGAGCGGAACCTTCCCCGGTTCAATCGAGTTGATATGGCCGGGGACTGGATTGAACCAGATCATGGAATCATTCAAAAGCATCCCTGTTCCTTCGGCCACAACGTAAGAGCCCCAGAGGTCACCAAGCGTATTGGTCAGGCTGACGAGATTGCCCATCGCATCGGCAACGCAAATGTGCGTGGTACAGCCTGAGTCATTCAATGGGCCTCTTCCCCTCGAATCCTGCGCGGGACGCGAGCCCTGGATCGGCCAAGGGTCGCCTGCAGCGTCAGGGCCTGCGGTGGCGAGCGCGACCAACTTTGCTCGTTCGATGGCGAAGTCCTTGGAGAGCAGACCCGAAAGTGGGACATGGACTTTGGACGGGTCGGCCAGATGGGCAAAGCGATCCAGGAACGCCGCGCGTTGCGCGCAGGCCATCCAATGGAGGTGATCCGCTCCGAGGAATGAGAGTGACTTGAGATCGAACTGCTCGAGGATATTCAGCGTCTCGAACACGGTGGCTGCACCATTTGCGCCGGGCACACTGTACAGGGTGGTATCGCGATATTGGGTTTCGATTGGCGTGTCGTGATAGTGCGCGCGATAAGCAACAAGATCATCTTCGGTGATCAGACCGCCCATCCGTTGCATCGTCCTGACGATCGCGCGTCCCACCTCGCCGCGGGTAAACTCATCCACTCCTCCCGCCGCCAGCCTCTGCAGGGTGCGGGCGAGATCGGGTTGACGAAATCTTGAAGACTCCAGGTAGGTCCGCAACAGCGGAGCGGGAACAAGCCCATCGGGGAGGAATACAGCCTCGGTTCCCGGAAATCGGCGCATGGTTCGAGCTGCGCCCGCAATCATCGTGCATAGATACCAGTCAGCCGGAAAGCCCGTTTCGGCCAGTTCGATCGCCGGCTGAAAAATCTTTGAAAGCGGAAATGTCCCGTGGCGCTCGAGGGCCATACATAAGCCGGCCATGGTGCCCGGCACGCCGACCGAAAGCGCTCCGACCGTATTGGCGTCTGCCTCTACCTGTGGCCAGCCAAACATGCCGCCGCAGGCACCATTACCCGCCAAGCGATACATGTCAGGGCGCGCGGCCGAAGGGACCCGAGGCAGAAAATCGATTGCAACATTTTGGCGGGTCTGCGCGACGTGAATCATCATTGCTCCGCCGCCCGCCAGACTGCTCATGCTAGGTTCTACCACTGTGACCGCTGCGGCGGCTGCCACGGCCGCGTCGACAGCATTGCCACCCTCGGCGAGTATCTGGGCACCTGCCTGAGCCGCGAGCGGGTGCTGTGCGACCACCAGGCCCTTATGGCTGACGATCTCGGTTTTATCGATCACGAAGCGCGATCGATTGAACCCGAGTTCAGTCATCGCCGTTTGCCTGGAAAAAGTCTCGGGTGAGTGCCCACCAGTCTTCAAAGGCCTCGACCCAGAAATTGTGGGACGTGTTCTCGAAGATGTGAAGCCTTGAGTGCGGAATTGCTCGATGGACCGCGTGGGCAAATCTCGGTCCGGTGATGAGATCGAACTCACTTGCGTTCGCGATCAGGGTAGGGCATTTGATCGAGGATGCACGTCCCGTCGCATCGTAGGCGCAGTAGGCCTCCACGAGCCGGTCAAAGGCGAAGGCCTGCGGGAAGGTCTGCTCTGCCCCCCGAGCGCGTGCCGCAGCCTCGGCAAGCTCCGGCCGCTCGTTGAAAGTGTCTGGCGCATAGCACCAGAAGGTGACCTCACGCGCCCACAACACCGGGTCGAGTCTGCGCAGGTCTTTCCACATCATCATGATCTGATGGAGGAAGCGATCCACCTTGAGACAGGGCGAGCCCAGCATCAAGGCGGATACCTTTTCCGGATGCCGCAGGGCCAGCTCCATGCCGACGAGTGCTCCCATCCCACCGCCGCCCAGCACCCGGCATCGGGCAATGCCCAGGGCGTCAAGTAATCCTGCGAGATCGTCGGCCAGCATTTCGATGCTGTAGGGCATGTCGGGAGCGTCACTTGCGCCGATTCCCCGGTGATCATGCCGGATGCAATGAAAATGCTGTGCGAGTAGTTCGCGGTGCTGGACGAAGGCCCGTTCCGCCCGGGCCCAACCGGTCGAAATCAGCAAGGGCGGGCCGCTGCCGACCGTCTCGTAGTGCATTTCGATGTCGGACACTCTGACGCGCGGCATCGCTTTGAGCTCCGGTCAGCGCTTGATGGTCGGGCACTGGCTATCCGCCAGCGGTATCGCGGTTTCGGTCGGCCCAAGCGTCCGAATCAATTTGAAATAGTCCCAGGGCGCGCGTGACTCCTCGGGGGTCTTGACCTCCATGAGATGGAATTCGCGCATCACGCGGCCATCTTCCCTGATCGTGCCATTGCGCGTGAAAAAGTCGTTGATCGGTATTTCCCGCATCTTGGCCACGACCGTGGGGCCATCGTCTGTGCCCGCAGCGCGGACCGCCTTAAGGTAGTGCATTACAGCGCCATAAACCCCCGCCTGAATATGGTTGGGCATCTTGCGCTCCTTCTCGAAATAGCGACGAGACCAGGCTCGCGTCTCGTCATTCGCATCCCAATAAAACGGGGTCACGAACTGAACACCTTGGGCCGTCTTGAGACCGAGTGAGTGAACATCATTGATGGTCACGCTCAGCCCGGCCAGTTTGATGTTGCGTGAATTGAGCCCGAACTCTCCCGCCTGCTTGATACCGTTGGTGAAGTCGGCGCCCGCATTGGCCAGGGCGATGACCTTGGGCTTGGCTGCGACGGCCTGAAGAATGAAGGATGCAAAGTCCGAGCTGTTTAACGGATGCCGTACCGAACCCACTACTTTGCCCCCGGCCTCCTGAACAAATTGCGTCACATCGCGTTGAAGGGACTGACCGAATGCATTGTCCTGCGTCAGGAAATACCAGGTGTCGTTACCCGCCTTGACGATGCCTCGGGCAGCGCCCGCAGCCAAGGCATAGGTGTCATAGGTCCAGTGAACGCTCATCGGCGAGCATGCTTTGCCCGTCAGATCCGACGATGCGGCTCCCGAGATCAGGAAGGGCACCTTGAGATTTCGTGCGATTTCCTGAACTGCGAATGCGACCGACGAGGTGGGCACATCGATCAGCACCTTGACCCGTTCGGTGTCCACCCAACGACGGGCGATGGTCGACCCGACGTCCGGCTTGTTCTGATGGTCCGCCGTCACGATCTCGATTCGGCGGTTCAATACCTGCCCCCCGAAGTCGTCCACGGCCATTTGCGCGGCGGTGACCGAGCCGGTTCCGGTGAGATCAGCGTAGATCGAAGATTTGTCATTCAAGACGCCGAGGCGCAACGTGTTCACCTGCGCGATACCAGGTTGCGAAACAAGGCTTAGGGCAACAACGCTGGCGCTGCAGAGCGCTAATCCCACTTTCATAAGAGTCTCCAAGTTGGTCTTTTGGTGAGGTCTGCAATCATTTTTCGACAATCAACAGGGCTCCACTCGGCCTGACGCTCGCGCGCTGACCTGGCAAGACTACGGTCGTGGTGTCCATTTGCTTGATGACGGCCGGACCGTCGACGGGCGCACCGATCGTGAGTGCATCGCGTCGGTAGATCGGCGTTCGGTATACGCGGCCGGCAACGACCATCCGCTGCTGGCCGCTTGGCCTGGGCGCCTTCGTGCTGCGCCTGATCAGATTGGGTGGACTTGGTCGCTCGAGCTTTGCGGTCGCGGTGACGTGCAAGGTCACGAGTTGAACCGGCGTTTCGGGCTGGCTGAAGGTGTAGAGCGACCGATGGAGCTCGTGGAAACGCTCGATCGTGTCCGACAATGCCCCTTTGTTGACCGTCCGCCGGGTCCAGGGCACGGCCAGCTCAAAGCCCTGATGCGCGTATCGAAGACTCGCCGTCCACTGCAGCAGCTGACGCGATCGTGGCACCCGCTCGTCCATGAGCCAGGCGCGTGCCTGTTCCTCAAGCTCTGAGAAGACCTGGGCAATCCGGTCGAGCTTATAGTCGGGGGGGAGTTCGACGCATGTGCGGGAGAAGTCGTTTCGCAAGTTCGCTGTCAGCAGCCCAAAGGCCGAGAGCACCCCTGGGTGTGCGGGGACGATCTGTGTTTTCATGCCTAGAAGCCGCGCCAATGAACCCCCGTGTACTGGTCCTGCGCCGCCGAAGGGCAGGAGGGCAAAATTACGCGGGTCAAGACCACGCTCAACGGACACAAGTCGAATCGCACCGACCATGGCATGATCGACAATATCGAGAATGCCTTGCGCGGCCCGGTCGACGCTGAGGCCGAGCGGTTCGGCGATGCGCTTGCGGATCGCTTCTTTCGCGCCATCGAGGTCCAGCGCAAAGCTGTCGTCGAGCAGCGTAGGACAAAGCCGGCCAAGCACCAGATTGGCATCGGTGACCGTGGGCTGGACTCCGCCCTTGCCGTAGCAGACTGGGCCCGGATTTGAGCCCGCGCTGTGCGGACCGACGATCAATTCGCCGTTTTCTGTCACGCGGGCAATCGATCCGCCCCCCGCACCGATCGTGGTGATATCGATCATCGGGGTCTGGAGGGGCCAGTCCCCGATTCGGCCTCGAGCGGTGACCGCATGTTCGCCACCCTTCACGAGGCACACATCGGCTGAGGTCCCGCCGATATCGATCGAGATGAAGTCGGGGTAACCTGCCAGCACTGCCGTGCGCGTGGCTCCAATGACGCCAGCGGCAGGCCCAGAAAGCACGGTCTGGATAGGTTCACGGCGGATGGTCGCGGTGCCCGTGACGCCGCCGCTCGATTTCATGAGCAAGATGGGTGCCTGCACCCCGATCTCGCCAATCCGCTTCTCAAGCCGCGATACGTAGCGGACGACCTCCGGCAGGACGTAAACGTTGAGGATCGTGGCCATCGAACGTTCGTATTCCCTGAAGACAGGGAGGATGTCCGAAGAGATCGATATTTGGGCGTTGGGAATCGCCTCCAACAGTCGTTCACGCACATGCCTTTCGTGCGCGGGGTTTGCGTACGAGTGCAGCAGGCAAATTGCGATTGTGTGGCATCCGGAGACTGCGAGCGTTCGTCCTAGTGCATCGATTTCATGATCGTTGAGCGCTTCATGTTCCGTACCATCGACATTGAGCCGGCCTGCGATTTCATGAATGTTCGCCGGGTGGACGGGCCGCGGCGGCTTGATCCACGAGAACATGTTGGCTTTTCGCGGGATGTCATGACGACCGATTTCAAGGACATGGCGGAAGCCTTGATTGGTGATCAGGGCCACGGCAGCTCCCTTGCCCTCCAGGATCAGATTCGTGGCAACGGTGGTGCCGTGATAAATCGAATCGATTGTCTGCGGCGCAATCGCCTTGTCGTCGAGCAGTTGGGCAATGCCTTGAGCAAACCCGACGGATTGATCGCCGGGCGTCGACGGCACCTTCGCCAGATGTTGCTCACCCGTATCCGAGTTCATCAGGACGACATCTGTAAAGGTGCCGCCGATGTCTATTCCTAGAAGATAGCTGGCTCGTCTCACGCGAGGCTCCTTGCACTGGACGCCTCTGCGCGGCCCGTCTCTGCCTCTTCAAGCGAGTTTCGATACTGGTGACGATGAAACAGCGCATCGACCGGACGATGAGCCGCTCGATGCGCCGTCGTGGCCTTCAGGTCGAGGTCGCGAGCTGGGCCGGTCAATATGACGCCGTAATCAGAAAGCGCCCTTTCCACACTGACGAAACCCCCAAGGACGTCCGAGCGCACCTGCTCCGGCTCGCGATCGAACGGATGCCCCCAACCGCCGCCTCCGCCGGTTTCCATTCTGAAAATATCGCCTCGCTCAAGCATCGTGCCATCGGCAATGGGCGAGATCTGCCTCTCGCCCGGTCGACCGGGATTGACGATGCAACGTCCTCGGCCTCCCATCTTGCCGCCCCTGATCCCCCAGGGAGGGTGTGCATTTGCGTCGATACGATTCGAAAGCATCGCGCTGGGCGCAAGCAACTCGAATTCACGGACGACGCCCGCGCCCCCGCGCCAACGTCCGGCACCGCCAGAATCGCAGTGGATCTCGTAGCGAAGCAGGCGAACTGGATAACTGTTATCGAGAAATTCAGCCGGGTAGTTTTCCTGGGCGACAAAATAGACGGCGTCGATTCCATCTGCGTAGGGACGGGCGCCATTGCCTACTGCGACACCGTCGGTGAGTAGAAACTGGGCGCCAGACTCCTGCCGGCCGCGAAGGTAGTACAGGGCGTAAACGTTGCTCGCGGCCACGGAGGCTCCCCCGGTGGCCTGACCGATCACGCCCAGACAGGCGCTGATCACGCGCACCAGCGTCACGCCCCGTTGTCCCAGAGCCGCCGGGAACCTGGGTTTGAGGATGCTTCCCTCACGCAAGGTGACGCTCTCGAATGCGCGCACGGCTCCTTGGTTCAGCAGGATCTGAGGCTCGTCGGCAAGCAGGTAAATCCCGAACACCATGCAGGGTACGTCCGGGTGCATCAGGTAGTTGATGGCTCCCGGGGATTGATTGTCGGACTCGGATGCGTCGATCCGGAAGGCGCGACCCGTCGATTGAAGCTCGATACAGACGCGGAAAGGTCCATTTCCATGGCCGTCTGTGTCGACCAGATCAGTGAAGCGGTAGCTTCCCTTGGGAAACAGCGACTCAAGCTTCCTCCGAATCGTCGACTCTGTTTCCGCGAGCAGGTCATCGAAGACCCTAAGCACCGGCTTTCGACCGTGAGTATCGAACATTTCCTTGAGCCGCTTCTCGCCCAGGCGAACGGCTGCTACGCAGGCGCGTGTGTCGCCAAGCACCATGTCCGGGTATCTCGAGTTCCGCTGGAAGATTCGAAACGCGTCTTCATTGAACACACCCGCTGCGTAAAGCCGAACCGGTGGGACGATCGTTCCTTCCTGGAAAATCTCGGTTGCATCCGGCGACAAAGATCCGGGCCTCATGCCTCCGACGTCGGAAAAGTGCGCCCAGGATTGAATGAATCCCACGAGGGCGCCTTCGACAAAAATAGGCGAGACGTAGACCTGGTCCGGGGAGTGTGAGACGCCGCCACCAGATCCGTAGCAGTCGTTGTACCAATAGACGTCGCCCTCGACCATCTGATCCGCGCTGAATCGCTCGAATAGCGGGCGAATCAGGTCTCCGAAAACCGGGATATTGGTACCGATGATCAAATGACCCTGCGCATCGAACACTCCGGAGAAAAAGTCTTTCTTTTCCCGGATGAAGGGCGACATTGCAGTGCGCTCGATCAGGGCTTCCATCTCCGCTTGAAGCGCGCGCAGTGCACCCTTGACCAGTTGTTTGGTCACCGGGTCAACCAGACCTGAGGCGCCCGACTTCTTGGGCTGTGCAGCTCTTGGGCTGCGCAACGAAGGGGAGGATTTGGGCATCAGATGAAACGCCTCCGCACGAGATGGGATTCCGATCGGAATCGTCGGAACTCTATCGGTAGCGTAGGTCTGATGCAGGCCCGATGTCAACAACAAGACGCTCGGCGTGAGTTCATCGTTCTGAAGAGATCCTTGCGGTGTTCCTCGTTCAGCGCTAAATTGAATTCAAATTGCATTCAATTGGAGTTCTGGCTTGGCCCGCCCCCTTCCCGCCCATCCTCGTGGCAGCTCTCAGGAGCGTGCCTACCGCTACATCAAGACACGGATTCTGGATCGTCGCTTCCCTGAAGAGTGTCGGCTGCGTGCGCAGGATCTGGCCGAGTCGATCGAAATCAGTCGGACGCCGGTGCGCGAGGCACTGGGCCGCCTCGAGCAGGAAGGTCTCGTGCGCAGGGAAGGTGGGTGGGGCTTTGTCGTTCGCGGCATGAGTGTCACCGAGGTGATCGATCTCTTTGAGGTTCGAGAAACGCTTGAACTCAAGGCGGTCGCCGGCGCAATGGCACGGGCCAACGAGCTCCTGATCATCGAGCTGCGCGAGCTGATCGATGAAAGTGCGCGAGCCCTTGCCCTAGGTCGCCCGGTGGACTCGATCCGTATCGCCCGGCGCTTCTATTCAAGGATCGCGGAGGCGAGCGGTAACGCGCTACTTGCGCGGATGATCGAGAGCCTGAATGAGCGCATCCATATGGTCGGGCTTTCGCTCGCGGCGCGCTTTCCCGACCGGCCGGCCGAAGTCCTCGCAGAAAATCGCGCGCTCCTGAAGGCCTTCGAGCTCGTTGATGCTGCGGGTGCGGCGCGCATCCTCAAGAAACACATCCGGCGCAGTCGCGCGCTGGTGACGGGCGGCGCCGCCGACCACGGGCGCCCACAATCGGTCGAACCCACCCCCACGCTCAGGGCTCGGCTCGAACGATCTGCCCCAGGGAGTCGAACCCCTCGGGCCGCCCGCTGACCCATCGATCGATCAATACCAACGAGGAGATCCAAATGACCTGGAATCACCGAAGCCTTTGCGGCGCCCTGGCTGCGCTGACGTTTGGCCTGGGAGCGCTGGTCGCAGCGCAGGCGCAAGAGTTTCCATCGCGTCCCTTGAAACTCATCGCGCCCCTTGCGCCCGGTGGTGCGACCGATCTGGCGGCGCGCCTGCTCGCTGAGCGGGCGGGCAAATATCTGGGGCAACCCATGGTGGTCGAGAATCGACCGGGTGCGGGCGGCACGGTCGGATCGGCCATGGTGGTTCAGGCCCCGGCGGACGGACATACCCTGTTGATGGGCACCATCGGAACGCTTGCTATCAGCCCGGCGATGTATCGGAAGATGCCCTATGACACGGACAAGGATCTGCTCCCCGTGGCGCTCGTGGCTGGGGGGCAGTTTGCCTTGGTCGTGCACCCCTCGTTCCCGGCAGCAGACTTCAAGGCCTTCCTGGCGCATGTCCGCGCGAACCCGGCTGCTCTCAACTACGGATCGGCAGGCAACGGCAGCACCCTGCACCTCGGCATGGAGCTCCTTGCGAGCATGGCAGGCCTGAAACTCACTCATGTACCGTACAAGGGGAGCGGCCCGCTCGTCACGGCAATCGCAGCAGGCGAAGTTCCAATGGGCCTGCCGGATGTACCTTCGGTGATTCAGTTCGTCCGTTCCGGTCGGTTGCGTGCCTTGGCGGTGACCGGTGCGACGCGAGATTCGAAATTCCCCGAGGTGCCGACGATCGCCGAATCGGGCGTGCCCGGCTACGACGTGGTGGTCTGGTTGGGCGTGATGGCACCGGCTCGGACGCCGCCTGAGGTCATCGATCGACTCAACCAGGCCATCGTCAAATCGCTTCGCGAAGCGGACGTGACGGCGAAGCTGGACGAGTTCGGTTTGAAAGTTTTGGCCTCCACACCCGGCGAATTCAGGACTTTT
>JBIKVK010000236.1:0-5511 GCA_044356835.1 Burkholderiaceae bacterium
GGCGATCAGCGAGGATAACTGGGCCTCGAGCGTTTCGAGTTCTTGATCCATCCGCGGATGGTAGGCAGTCAGGGCCGAGGGGTCAAGCAGATTAAGGGCGATTCACGGTTATTCCGGTACGATGGAGCGCGCGTGTGGGCGCCGGTCGCGCCCGAGGGCGCTCTTGCCGGCCCAGGTGATTGAGGCCACATGCGGTTGTGAGAAACGAGCTTCGGTCCCATGAGACAAATCCTACGTAAGGCACTCGCCGGCCTGTTCGCTTTCTTTGTCATTGCCGCGATGACAAGTCCTTCGATCGGCGCGCCGGTCAGGGTGGAGGCGGTCGAGGTGGAACTGGTGGCCCGCGAACTCGCTGCAGTTGCGGGGGAGACCTCGCTGCTGGGCCTCAGGATTCGCCACGATCCGCATTGGCACAGCTACTGGCGCAACCCGGGTGACTCGGGTCTTCCCACCCGGCTCGATCTGGATCTTCCGCCCGGCGTCAGCGCAGGGCCATTGCAGTGGCCCGCCCCGGAGCGATTGTTCATCCCGCCGCTCGCCAATTATGGCTACGAGGGCGAGATCGTCTTGCCCTTCAGCCTGACGGTACCGCCTGGCGCGCGCTCGCCCTTGCGCATCCGGGCCCAGGCCTCATGGTTGATGTGCCGCGACGTTTGCATCCCGGGCGAGGCGGAGTTGCAGGTCGTTGTGCCGGTCATCGATCCAGGCCGGCGTTCCGATCGATCGCGGCATGCGGGGCTGTTCGACCGCGCGTTGTCGCGGATGCCCTCCGGCCGGATCGAAGCCTCGGTCTGGGCCGAGGGGGACCGACTGTCGATCGGTCTGCCCGAGCGCCTCGAGCGGAACGGTCAGGGGCTTGCCCCGGCGGGACTCCAGTTTTTCCCGTACCACGAGAGTGCCTTGGTGCATGCGGCGTCTCAGGGGGTGTTCGCGCTTGAGGATTCCGGCTCGCCCCTGAAGCTGCGGTTGGAGGTGCAACTCTCGGCCGACGGGCAGAAGCTGGTCGCCCAAGGGGCTGATGCCCTGGTCCAGGCCGCGCTGGGCATCGTCGTGTCGGGCGAGCGGGTGTTCGAACTGGCTCCTGTGGCCTCGGCGACGCGTCTGTCGGGGGGGCGCGAGCTTGCGCGCGTCGCCGGTGCGCCCGCCCCCGCTTCCGCAGGCCCGTCCTCGGGCCGGCTCGGGCTGGCGGGGTCCGCAGGCACGGCGCGTCCCGGTGTCACTGGAGGGCTCTTAGAGGGCGCCATCAGGGGGGCACCGGCTACGGGCCAAGGGAGCGCATCCGGAGGCGCGTTGCCGGTCTCAGGGAGTGGGCTCGCGTTATCGGTACTGTTTGCCCTGATCGGCGGCCTGATCCTGAACCTCATGCCTTGCGTATTTCCGGTGGTGGGACTCAAGGTGCTTTCGTTTGCCGCCCCAGGGCATTCGCCGATGCGTTCGGCGCTGGCTTTCGCCGCGGGGGTCGTGATGTCCTTTTGGGCATTGGCCGCTGTGCTCCTTGCCCTGCGCACTGCAGGCGTGGCCGCCGGCTGGGGGTTTCAGTTGCAGTCGCCGGTATTTGTGGCCGCGATGGCGCTCCTCTTTGTGGCGATCGGGCTCAATTTTGCGGGCCTGTTCGAGGTGGGCGTCGGCCTCACCCGGCTGGCGCGCTTTGAGGGGCCAGCCCCCCCAGGCACGCGATCGTCCAACCTCTCCAACTTCGCCTCAGGGGCCTTGGCCGTCGTGGTCGCGACCCCCTGCACTGCGCCCTTCATGGGCTCGGCCTTGGGATTCGCATTGACCGCTAGCCTGCCTGAAACCCTCGCTGTATTTTCCGCTTTGGGCTTGGGCATGAGCCTGCCCTATCTCCTCCTCGGAGCGTTTCCAGGGTGGCTGCGCTACTTGCCCAGGCCTGGCCGATGGATGGAAAGCCTGCGGCAATTTCTGGCGTTTCCGATGTTCGCCACCGTCGGGTGGCTGGCCTGGGTGTTGGGGCAGCAGGCCGGGATCGACTCGGTATTGGGCCTGGTGATCGGCGCCGTTCTTCTCGCCCTGGCCGCCTGGGTGTACGGACGCTTCATTCAGCAGGCCGGTGCATGGCGGCCGCTGCCCTTGGCTTGTGCGCTGGCGGCTCTGCTCGCGGCGCTCTGGATCGCGTGGCCGGCCGACGAGCCGGAGTCGGTGCCCGGGGGAACTGTCTCGGCAAATCCCGACCGCGCCGGACTGGCCGGCACTGCAGCAGACTGGGAACCGTGGTCTGCTGCTCGTGTTGCAGAGCTTCTCGCGGCAGGGCGACCGGTGTTTGTCGATTTCACGGCTGCCTGGTGCGTCACCTGCCAGGTCAACAAAAAGGCGGTGCTCGATCGAGACCCCGTGGTCCGGGCGATGCAGGCTGCTGGGGTGGTGCGCCTGCGGGCCGACTGGACCCGTCGCGATGCAGCGATCACGACCGAGCTCGCGCGTTGGGGGCGTAGCGGAGTACCCTTGTATCTCTATTTTTCTGCGCCCGGCCGGCCGCCCATGGTCCTTCCGGAACTGCTCACTGAAGAGATCGTGCTCGCAGCGCTGCGACAGGGCAGGGCTGTATCGCGTTGAGCATGCGGGCCCGCTCGCTGGCCCTGCCCGGGATCAGCGCGCGATGACAAAGGGTGGGTCGTGGTCGAGGCGCACCACGACCTCGCGTCCGTAAATCGCGCCGAGGCGATCCGGGTTCAGGATATCCTTGGGCGCCCCGATCGCAATCAGCCGACCTTCAGAGAGCAGTGCCAAGCGGTCGCAATGGCGGGCGGCCAGCGATAAATCGTGCACGGCGAGCACCACGGCCTGGCCTCGGGTCACCTGGTCGCGCAGGCAGCGCAAGATCGACTGCTGGTGAGCCATGTCGAGGCTGGCGACCGGCTCATCGGCGAGGAGCACTCGAGGCGAGCCTGCGATCACGCGCGCGAGCCAGACCCGGGCCTGTTCGCCGCCCGAAAGCTGATCGATGGGCCGGTCTGCGAGCGCCATGACCCCGACCTGCGTCATGGCCTGCGTGATGGCCATGGGGTCTTCATCGCCCCAGGGCAGACGGCCCAGTGCCACAATGTCCCGCACCCTGACCGACCACGCGCTTGAGCCGGCCTGCGGCAGCAGGCCGATCAAACGGGCGCGCTGCCGGGCGTCCAGGCGTTGAACCGGCACGCCCTCCAGCAGGACCCGGCCTTCCGCGTGCCACAACCCCGCCAAACCCTGCAGCAAGGTGGATTTGCCCGCGCCGTTGGGTCCGATCAGTCCGAGCACTTCACCACCATGGATCTCGAGAGACACATCGTGCAGCCGCCCCCGGAAGGAAAGCCGATCCGCGGTCATCAAAGCCATCGGCGCTTCTCCCTGACGATCAGTCCGATCAGCAGTGGCGCTCCGACCAGGGCCGTCAGCACTCCCAACTTGAGCTCGCGCCCCGGGGGCATGTTTCGTATCAACACATCGGCGAGGCCGACCAAAGTCGCTCCTGCGATGGCTGACGGCAGCAACAGGCGGTCTGGACGGTGTCCCACCCAGGGGCGCAGCAGGTGCGGGACCACCAGGCCCACAAAGCCGATCCCGCCTGCGACCGCGACCGACGCGCCCACCAGCAGGGCAGCAGCAAAGACGACGTTGCGCGCATGCCGTGCAAAGTCAAAGCCCAGGCTCGCGGCAACGGTCTCACCCAGCGTCACTGCATTGATGAAAGGCGCCTCGCGCCACAACAAGAGTCCCCCCAAGGCGAGCGCGGGCATGATGATCATCAGGTGGTCCAGGCCACGGTCGGCCACCGAGCCCAGGAGCCAGAAGACCAGCTCCTGCATGGCGAACGGATTCGGAGCATAGTTGAGAACAGCGGCCAGAGCTGCACCGCTGAGCGTACTGATCGCGAGTCCGGCCAGCAGTACGACCGACGGACCCGACCGGCCCGCGATGAGAAGCGTCAATCCCATCGCGATCGACGCGCCTGCCAGGCCCGCGAGCGCAGGGGCAAGCGGCCCGAGCGACGGGAGCCAGCCGAAATAGAACACGGTTGCAGCGCCCAAGGCCGCGCCTGGACTTGCACCAGTGAGGCTGGCGTCGGCGAGCGGGTTTCGAAGCAGTCCCTGCAGGGCTGCGCCGCTCAGGCCGAGTGCCGCGCCGACCGCTAACGCAAGCAAGGTTCTCGGCAGCCGAATCTCGCCGATGATGAGTGACGACTCATTGGCGGTGCCACGCATCCATTCGATCAGACCGGATGCCGCCTGCACAGAGCTCGGACCAGTCGAAAGCGACAACGCGGCCACCGCAATCATCAGCACGGTCAATCCCGGAATCAGGAGCCGGTTCATGACTGCAACTGCCGGATCAGCTCATGGCTCCAGGGTCCTGGGCATTGCCAGCGCCAAGGGTCGGTACGTATCCAACGTTCAGGAGGGAGTGCACGCCTGAGCCCCCGATGTTCCGCGAATCGATGGGCGAGCGCGGCGCCCGGCAGAGTCGACCATACGACAGCGTCGGGTGGATGGCGGACGAGGGTTTCCAGATCGAGTGCCTGATGGCCGGGATGATCCAGATGGTTTCGCCAGCCCGCTGCGTGAAGGAGATCGGATTCGAAAGTGCCCGGGCCCGTGCCATAGCCATTGGGGCCCAGGAGAAGCAGGCGGCCCCGCCCCAATCGGGCCTCGGGCTGAGGGACGATCTGGGCAATCAGCCCGGGTTGATCGTTCGCGGGCGCCTCGCGAGGGTTTTGAGTGTCCCCCGCCTTTTCGGGACCGCGCCTCTGGGCTACGGGACGGCCGGCGGCTGCCACGAACTGGGGCGCCAGTGCATCGGCCTCGTGCAACAGTGTGAGCAGTCGTTGAGTTTCGATCTCGAGTGCTTGCAGATCATGGATCGTGTTGATCACGAAAACGGGCACCCCCAATGCGCTGAGCCTCGACCGCAGTATCGACGCGTTGAACGTTCCGACCACGACCCGTTCGGGCCTGCGCCGGACAATATCCTCTAGGGAGCCATCGTGTGTGGTCCACCCCTGTGCGGTCATCGGGGACTCATGCCGCGCAGACATTTGCGAAAGCGCGTTCACCCGATCGGGTTTCGCATAGTGGGCGAGCAGCCAGTCACTGCACAGATCCAGGGAAAGGATACCCCCCGCCTGGGCTCCCATGGCTGCGAATGCGGCCAGGGCAGAGGCGGCTCTGAAGACGACAGCGCGCCAGAACGTGGCCGGGGACATCCGCGAGACCTCGGGCTCAGAACTGATAGCTCGCAGTGACGTAGGCGCTTCTCAAGTCTTCAGGATACGCATTGAACGAGGTGAAGCTGCCGTTCACGATGCCGTACAAGTAATAGCGTTCGGCAAACAGATTGTTGATACCCGCCGCCCATCGCCATGCGCCCATTTGATGGGTCAACTTGAGGTCGGTCAGCGTGAAGGCAGGCATCCTCTGGTAGCGATTGGCCTGGTCGTTGTCATAACGCTGAGCACCGATATGGTTGATGTTGGCGCTCAGCCGCGTGCTCGCGGCGAGCTGCCAGCCGAGCGTCAGC
>JBIKVK010000237.1:0-5485 GCA_044356835.1 Burkholderiaceae bacterium
GGTCAGCGCCATCGCTGAAAGACTACTTAAGCCCCGAACAGCCCATCGAGTTCAAACGGCGTGAGCGCAGGTTACAGGTCGATGCAGGCGAAGCCATCCCGGTTCACTTGGCAGCTCCCGCGACCGCGTCCAGACTGGCCCACGCTTCCTCTGCGGAGACGCCCGGGGGAGGCGTGAAGGCAATGAAGGCTTCCCGTCCCACCACCTCGGGTCCGCCGTAGGCATGGGCCTTGTCGCGCTGCGCGGCCTTGGCGCGTGAGTCTTCCAGCGCGGGGTCACATTGCGCCAGCAGTATGGGCATGAGCGCCTGCTCGATCGCGTCACCGGCTGGTGTGCCGTGCAGGTCGTGCAGCTCGTCGGGGTCGGCTGCCAGATCAAAAGCCTGGGTCGGCATACCCACATGGAAAATCATTTTTGCGCCGCGCTGGCGCACCAGGTAGGCCGCCGAGCGCGAGCCTTGGGCGTGATACTCGGCGAACACTGGGCGCTCCAGGTCGTCTTGCCCCTGTGTCGCTGGCCAGAGCGACCGGCCTGGCAAGTCCGCATCCGCAGGCGCTAGGCGCGCGCCGGCCAGCCCCACGATCGTGGGAAACAAATCCACATGGGACACCATCTGATGGGACACATGGCCCCCCGCAATGCCAGGCCCCGCGATGATCAGCGGCACCCCGGCAGACCCCTCCAGCAGGCAGCGCTTGCCGAATAGGCCCTGGGCGCCAAACAGCTCGCCATGGTCGCTGGTGTACATCATGAGTGTGTCGTCCAACATCTGGCGGGACTTCATTTCGTCCAGCACCTGGCCGATCTGCTCGTCCATGTGCGTGATCAAGCCGAAATAGGCGGCCGCGATACGACGCAGCACCGCCGGGTCAAGCTCGGCCGGCATGCCGTCGAGTTGCCGCGCAAACTCGACGGACGGATGGTGGGGCGGCGGGCCCAGCTCCGGCGGCAAGGGCATGTCGTCCAGCGGATACAGGTCCAGGAAGCGTTTGGCCACGGTGAATGGCGGGTGAGGGCTGATGTAGGACACCACCAGCACCGATGTCTTGCCGTTTTCCGGCTGGTGATGACGCAGCCAGTTGATGGCCTCCGCAGTGATCTGCCGGTCGTAGTCCTGGTAATGGGTGTCGCCTTCCCTGGAAAGGTCGTCGTAGAGGCCCATCACCACGCCTGGCTCCTTCGGCTTTTGTGCGTCGAATCCGCGCAGCAGGCCTTTGAGCGCGCCCTTGCCCTCATGCAGGTGCATGGGGAGGATTTCCTCGGTGAAGCCGTTGTCGTCCTCCTCACTGCGGTAGTGCAGTTTTCCGATGGCAGTGACATGATGCCCTTGCTCACGAAGGCGGTGCATCCAGCTGGGGGTGGCGCCGTCGTAGGCCATCACGTTGTCCCAGTAGCCGGTCTGGTGGGGATAACGACCGGTTGCCATGGCCGCTCGCGCCGGACAGCACAAGGGGCTGGTGCTGTAGGCATTGGCGAAACGGGTGCCTCGCCGGGCGATCGAGTCGATGTGGGGGGTTTTTACGACCGGGTGGCCATAGCACCCAAGGATCGCCCGGTTATGGTTATCGGCGACAAAGATCACGAGTCGCTGGGGAAGGGACATCCGAGGCTCCTGGAGTGGGCGGCTTGGCGGATCGAACCGCTTGGTTTAATTCGCGCGACAATCAAATCGCGCGACAAGAATGCTGGGCAATCGGCACCCCAGCGTAATGGGTGCCCACCCTAATTGGCAAGTTCGAGTTCGGTCTTCAACCCCTGACTTGCCGCCGTCCATCTTTATCAAATACGTGGACCACCGACGAAATGCCCCCACGCAATCGGCCATTGTCGTTGGAAGCGTAGGCCTCGCTCAACGCTCTGGTTACTTCCCCCAGGTTGCTTTTGTCCTCTGGGACCAGATCGACCCCGAGTCCGAGCCCCCCGCCAGCAGTGAGGCCAAGCGCGCCCTTCAACTGGAAGATGTTGAGGATATTGTGACCGACCAGCGCAAAAAAATGGTCGGATCCTGACTCGAACAGAGACGAGAGCCCGGTCCCGTCCGGAAGATCGAGTGCGCTTTCAAGCAGGTCTCCGAATAGCAGCTTGCCGCTATCGTCGCCCGTCAAATCGGCCTCCAGTCCGAAGTTGAGGCCACCGAAAATCGTTGCATGGAGGTTGGACAGCCCTTTGGGGTTCTCCAGTATGGCGCCGGCCGTCAGGATTGGAGAGAGATCCATCTCAAACTCCGGCAGGTCGACGACCGCGCCAGCGACATCGTGTCCGTCGTCGAGATAGACGCTGTTCGCCAGCGAGTCAAATAACGTCCGGTCTTCGTTGTTTCGAATGCTCTGAAGCCAGTACTTGTCTACGCCGAGGAAGAGCCTCGCGAACAGACTTGCGCTGGCTTCAAGGCTCACCGACCCGCTGATTGGAATACGGAATTGATCTTTTTACAGAAGGGCAGCAATTGCGCGAGCTTATCGTCGTAGTCGAATGCTCGCGGTCTCGCGAAGCTCGCCAGTCGAATGGCGATTTCCCTGTTCGGTGACCGCCAAATCTTGGGACGCAAGACATTCGAGACGGTCAGGCAATTCAGCCCCTGGCCTTATGGAGCGCTGCCGGCCGTTGTCTTGAGCTCAATGCTCCGGGAGCCCCCTCACATTGAAGTAGCGTGACCCTAGATCCGGAATCGTGAAGTCTGTCTACCGGTTCCAGCCTTCGGCAACCCCGATGCGCTCGGTTTAAATTAATATCCCCGATTATTCATCTGCAATTACCCGCCGGTTGCGATCGAACCTGGCACCCATCATTTAGTCGTGACCCCTGATGGCCCCCACGCCGACGCCGCTAGATCTGATTGAACAACTGCTTCGAGATGCCTTCGGGATTGACGCTCCGGTGGCCGACGATGGCGGGATCCATCTGCAGTTTGAGGTCGATCTGAATGTGGCGATCGCGCTCTCTCCCGATCAGGCCGACCTTGTCCTCTACTCGGTGCTCGGCCCGGCCGTCGGGCGTCGGGGCATTGCGTTGGTGACCGCAGCCCTCGCGCTCAACCTGCATCAAGTCGCGACCCGGGGCGGAGCGATTGGTCTCGATACCGACCACCACACCTTGGTGTTTTCGTGGCGGATGCGCCTGGCGGGTAGTGAACCTCCGCAGTGGCTCAGCGCGATCGAGCAGTTTTGTATCACGACGCGCGAGCTGAACGTTCAGCTGAAGGAAGCGATTGATCCAATTTCGGAGTCCGAGTGGAAGGCGCTCGAGGATCGGGCCCGGGATGCGCCGGAATTGCTCGAGGCTGACGCTCTCGATGGGCCCGCGGCGCTCGACGATCCTGAAGAAGGTCTTGCGGACGGTGCCGATATCCGGTCTGACCCGCGGTCTTATGGCCTCCTGATTCGAGGCTGATGGGCCCCACCATGGCGACGCGCCTTGACCCATCGCTGTCCTCGAACGCGTTTACGGCCTTCGCACCGCGCCCGGACATGGCTCTGGGCCACGGCGCCAAGTACTGGTTGCAGCAGGTCGAGCAGAGCGTCAAGGACCTATTTCGGGGCGCCCGCGCTGATACCCACCCGCCGCGCGGCGTTCCGCCGGGGTCGCTTCAGCCGATCAACGGTTCGGCCGCGGGCCCTGCGGGATCGGCCGTGCTTCGCACCCTGTGCTGCGCCGAAACCGGACAAATCCATGAACAGCTCCCGGTCGATCAGGCTGAGGCCATCTCCGACTATTTCGATCTCGCTCAGCTTTCCTACAGCCCAGAAAGCACAAAAAGTCTCGGGGCGGGCGAGGCGGGTGCTCAGCGGCTGCAGGACGCTTTCCGCACCCATGTCTCGGTCACCGCGCCGGACGGATCAGCTCGCCGGCTGGCGGTCCTGCCCGACTCGCTCCTTCAGTCCGATCTCCTCAATCGTCGGCTCGGTGCGCCCTCTCGCGGAGTGCTACCGCCGGCTCTGCGGGATCAGACTGGGCAAATGGCTAAGGGCTGGGCCCACGGTCAGGTCCAGTCCCTTTGTCCCAACACCCTGTACGACCCCTTGACCGGTTTCTCGGCGTCCATCTCGGTTCGTAACGGCAATGAGGTCGTCATCGCTTTCTCGGGCATGGGCAGTCAGGGGGGCAGCGTCGCTCAGGGCATCCGTGGTTTCATGAATGCGCTGGGGCTCACCCCGCCCAAGAACATGGCTCAGGCCTCCAAACTGACCCAGATGGTCAAGGCCCACCTCGACCAGGTCAACGCCCAGCTCCCCGCCGGCCAGCAACTCAAGCTGAAGCTGGCCGGCTTTTCGATGGGAGGTGGGCTTGCCAGCTACGCGGCGCTCAGAAACGATGTGCCCGCGGTCGCCCTGTCGCCGATGCGGCTGGGCCTGCTGACGCGGGCCAAGTGCGGTCGCGATGCCATCAAGAACGCTCCCAAGCTCATCACCGAGGTCACGGTGCAGAGCGATTGGGTGGCCGACAACGGCAAGACACGGGCCTTGAAGGCACTGTCACTGCCGAGCTATCTGTTGACCGGTCGCCGAGCCGATCCCCTGGGAGCGATCGGCCACCGTTACATCATCCCCAAGCCGGGGGAGGTGGCACGGGTATTCGAGGCCGCCGAGCAAAATTGGTCGGAGAAGGATATGGATTCGAGGCAGGACGTCCATACGGAGTTCAAGTTGTGTCTCGAAATCCATCGCAAGGCGCTGCTGAAGGCCGAGGAAAAGTCCAGCACCTGAAGTGAACGCCCATCGTGCGGGACAGACCGCAACCGGTTGACTGGTTCGCCATCACGTCTGGGCCCTACCGCCGGGGTCAGCCTCAGCGCGCGGTGTAGCCGCCGTCGATCACTATTTCGGCGCCGGTCACGAACCTGGCTTCGTCCGAGGCAAGCCACACCACCGCCCAGGCAATGTCGTCGGGCTCGCCCATGTGGCCTACCGGATGGGCTGCACCGGCGGCTACTTTCGCGGCCTCAAGGTCACCTGACGTGGCGCGCAGATGTCGTTCAACCATCGGGGTCCAGATATAGCCGGGATGGATGGAGTTGACCCTGATGCCCTCTGCGGCATAAGTGATCGCATCATTTTTGGTCATGAGCCGAACGGCGCCCTTCGCGGCGTGATAGGGCGCGGTTCCACCCATGCCCACCAGCCCTGCGATCGAGGACAGGTTGATGATCACGCCGCATCCTGATGCCCGCAGGTGCGGAATGACGTGTTTGGTTCCGAAAAATACGCCTTTGACGTTCACCGCCTGCACCCGATCCCACTCCGCCTCGCTCACCTGATCGGTCGGCTTCGCAGGGCCTGAAATGCCGGCGTTGTTGACCATCACATGGAGACCGCCGAATCGGGCCGCTGCCTCGTTGACCGCGGACTTCAGTGAATCTTCGTTGGAAACGTCGACGTTCCAGAAGGCGACTTCGAAGCCTTTCCAGCAGAGTTCGTCTGCGAGGCTGCGTGCCTCGTCCTCAAGCACATCAAAAATCGCAACTTTCGCGCTCTCTTGGGCCATGCGC
>JBIKVK010000039.1:0-18525 GCA_044356835.1 Burkholderiaceae bacterium
TGATTGAGACTGAGCGGCTGGGAAAAAAGATTGCCGCTCCAGAAACCCACCAGCGAGAGGTAGGCCAGGGTCAGAACCGGCAACACGGTCGACAGAAAAAGAAAGCCGAGCACAAGTGCGCTGGCCGGCCATCGCCATAGGCCCAGACTGACCCGGACCGGACGGCTGCCTTTGCCTGACAAGGTGACAAAGCGACCACTGCCGAGCACCTTGAAATAAAGCGCCATTGCGGTCACCGTGACCACGGTCAACAGCGACGCCATGGCCATGGCTGGGCCAGGCCGCCCCTCCTGATTGATCGAGTGGTAGATCTGGGTCGGGATGACATGTAACCCAGTGCCGGCCGACAAGATCAGCGGAATCGCGAACATCGAGGCCACCATCACCCCGCCGATCAGCGAGCCCGCCAGGATCGCGGGCTTGAGGAGCGGAAGGGTGACTGTCCAAAGGGTCGTCGCGGGTCTGGAACCGCAGGCACGTGCGGCCTCGATGAGACTGGCATCGATCTGGCGGAAAGCGGCGTGCACCGGTCCGTACACGTAGGGCACGACGTAAAAGGTCATCAGCATCACGATCACGGGCAGGCTGAAGGCATTGAACGGTCCACTGTCGAGGTCCAGACCCAAAACGCTCCTGACCGCCAGATTCAGAACACCGACCCGCGGCGACAGCAGCACCAGCCAGCCGATCGCTCCGACCAGTGGCGAGAGCGCGAGCGTGAGCGTGGGCAGATTCTCAAACCGGCGGGCGAGGGGTGCATCGGTACAGCTGGTGATCCAGGCAAGAGCCACGGCAAGGGGAATCCCAAAGAGCAATGTGACTGCAGTCAGCCAGATCGAACCCCAGAGCGCCGACCATGCGACTGGACTCTCGAAGGCCTCGATGTAGTGGGCGAACAATCCGCTGGGATGTCCGAAGGTCGCCATCAGCAGCTGGATCATCGGCCAACCGATGAACACCAGAAGCGCCAGCACAAGCGATAACCCGACGGGTGAAAGACGCAGGCTGGGCTTCACCGTCGGGGGGCCTCGCGATCTCGCGGGAAGATGAACAGCGCATCCCGTTGCGGCTCGAGCGCGACGCGGCTGCCCACTTCGATCCGGGGTAGCCGCATATCGACGCGCGCCCTCCACATGCGCCCGCCGGGCAGACGGACCGCATAATCGTCCATGCCAGCTGCGGGTATGCGCTCGACGACCACCCCAAGGCCGGCGGGATCAGCCCTGAGGCCAAGCGCTTCGGGCCTCAGCATCAGCCTGACCGAGCCTCCGGGACGCAGGCCCGGAGCAGGTGCGTCGAACTTCAGTGTGCCGATGTCCGAGCTTTCGACACTGAGGCCATCGGCTCCGATGCGAGCCTCGACCCCATTTGAGGCGCCCACGAAGGCCGCCACCTCCGGCGAGGCAGGATGACGATAGATCTGCTCGGGGGTCCCACTCTGAGCAATCAGGCCACGGTCCAGGATGGCCACCTCGTCGCCCACGAAAAAGGCCTCGGTCTGATCATGGGTCACATAGACGCCGGTAAATCCGACGCTGCGCTGGATCTCGCGAATCTGCGCCCGCAGGTGCTCGCGCAACTGGGGGTCGAGATTGGAGAGCGGCTCGTCGAAAAGCACGACCGATGGTTCGTACACGAGCGCGCGGGCCAGCGCGATTCGTTGCTGCTGGCCACCGCTCAGTTCGTGAGGGAATCTGGCCCCCAAGGACCCGCAACCTACCAGGTCGAGATAATGGGCCACCCGGGCGCGGCACTGGGCCTCCGACATGCCACGCCGTTTGAGCGGATAGGCCACATTGCGTTCGGCGGTCAGGTGCGGCCACAAGGCATAGCTCTGAAAGATCAGGCCGAGTTTGCGTTGCTCGGTCGGGACCTCGATGTCGCGATCGGCGCAGAACACCTCGCGGCCGTCAAAGAGAATCGAACCGCGGTCGGGCCGCTCCAGGCCAGCCAGGCACCGCAGCAAGGTGGTCTTGCCCGAGCCGCTCGGCCCGACCAGGGCGAGCATGCAGCCACGGGCGACCGAGAGGCTGACACCGCCGAGCGCAGCAGGGCTTGTGTCTGATTCGGCGCCCGCCCGACGGACAAACTGCTTGGCGAGATCATTGACCGTGATGAACATCGTCAGCCTGAACGGCAAAAAGGTCTGGTTGTCTGATCTGTCTGCAATGGTAAGCCGGACCCGCGGAATTCGATATGCCTGACCGGGAGGGGACATCCAGGGTCTACACCCCCGTATCACAATGCGACACTTCGAGACCGAGCACGGTTGTGCCCGCTTCTGCATTCAAGAGACCCAGCCCATAATCACTCCGGCAGTCCGCAGCAACGCGGCTTCGCGGGCGCGGACTGATCCAGCCCAGCCCGATCATCGCAGCAAACCGAACCCGTGAGGCGAAGATGAATCCAAGCTCAACCGGCTCGCCGCTATCAGCGGGCGAGGCCCTGCTATGCCCGGTCCCCATCATCCAGGACAGCGCGATCAAGCCGATGGCGCCCCGCAGCGGTTCCGTCCAGGGCCTTCGGGTCGGCCTGCTCGGCAATCTCAAGCCCAATTGCGACGTGCTCCTCAAAACTGCTGGCGATGACCTGGTGTCGGCGGGCGCACTCGAGGTCTTGTTTCGGGAGAAGTCGAGCTGCAGTCTCGGTGCCTCGGAAGCCATCCTCGACGAAATCGCCACGCGCTGCCAGATTGCGGTCGTCGCCCTAGGCGACTGAGGCTCGTGCACGTCGTGGAGTGTCCATGACGCGTACGAACTGGAGCGCCGCGGTGTTCCGACGATCACCCTGGTAGCCACCCGATTCACCGTGCTGGCCAACTACGAGCGGCGCTCGCTCGGCATGCCCGACCTGCCCATCGGAGTCGTTGCCTACCCGATGACCGGCGCGCCGATCGCCGAGGCGCAGCGTCGCGCTCACGCGATTCGTGACGACATCCTGCGGGCGCTCACCCAAACCCCCGGGGACGCGAAGATCGAGATCGACCAGGTCAAGTCCGCAATGCGGGCAGACTCGATGCTTGTCAATGACATCGATGACCGGTCGCTTGAGGGAATCAACCTTGAGTTTTATCGACGCAAATGGGCGGATGGCCTCCCGATCGTCCCGCCGACCCAGCGGCGAGTCGATGCAATGCTTCGTTACACCGATCGCGACCCCGCCACCGTCCTTGGGAAAATGGGACCTCAGTGGGCACCCACGACCATTCATCATGTGGCCGTGAATGCGGTCATGGCGGGATGCCGGCCAGAATACTTCCCGGTCATCCTGGCCGGCATCGAGGCCATCCTCGACCCACGTTTCAATCTCTACGGGGTGCAGGGTACGACCAACCCGGCCGGTGTGATGCTGATGGTCAACGGCCCGATCGCCCGCGAGCTTGAGATCAATGGCGGTGCCAACCTGTTCGGACAGGGCTGGTATGCCAACGGGACCATCGGCCGCGCCATTCGACTGGCCATGATCAACATCGGCGGGGGCCGGCCTGGCGAGGGAGACATGTCCACTCTGGGCAGCCCCAACAAATGGGGTTCATGCATCGCCGAGCTTGAAGACAAGAGCCCCTGGGTTGCCTACCACGTCGAGAAGGGGTACCCGGCCTCGACCTCAACGGTGACGGCAGTGGCCACGGCGGCGCCCCAGAATGTCGTCGAAATGTCGGCCGAGCCCCTGGCCATCCTCGCCACGATGGCTCGGGCATTGACCTCGGGCGGCAGCAACACGACGATCTTCGATCACGAGCCGATGGTGATCTTCAGCCCGGTTCAGGCCCGGCGACTGGCCGACGGGGGCTTTGACAAACCCGCCATCCGGCAGTGGCTCTGGGAGCATGGCAAGTTTGAACTGTCACTTTACGATGCCACTTCACAAAGGGTGATCCGCGAGTGGAAGCAACGCTGCCTGCGCGTCGAAGATGGCAAGGAGATCGTCTATCCGACCGCCCGGCCGGAAGACATCGGGGTTGCGGTCGGAGGCGGAGACAGCGGACCCCACAGCGCAGTGCTCGCCACCTTCAATGGAACTCATCTGATCACGCGGCCCATCACCCGATCCGACGGCACGGCCCTCGCGTCGGTGCATGAGCTCGTCTCAGCCTAGACCGATGGGGATCCATTGATGCGCTACCACTTCGAAGACTTCGTTCCGGGATGGTCGTGCACCAGTCCGGAACGTGTGCTCGACCGCGACGCCATCATCGATTTCGCCCGGCAATGGGATCCCCAGCGGTTCCATGTCGACGAGGTCGCAGCAGCCCAAACCCCATACGGCGGACTGATTGCGAGCGGCTGGCACACCGGCTGCACGGCCATGCGGCTGATGTGCGACGCCTATCTAAACGATTCTTCGTGTATCGGCTCACCCGGGATCGAAGAGCTCAAGTTTCTGCTGCCGGTTCGGCCGGGTGACCGTCTAAGACTTCACTCGGAGGTCATCGAAGCCCGGCGTTCGGCGAGCCGCCCCGACCGTGGCATCGTCCGCTGGCGCTGGGATGTCCTCAATCAGCGTGACGAAAAGGTCATGTCCATGATCGGAACGCAATTGTTCCTCGTGCGCGGCGACGCAGGCGCAGCTCAGCGCACCAGCTGATTGATCTCGATGATCGGCAGCATCACTGCCAGCACGATCAAAAGCACCACACCGCCCATTGTCAGAATGAGGACAGGTTCGAGCAGGCTGGTCAGGGTGATGGCACGCCGCTCGGCCTCGGCCGAGAGCGTTGCCGCAGCCCGATCGAGCATCTCTGAAAGCCGGCCAGTGGCCTCGCCGCTCGCGACCAGATGGAGCAGCAAGGGCGGGAACTGCCTGGCGGCAGTGAGCGCTCGCGCAAGGGGAACCCCCTCCCTCACTCGGCCGATCGCGTCCTGAACATTGTCTCGCAAGGCCTCATTGGACAAGGTGCGGGCGCCAGCTTCAAGAGCGCGAATCAGGGGCACACCGCTCGCCGACAGGATGGCCAATGTGGATGCGAAGCGTGCCGTCTGGGTGGCTCGGAAGAGGCGCCCAAAGATTGGCAGCTTGAGGCTGCGGCGATGCCAGGCGAGCCTCACGGTCGGAACCCGCAAGGCGAACCGGATCACGACTGCCGCAGCCGCGCATGCAACCAGCATCAGTACGCCATGCGCGCGCACGAAGTCCGAGATCGTGATCAATCCCACCGTCAGCGCGGGCAATTTCTGACCGGACTGCCGGAACACTTCCGTCACCTGCGGCACCACATAGGTGAGGAGCACGACGATCACGATCAGTGCGACCGCAGTGACCACGATCGGGTAGATGAAGGCCAGGCCGACCTTCTGGGCGAGCGCGGTGCGCGACTCGACATGATCGGCCAGGCGCTCCATCACACGCGCAAGCTCACCCGACTGCTCGCCCGCATCCACCATCGCGAGATAGATTTCAGGGAAGTCGTTTGGAAACCGGGCAAGGGCTCCGGCCAACGACTGACCGGAGACCACCTCGGCGCGGACCGCAGCAAAACGCTCTCGAACCACTCTGCGCTCTGCCTGCTCGACGAGCACAGCGAGCGCCTGCTCCAGAGGGAGCCCGGCTGCCAGCAGACTCGCCAGTTGTCGCGTAGCGAGTGCAAGATCGCCGGCCGCGAGCCGCCCCCCGGGGACGACCATGGCCCGGGAGGCGCCTGCCGACACCTGGAGCGGCAGGACCTCTAGCGGGGCCAGACCCCGATCTCTGAGGAGACTGCGCGCATGACGCATCGAATCCGCATCGATCGTACCGCGCTCAATCCGGCCAGCAGGATCGGCAGCCTCGAAGCGGAAAGCAGGCATCGATCAGTCCGGTCAATCGCGCGTCGCGCGAACGACCTCATCCATGGAGGTCACACCGGCCCGAACCCAGCGCTCGCCATCTTCGCGCATGCTGACCATCCCGGCCTTTCGGGCCGAATCTCGCACGCCGCTTTCCGGCGCCGCCGAGTGAATCAAGGCTCGAATGGCATCATCGATCACGAACAATTCATACACGCCAGTGCGGCCCCGATACCCGCTTCGATCACAGGCGGGGCAGCCCCGGGCTCGCCAGCCTCCGCTCAAAGGATCGGGCTCGCGACATTCGATACAAAGCTTGCGCACCAGACGCTGTGCCACCACGCCGAGCAAGGAGGAAGACAACAGATACGGCTCGATGCCCATGTCGTTCAACCGGGTGACCGCCGAGACCGCATCATTGGTGTGCAGGGTGGCCAGCACCAAATGACCTGTCAGGGAGGCCTGAACGGCAATCTGGGCGGTCTCGAGATCACGGATCTCGCCAATCATCACGACATCAGGATCCTGCCGAAGAATCGAGCGCAAAGCTCGCGCAAATGTCATGTCGATACGGGCGTTGACCTGGGTCTGGCCGACACCGTCGAGGTGGTATTCGATCGGATCTTCAACCGTCAGAATGTTCGTGTGCGCATAGTCGAGACGTCCCAAGGCCGCATAAAGGGTAGTGGTCTTGCCCGATCCGGTCGGGCCCGTCACGAGTACGATGCCGTGCGGCTGATGGACCAAGCGGTCGAACGCAGCGCGAGTCGCCTCGCTCATCCCAAGGGCTTCGAGGTCAAGTCGGCCGGCTTCCTTGTCGAGCAAACGCATCACGACCCGCTCGCCATGCCCGGTGGGCAGAGTCGAGACCCGCACATCGACGGGCCGCCCTCCGATACGCAAGGTAATCCGGCCATCCTGCGGCAAACGTTTCTCGGCAATATCGAGCTGCGCCATGATCTTGACTCGCGACACGAGGGCGGCATGCAGCTCACGGCGAGGCCGGGCAATATCCCTGAGGACTCCATCGATCCGGAAGCGGACCACCGAGGTGGTTTCAAAGGCCTCGAAGTGAATATCGGAGGCGCCATCACGACTCGCCTGCGTCAGGAGGGCATTGATCATTCGGATGATGGGGGCATCATCTTCGGCCTCCAGCAGATCCTCGATGCGAGGAATGTCCTGCATCAACTGGCTGAGATCGAGGTCGCCTTCAACCTCATCCACAACGGCCGCAGCCGAACCCTCGGCATGGGCATAGGCTCGCGTGATCGCAGCCTCGATCTCATCGCCGGACTTCTTGAGGGGTCGAATCGGCAGCGGGCAGGTACGGGCCAACTCGGCCAGTGCCCTGAGCGGCGTGCGTTCGTCGAACCAGACTTCCAGCACGTCGCCCTCTGCGCCCGCCACGAGCAAGTGATTGGCCCGGGCAAAGCCGTAGGGCACAAATCGCGAGGACGCCACTGTTGCCATGGTCGAACTCAGTGGCCCGAGCCGAGGCCGTCAGGAGCGGGAGCCCTCGTGCGTGGGCGACGAAACGCGTCGACGTCGGGTGACAGGCTCGCCGGCGGACGGGTGACCCCGGCCGGAGGCACGGCCGCCTCCGGAGGGCGCGGCGGCCAAGCCGGCAGGGGTGCAGAGCGCAATTCGGGCAGGCCCGCACCTGCCGGGACCAGGGCCTCGCCTCTCAGCGCCCGGATGTAGTCGTAACGCGTGGCAGTCACTGAGCCCGATGCTTCAGAATCGCGCAACACGATCGGCCTGAGAAATACGAGCAAGTTGGTCTTGGTGCGCTTGCGGCCCTCGTATCGAAAGAGGCCCCCCAGCACCGGCAGGTCTCCGAGGACCGGCACCTTCTGTTGGCCATCCTCGACACGCTCTTCGATCAGTCCCCCAAGAACGATGATCTCTCCATCATCGACCAATACCGTGGACTCGATCGCCCGTCGATTGGTGACGATGCCGGCTGCAAGCGAGGTGCTCTGCACGCTCGAGACCTCCTGGAAGATCTGCAGTCTCACTGTGCCCGAGTCCGAGATCTGCGGCCTGACTCTCAGCGTGGTTCCAACATCGCGTCGTTCGATCGTCTGGAAGGGGTTGATGGTGCCGGTGCCCGCAGCGTTGGCAAACTGACCGGTAATGAAGGGCACGTTCTGGCCGATGATGATGCGTGCCTCTTCGTTGTCGAGGGTCAGCAGATTGGGCGTGGCGAGGATGTTGCCGCTTGCATCGGATTCAAGCGCCCGGGCGAGCGCACCCAGATTGAGTACCTCACCCGTGCCCGGCAAAGTGGTGGTGCCACGCACGATGCCGATGTTGAGACCGTTACCAAGGCTGCCGATATTGGCCGTCGCCCCGATGATGTTGGCCCCGCTGCCTGCGGCATTGAAATTGGTACCCCCGATCGCACGCGTCGTGCCTTGGGGCGCTCCCAGGAACTGCCACTGGATGCCCAGTTCGGCGGCCTTGTCCGCCTGGATCTCGATGATGAGAGACTCGATAAACACCTGAGCCCGACGCATGTCCAAGCGATCAATCACGCTTCTGAGACTACGGTAGATCGCATCGGGTGCGGTGATGATGAGCGCATTGGTCGCCGGGTCGGCCGTGATCGATACCGCCCCGACCCGTGTGCTGAGCGCCTGGCCCGAGGCCCCCGTCGACGAACCCGTTCGGGCATAGTTGGCATTGCCAGAGCCGGCCATGGTCGAGCTGCCCAACGGCCCTGCGCCCGAGGCCGATGACTGAGACGACGACAGGGATGAGGAGAGCGAGGTGCTGCTCTGAGGCTGTCCGGCCTCGCCGGTCAGGACGCCGCGAAGCGTCTGCGCGAGCCGCGCAGCCTCGGCATTGCGCAGATAGACGACATGAATGTTGCCGGGCTCGGCGCTGGGTTGATCGAGCCGGGCCACCAGGCTGCGGGCGAGCTTCAGTCGCTCTGGGCTGGCTGATCGCACGAGCACGGCATTGAGCCGGGTATCCGCGACGACGCTGACACGCTGCGAGGGGTCAGTCCCGGCTTGCTGCGGCGCGGGCGTCGCACCGGCGGCGCCGCGCACGCCCTCCTCGAGCATGCGGCTCACGGCGACCGCCACATCCGTGGCGACCGCGTGGACCACGGGCAAGACCAGAACCTGATCGTCAGAGGCTCGATCCAGTGACTCGATGATGCCCGCGATGCGCGGCATATTGGACGCGTAGTCGGTAATGACCAAGGCATTGCTGCCGGCGTAGGCGGTCACGGTATTGTTGGCGGGGATGAGAGGCCGCAGCACCGGCACGAGCGCCGTTGCCGACTCGTGACGCAACTGGAACACACGGGTGAGCAATTGCTCGCCCGTGACCGGCGGGGGCGTTGGCGCCGATGCTGAATCCGCGGCCAACGGGACCGGCTGCAACTTGGCATCGGCTTCAGGCACCACCCGCATCACACCCTCGGTTTCCAGAATCACGAAACCGTGACCTCGCAGGCTCACGCGCAGAAGATCCAGAGCCTGGGCTCGACTCACCGGTCGCGCCGTCTCAAGAGTCATTTTGCCGCGCACCCTGGGATCGATGATCACGTTGCGACTGATGAACTCTGCAAAGGCAAGCAATACCGAGTCGATCTCGGCATCGCGGAAGTTAAGGGTGATGCCCTCGGGGGTCGACTGCAGGGACGCCGTAGCGGCCGCAGGCGGCCGGGTCCCGGAGCTTGCCGGGGATGGCGTCGGGGCCGTGGTCCGCTGCGCTGCGACGGGCAGCCAAACGACCAGCGATGCCGCTACGAAAAGCACGGCCGGCCATTTCGACAGGGGACCCCGTGCGAGCGCCCGAGGGAAGATCAACCGGTCTGTGCATGGCTTGGGCATGATCATCCCCCTATTCTAATGACGGTGTGCGCGCCCTCGCGCGGACCGAGCAGTCCGAGCAGTCCGGTCAACCGGCTGTCCTGCGGGTCGGCCGGGGCCGCCTGAGCAGTAAAGCGAAGACGACCCCGATCGACTTCGCCACGGCCCGAGAGCTCCAGCGCGCCACTCATGGTCTTCATCTCAAGTGTTGTCCGATCCGCTCGAGCGTCGATCTGGATCCGGTAGCTGCCCAGGGGCCGCACCGCCGAGAGCGCCGATGAGAGATCGTGCAGTTCGACGATCACGCGCCCCTCGAAGCGACCGGCCTGGATGGTGACGCCCTCCCAGGAGACCCGGACGGCACCGGCCGGCCGCACCGTGCTCCACGGCGACCCCAGAGCGCCGAGATCCGTACGCGCCAATGACACTTGATTGTTACTCATTCGCGCCTCGAGAAACCGCCCCTCGATCCGGGCAGCCTGCTTCATCCCGTCAATCATCAACTGAGCATCGATCATGCCGACCAAGAGCGGCCAAGGCGTGATCTGCCAGCGCACGCGGCCAGGCAGCGCGACCCCCCGCATGACAACGGGTCTCGCCTCGACGGACATCGTCGCGTTGGGCGCAGTCACATGAGCGCCGGCAAAGACCAGACGCCCCTGGCCGGACCAGACGGTCCCACTGGCCTCGGCCAGGCGCAACTGCCCGCGGGTCGCACGTTCGAGCACCGGGTCGAGCCAGGCCGCAGGCGCGATCGACAGGGCAGCCACGGCGCCCACAGACGCACCCAGCACCCACAAGGCCAGTGCGCTCAGTATCGGCCGCATCACTTCGCTCCGGGCGCGGCGGCCGCGCCCTGGGGATGTTCCAAGAGCAGGCGGCCCGATACCCGTCCGCTTGTGGACTCACGGGTCAGCGATACATCAAGGATTCGGATGCGGTGGTCACGGGCAGCGCCCTCCAGCCAGACGACCAGCGCCGCGAAGGACACCTGCCTGAATTCCAGATCGAGCAGTGCGCCATTGGCCTGCAGCCGTACGAGCGAGCCCCGCAATCCGGCCGTATCGATCGAATGCTCGATCGCCACCCGCACGGCTTGGACCGATTGCATGGGTGCACGCGACAAGGACTCGAGTTCGCGGGCCTCGCGGCCGATCCGCTCCACGGATGCAGCCTGGGAGCGCAGCGCCGCCAAGCGCTCCTCGATCGCCTGTCGTCCCTGCCACGCGGGCTCGAAGGCAAAGATGAACAGACACGCCGCACCCAGCAGCAAGACGGCCATTGTGATCAGCCGCCGCTCACGGACCTGGAGCAAACGCCAGCGCTGCAGGACGGTTTCGATCAGGGCGCCCATGGCGGCTCCCCGATCTCAACTGCAAGGCTCAGAAGGCAGCCGATCACCGCAGGGGCCTCACAATGGCCAGACCATCGCGCGCGGCCTCGAACGCCAGCTCGAGCCCTTGCAGGCGGCAGGCATCGATCAAGCGATCACGGGCTGCGGGCGTCTGGGTCAGGGCAGGACGAAACCGAACGCTCATCTGACCATCGCGGTATTGAACGGCCAGCAGGGCATCGGATGCGGAGTTGCCCAAAGCGTCAACCAGCCGACCGAGCAAGCCGATGAAACCATCCGGGTCGGGCTTTCCGGCACGCGCCCTCAACGCAGTCACGTGTCTGGACAGCTGCAGCACGGGGTCGACCACCGGTGTGCCCGGTCCAAGCACGGCGGCGAATTCGGACCGGACGACTGCGCTCAGCCGACGCTCCTCCCCGGCCAGACGGGCCCATTCCAGGTTCAGTCCAATCAGGGCGAGCGCGAACGCGAGCGACGTCCAGGCCGCCGCGGGCCGCCAGGCGCGCCAATCAACCCGCGCAATTTGGCGCGACCAGCCGGTGGCCCGACGGCCGGCCAGCAGATCCATGGACGTCATACTCGGCCAGCCCAGCACATCGGGCTGAGCCGCCCCCGTCACCGACCACTGCGAATCGGCAGCGCAGAAGTGCCGAATCGGCGCACCCAGCCCGTCGGCCAGAGCGTGCGCTGAACCTATCTGGGCCGCCCGGTCCGGCCCGGACGCTGCTGCCGGCCAGCCGATCGCATCGCCTGAGGCCAGCGCAAGGACGAGGGACCCAGGCAGTCCGATCAGACACGAGGCCCCTTCCTCGGGCTGCATGACCGCCTGAATCGGCCACGCGCCCAGCACGCGAATTCGACGCCGCTCAAATGCCTGGAGTACGGTCTCGAACCAACCGAGATCGATCACCGCAATGCGACGCTCGCCCGAGGGCAGAGGCACCGGATCGAGCGCCCATGCACACTGTTGGCTATCCTGAAGCACCTGGTCTTCGAGCAGACCGGGCAAGGCTTTGGCCAGCCGGGATGCGGACAGTTTGGGGACCGTGGCACGGAGGATTGTCACGTCGCGGGCATCAAACACCAGATGCACGGCGCGCACTGCCGGCAGCGACTCCAGGCTGGCCCGTGAAACCAGCGGATTCGAATGGTCACCCCGCAGGTCTCCCCCTTGTCGAGGCCCCCGCCGCATGACCAACAAGTGGCTCTCGCCAGCGAGCGAACGCTCACCCGAGGCGCGCGGTGGCAGCCAGATGACCGCTTCGCCCCTCCGGATCTTGAGCGCTGGGGAATGCGGGTGCTTGGTCATGGGGGATCAGATCCTATGCCGCCAGACCAGTTCGACCCGACTCGAGGTTCGGACAAACATGGCCTCACTTTCGGCTTCAACCCGACCGAAGCGTACCACTCCACGCAACAGGAAGTGACTGGAGCGCACGCCGAACCGTTCCGGGTCGAGCTCAACCGGCCGCATGAAGCGATTGCCCGCCAATTCGAGCGAGGTGAAATAGGTCCGCTCGCGGACCATGACGAAGCGTCGAGCCTCATCAAGGCCCACGCCCTCAATGGCAGCGGCAATCACTTCAGGCGGTGCGGTATTGATATTGATTCTCGGAGGGGAGGAAGGCGCGCCGATCCCGCCGGATTGGGCGCGCGGCAGAAATACCACGAATGGGGCCAGCGTTTCGACGACTGCAGGATCGAAACCGGGCACCCGGATGAGGTCACTCAAACGGATCAGAGGAATGACTGTGCCCTCGGGGGCGACCAGGTGATTCGCCAAGGGCGCTATGAGTGTCGGGGGCAGTCCGAGAATCGAGAACAGTCGCTCCAGCGTCGCGAGCTGGGGGGGCACCATCTGGCCATCACGAACCAGGCCATTGAGATCGATACGACTCTGCGCATCCTCGATCCTTCCAGCAAGCAGCGCGGTCTGCGCATGCTCGCCGATCGATGCACCTGCTGTGACCGTCTCGTCCAGCTGGGTTTCCGCAACCGGAGTGGCCCAGGTTTCGAGGAGGTGGTCCACCTCGCCCGCTGCAGTCTGATCAGCGCGCAGCACCACGGCCGCCCAGTCGAGCACCGCGGTTTCAATCCAACGTAACTGAGCCATCGCAAGGCGGTTCTGGATGGCCCGTGCGGCCACATATTCACGCCAGAAGAGACTCCCCACCAGAAGGCCCACCAGCATCACGATCACAAGCACACTCACAATCGCGACGCCCTGCTCGCGGGGCCGGGGGGCGTAGGCTGGATTGAGCACCGGTTGCACCTTCGCCATGTCCGGTTCAGTCGCGCGCGGCCAGGATGCGTACCAGGCGCTCGCCGCCCACTGCAAGGGACAGCTCGATGCCGCCGGGTACCGCGGGCATTGCTGCGCTCCCGTCGGACTTGGGTGTCGCCGCAGCGGCAAGCGTCGGTGGGCTCTGGGGGAGCCAACCGCTTCCTTCGATCCAGATCCGCCAGGATGCGGCGTCGACCCCCTGGAGCACCGGCTGCCAGACCCATCCGAGCCCAACGGGGCGATCATCACGCCTGGCAGAGTCGCTGAGCTCCGGTGGCGCTGCCCCACCGATCGGCGCGAAGGCCGCCCCACGCTCCAATCTGCCCTGGTTCACCCTCCAGACCACCCTCTGCACGACCTGCAAGCGGGTTTCGAGCATTGGATCGGCGGGCCGACTGGAGCGGTCTGGCTCGTATCTGCCGGCTGCGCTGGGTGCCAGGCGAAGCATCTCGAGCGCGAAAAGGCCCGGCTCGACTTCACGCAACACGATGACCGGTTCGCGGCTGACGACCAGCCGCGCGTACCATGCGGCGCGCAGGTCATCTTCGATCTGACCCAATGCAAGCGACAAGGCGCGCAATCGATCGGTATTGCGAGTGATGTCGTCACGCGCCGCGATCACCGCATCGAGCCCTCTCCAACCGAGCAAGGCGACAATGGCCATGAGCGTGACTGCGACGAGCAGTTCGAGCAGCGTGAATCCTTGTTGCGGCGAGGGGCGCGTGCACATGGGGGTCGGGCCCGGTCAACGCTGTCGGACGGCAAAGCCCGTCAGTCGGGCCAGCCGATGGGAATCCTCCGGGTCCTCGACGGAAAGCTCGACCCGCCTGAAATTGGCATTGGGCGTATTGACCACATTTTCGACACACCGCAACGCCGCGCCGCCCTGCGGACAATCGTAACGACGCAGTCCGGGGGGAGGAAATTCCCCCGAGATCCTGATCGAGGCCAGGCGATTCTCGGCACTCCATTGGGCATAGGTTCGAAGCCGGGCCTGCTCCGCACCAAGCGCCAGCGACGCCCCAGCCCGCAAGGCCGCCACCAGCGCAATCGCCGCCACGGTCAAGGCGACCAGGACCTCGAGCAGCGTGAATCCGGACTCCCGCCGCGCGTCGCGGGGGCGTCGGAAGTCGACTCTGCGAGCTTTACCGTACGGCAAATTGACCCAGCCCATTACTCTCGATGTATGCAGTGGCGCGCTCCCGCTGCAATTGGATGCGAAACGGGGCGTCCAAGGACTCGCGACCGAACTCGATCACGGAACCGCCATCGGCCCGCTCGATCAGGATGCGGGTGGGCGCCTCCCAACGACGCGCTCGCAGCAAAGGATCTTCATCGATACGCTGCCAGCGACGATCCCTCCAGACCAGGAACTGGAAACCGTCCAGATCGCTGTCCAAACGAACCGGCGCGGCTCTCAGGAGCGCCTCTTCCCGGGCAATCGCCAGCAAACGCGCCAAGCGGTCCGCCTCCATCGACAGGTGGGCGCCTCGCTCAGGCAGCGCAAAGGTAAAACTCGCAGCAAGGATCGCGACAATCAGGCAAGCCAGCAACAGCTCGAGCAGGGTGAACCCGGTCTGCCCGACACCCCGCCGGGCATCAGCGGTTGAGCGCCCAATTGCCAATGTCGCCATTGACGCCTTCCCCGCCCGGCTGTCCGTCCGCGCCCAGGCTGAAGACGTCGATCTCGCCCCGCACGCCGGGCGCCAGGTACTGGTACGGACGCCCCCAGGGATCCACCGGAGCCTGTTTCAGATAGGCCTTCCAATTGGGCGGCACCGGTTCGGCGGTCGGGCGCACTGCGAGCGCGGTGAGGCCTTGCTCGGTGGTGGGGTAACGCTGGTTGTCGAGCCTGTAGAGATCGAGCGCCTGAAGCAACTGCGCGATTTCGGCGCGCGCTGCCTGAACCCGGGCCTCGTCGGGCTTGCTCATGATTCTGGGCACCGCAATGGCAGCAAGGATACCCAGAATGACGATGACAACCATGAGCTCGATCAGGGTGAAACCGGATTGAGTACGACGCATTGCAACTGGCGAGGGATAGATGTGCATCGGGTCGGAGGACAGGTTTGTCTCAGTGGGCCTATCATAACAGCCGATCGCATTGCCGGATTGACCATGACAGCCCTTTTGACGAATCGTTCAACCGGTGGCTCTCGCGTTGCCGCCGTGCTCGCCGCCCTCTTGTGCGTGGTGATCGCTTCGGTGGTGCTGGTGCGTGGGCTCGCACCCACTCCATCGGTCGCGCCGCTCGCGCAGCGGATGGAGAGCCCACCCGACCTCGAGCGCATGCAGAGCCTCTTTGGCTCAGCCAGCGCGTCAGGTGCGCCGACGGCCGAGCCTCAGACTGCGACCGATCCCAATTTTCGGCTGATCGGCGTCATCGTGGATGGTGGCCGAAGCTTGGCGCTGATCTCGATCAACGGCGAACGCCCAAAGCCTGTGGCCATCGGTGCTCGGTTCAACGTCGATGCGCGGCTGGTGGCCATCGATGCAGATCGCGTCACCATCGAACGCGTGGACGGGCGCACAAGTGTGCTGCAGATTCCGCCCAAGACGGCCGCAGGCACCGGGCCAGCTGCTGCCGCCGGCGCGGCGCCGGCAGCCCAGGGCGCGAGCAGCCCGACCCGGCGATAAGCGGGATAACCCGACAAACGCCTCGGCCGGCCTGCGCGCATCGGCCCGACTGGCTAGAATTTGAGGTCATTTATTTCACGGAAGTGGGGAGAGGTCCGCCTCCCTCAAGCGCTCACACGTGGCACTCACACAGCACGACACCGATTCGATTCACCGTCCGGGCGCCTCCAGTGGGGTTGGTTCGTCAACGCGTCGCTCGTTCCGCGAAATTCAATTCGTCGCACGCGAGGGCGCGATCCTCGATGCGACCAACCGACTTTTGGCCGACAAGGGCTACGAGCTGATGTCCATGGAGGATATCGCCGCAGAGGTCGGCATCGCCAAGGGCAGCCTCTACAAGCACTTCTCGTCTAAGGAGGCCTTGGCAGCTGCGGTGATGCTCAGGCTGCTGCTGCGCACGCGCGAGGCTCTGGACGCTCTGCCCGCAGAGCTTGATGCCATGGCGCAGCTCCGGGCGCTGCTGGAGTGGACTCTGCGCGAGCGCATTGCGGGAGGCGTGCCGCATCTGCCCTCGACCAGCCAGCCGCTGCGCGAATCGCTCCTGCGCAACGCAGACTATGTGGACCTGCTCGTTGAACTCTCCGAGCGCATCGGCGGCCTGATCCGGGCTGCACAGCAGGAGGGCTCAATCGACACCTCGTATCGCGAAGAGTTTCTTCTCTACCATTTCTACGCCCGCAGTTGTGATCCGACACTTGAATATCTCCGGGCCGGTGGCGCGATGAGCGACGAGGAGATCATTTCGCACATGGTATCGGCGACTTTCGAGGGGCTCGCCCGATGAAGGCCTACCTTGACCTGATGAGGCATGTGCTCGATCGGGGGGCGGAGAAAGCCGATCGAACCGGCACGGGTACCCGCTCGGTCTTTGGCTGGCAGATGCGCTTCGATCTGAGCGAAGGCTTCCCCCTGGTCACCACCAAGAAGCTCCATCTGCGTTCGATCATTCACGAACTGCTGTGGTTCATCCAGGGCTCGACCAACACGAAATACCTGCGCGAGAACGGGGTGACGATTTGGGACGAGTGGGCCGATGATCAGGGCGAGCTTGGGCCGATCTACGGTTATCAATGGCGCCACTGGCCCTCGGCGGATGGTCGCCCCATCGATCAGCTGGCCGATGTCGTCGATCGGATCCGTCGCGAGCCCGACTCGCGGCGGCTCATCGTGTCGGCCTGGAACGTCGGGGATCTGCCCAGGATGGCGCTGGCACCCTGTCATGCCTTCTTCCAGTTCTATGTGGCTCAGGGTCGCCTGTCGTGCCAGATGTATCAGCGCAGTGCCGACATCTTTCTTGGCGTCCCCTTCAACATCGCCTCGTATGCCCTGCTGACCGAAATGGTCGCCCAGCAATGTGACCTGATCCCGGGTGACTTCGTCTGGACTGGAGGGGACTGCCACCTGTATCTCAACCACCTCGATCAGGCGCGACTGCAACTGTCTCGGGAACCTTTCCCGCTGCCCAGGCTGCGCATCCTGCGGCGTCCGCCCTCGCTCTTTGACTACCGGTTCGAGGATTTCTCGATCGAAAACTACCAGGCCCACCCGCACATCAAGGCGCCGGTTGCGGTGTGAGACACCGGATGAACACGGACGCCCGCTCAGGGCCGCGCGTGACTCTGATCGTGGCCCGCGCCCGAAACGGCGTGATCGGCTTGGGCAACTCGATTCCATGGCACCTGTCGGAAGATCTCAGGCACTTCAAGGCGACCACCCTGGGGCACGCGGTGATCATGGGCCGGCGCACCTTTGATTCAATTGGTCGGCCCTTGCCGGGTCGACGCATCGTAGTCCTCAGTCGGGACCCATCCTGGTCACATGCCGGCTGCGAGCATGCGGCCTCGCTTGAAACGGCTTTGGCCGCCACCCGCGAGCAGAGAGAAGTCTTCATCGCCGGCGGGGCAGAGGTCTACCGGGAGGCGATGTCTCGGGCCGACCGGCTTGTCATCACAGAGGTCGATCTGGCGCCCGAAGGTGATGCCTTCTTCGAGCAGCCCGACCCCCGCGTCTGGACCTGCGAGATGCAGAGCGATCATGTCTCGAGTTCCGGGATTCGGTACTCGATCCGGATCCTGACAAGAGCACCGCGGCCCTCGGGCGGCTCCGCTACAATCTCGGCAACGCCCCTGTAGCTCAGTGGATAGAGCATCCCCCTCCTAAGGGGAGGGTCGCACGTTCGATTCGTGTCGGGGGCGCCATTTCGACCCATTGGGTTGCGGGGACCGACCTCGAGATGTTTCTCAATCGATGAGTACCATCCTGTGCCTGTCGTTGGCGGGCGTCATCGTTTCAGTGTGGCCCCACACCCAGTTCGATCTGGTGTCCACGTCAGCCGATACGAAACAGGCATTGACGGAACGCTGGCAGATCGACGCCCCCAGAGACCGCCTGCGTCTGTTACCGAATGCCGGCTTTGAACGCGGCACCGTACGCATACACGCGGCCTCGGACGGGCGTGCCGGCTGGGGTGTGGCGGAACGGGTCGGCCACGCCCAAGGCCACCCATCCACAGACCGGCTTCGGCTGGCGCGCCCGACCGACGGAAACGCTCGGTGGACCCTTTGCTCCGGGGGCCGTTGCAGCCCCGTTGAGACGCTCGTTGCGGAATCGCTCGAGCGATCCGGACTCCTCGATGACCGTCCCATCGAACTGCAC
>JBIKVK010000238.1:0-5477 GCA_044356835.1 Burkholderiaceae bacterium
AGGCAAAATCGAAACCACTGCGCACAGACGCGGTCCACACAGGATCGTAGAGCGCAGCCAACAGCAGCCCGACGACGGCCGCGTTGACCGCCGCGAGCGAAGATTGAGCCCAGGCGCTGGTTCTGATCGACTGCCAAGCGGGCAACGCGGCGAGAACCAGCAAGTACGCCGGAACAAAAATCGCGACCAGACACCAGAGCCCGCCCACCCAGCCGGAAGGCTCGCCCTGCATGACCGTTCCGAGAAAGGCCGCAAAGGTGAAGAGCGGTCCGGGAACCGCCTGGGTGGCTCCATATCCGGCGAGGAAATCTTCGGCCGCCAAAAGCCCGGTTTCGACGACCTCGGCTTGCAGAAGCGGCAGGACCACATGCCCGCCACCGAACACCAGGGCTCCCGATCGGTAGAAGAGGTCAAACCTCGCCAGCCAGGCAGAGTCCGAAAGAGTGGCCAGGATCGGCAGGCCCAGCAACAATGCGGCAAAGAGCCCAAATGCGGCCCATGCGAGTCGTCGATCAACCGAGACCTGAAAGGTCGGTGAGCCGCCGGGGCGCGCGCCCGGCGCTGCCGGGATCAGCCACGACCCGAGGAGCGCGGCCACTCCGATCGCCAATACGGGTGCAAACACTCCGGGCACCGCCAGTGCGGTGCTGCAGCCCAAGGCCATCAGCGTGAAGCGGATACGATCATTGCATAGAGTTCGGCCCATGCTCCAGAGGGCCTGGACCAGCACCGCCGCAGCCACCAGCTTGAGTCCCTGTATCACCTCGGGGGTCAGGAAGCCAGCATGCCTTGTCAATCCGAGCGCAAAGGCAATCAACAACAGTGCGGAGGGCAAGGTGAAACCGCACCATGCGGCCAGCGCGCCGAGCTGGCCGCCCCGAGACAGGCCCAGTGCCAGCCCAACCTGACTGCTCGCCGGTCCGGGCAGAAACTGACACAACGCGACCAGATCGGCATAACTCGCATCGTCCAGCCATTTTCGACGCGCGACGAACTCCTCGCGAAAGTAGGCGAGGTGCGCAACCGGCCCCCCAAACGAGGTCAGGCCCAGCCGCAGGAAAATCAGAAAAATGGTGCCCGGGGTATCGCTTCCCGAGGAAGGTTGCGCCCCCGGGGGGCCAGCGAAGGGCGGGTTCAAGGGTCAGTGGATCTCATCAATGCATCACCGGGCGCTTGAGCACGGCCGCGCGGTCCATTGATGCGACCGAAATGCGCAGCACGTCCCCCCCGCGAGCGATCGTCAGAGGCACGCGCACTCCAGCGGGGCCGACGCGCCACACGGCCCGGTACAGTTCGGCCAGCGAGCGAACCCGCTCGCCCGCCACATCCAGAATCAGGTCATCTGACTGCAGACCGGCCTGCTCCGCCGGCCCGCGGCGAGCCAAGCTCCCGACCTGCACCCCCGCGTCGGTTTCACCGGCATAGAGGCCCAGCCAGGGTCGAGGCGGAAGGCCCGAGACACCGGTGCTGATCAGGCTTTCGAGGATCGGTTCGAGAAGGTCGACCGGCACGAAAACATTCCCCTGCTCAGGCTCGGCCTCACTGAGCTGTTGGGTCAGCAGAGATCCGATGCCGACCAACTCGCCCTGGCGATTGATGAGCGCCGCGCCGCTCCACTCCGGATGCGCAGGATGGGTGAACAAGGCCTCGTCCAGCAGATACTCCCAGTAGCCCGCAAACTCACGTTTGTCGGCCACCCGCGCAGTCAGTGCATGGGGCCAGCCACCGTGGCTCAGGACGTACACCAGTTCGCTTTTTTCGAGCTCCGACGCGCGACCGCGTGGCAGCGGATCCATGGGCAGAGATCCCAAGGCCCTCACCAGCCCAAAGCCGGTCGCCTGATCGTAGGCCAGAGGATAGGCCGGCACCACGAGGCCGGTCCGGCTGGTCAGCCAGATGGTGCTCGCTTCGGTGATCAGATAGCCGATCGTGAGTGCGATCCCGGGCGCAATCAGGACGGCATTTCCGCCGCGCTCTGTCCCGAGGGTGCCGGCCGTATAGGCGTCCTCAGGAACCTCGACCCGAATCTCGAGTACCGCATCCAGCAGAGGCTCCAGATCGAAGTCGAGCGCCGACCGGTCGGGTCGGGACGACTCGGGAAAAGCCCATGGCTGGATGTCTGACATGATGGGATCGTACGCCGATGGAGGCAGGCGAGGCCTGCGTGAACCGAGATGGGACGCAGAAACGTCCGAAAACGAAACCTAGTGTAGCCCGTTCGACAATACCCGTCTCAGCCACCTCGGGAAAGCCGAGTCCCCAGCACCGGATATTCGACCGGGACCCCGTCCACCATGCCGTAGGGCGGCACGGTCGTACCCGAGAAACGGTCACCGACCACCCGCGCCCGAACCGCGCGAAGCAGGCCGGACTCATCGACGAATCGAAACAGCAGTCGATCGCCGTCAATCTCGGGACCCAACAATGGATGCGAGCGCCCGTCTGCGATCATTACACCGGATAAGCGCTGGTAACGCTGACTGATCTCGATTTCGACCGGCCGCCCCAGCTGCGGCCAGTCAATCCGCCAGCGCCCTGACACGTCGGCGGGAACCCGCCAGAAGTAGCCCACATGCTGATCGACCTGGACCACCCGGTCGGGCTCCCAATCGCCCATCGAAAAACTGTTGGATACGACCCGGGTGCCTGGCTTCATGGCCAGGATCGTCGGCCTGAGCTGTTGGTTGAGCTCCTCGAGCAGATAGAGGGTCAGCACCGTCGCCGACGAAAAGTCCTCCTTGAAAATATCGCCTTGAATGATCCTGACTCGGTCGGCCAACCCGGCACGCTCGACGTTGCGCTGCGCATGAAGCGCCAGTTGGCCGTCATACTCGATGCCGATCGCCTGGGCCCCATGACGCCGTGCCGCCGCGATGGCCACGCGTCCGTCACCCGCTCCAAGGTCGTACACCAGATCATCGGCAGAAATCGCTGCAAGGTCGAACAGGCGAAACATCAACTCGTCCGGCGTGGGCAACCACATCACGTCCTTGCCCGGTTGCCCACGATTGGGCGGACGATCTGTATCGGCAGAAACCGGTCGGGTTGCAGGGAGCGGCTGTGAAGCCGCTACAGCACCAGCCCCTGTCCACAGGAGCGGCCCCACAAGCCCGAGCCGCAACGCCACACCGCCCGTGCGGCCCATCCAGGCGCGCCTGGCCCCTTCCGGGAGCGCTGGACCCCCGGGTCGCTTAGGATTCTGTTTCATGCTCGACACACCCCCCGATCTCGACGGCCAACGGTCAGCCACAGCGCCCGCCGACCCGAGCGTACCGAGTTCAGCGCCCGATGCCAAACCAGCCGCCGAACCGGACTGCTATCGGGTGTCGGTTCGCTCGCTCGCCGAATTCACGGGACGCCGGGGCGACTTGGACCGGAGATTTTCAGTCTCGCCCAGTGCACGACAGGGCATCGCGGCGCACCAGCGGGTGGCCCGGCAGCGGGCACCGGGACATGAAATCGAAGTCCCACTCGAATTCCGGCAGGGTCCGGTTTGGGTGGTCGGAAGGGCCGACATCTTCGACCCCCAGGCGCGGGAGCTCGAGGAGGTCAAGACCTGCTTGGGTCCGCCGGGGCATCGAACCGGGGTCAACCGATCGGCGCATTGGGCGCAGTTGCGTCTCTATGGAGCCATGATCTGTGCAGCACGCTCAATGGAAAAGATCCGCCTCACGCTGGTCTATTTCGACCTCCTGGGCGAGACCGAGTACCGCGACAGCGCGGACTGCGAAGCCGAAGCCCTGATGGCTGAGCTTCGCGCGCAGTGCCACGCGTTTGAGCGATGGGCTCGTCAGGAGCTGGCACACCGCAGGGATCGGGACCGGTTCCTTGCCGGCTTGGCCTGGCCGCACGCCGGCTACCGAAGCGGGCAGCGCGCTCTGGCGGTTGCGGCGTACAAAGCCCTGATCCATCGTTGCCTGTTGCGGGCGCAGGCTCCGACCGGAATCGGCAAGACCATGGGCATTCTGTTCCCCGCATTGAGAGCGATGCCCGAAGCAGCCACCGACCGGATCTTCTACCTCACCGCAAAAGGAACCGGGCGCAAGAGCGCCCTCGATGCCCTGAACCTTCTGGTGGACACCGCCGAGCCGCAGGCGGCTCCGATCAGGGTGATCGAACTGGTCTCGCGGGAGCGTTCCTGCGAGCACCCGGACCGGGAGTGCCACGGCGAATCCTGTCCGCTCGCCCGCGGGTTTCATGATCGTCTCCCCGCCGCTCGCCAGGAGGCCGTAGGCCATTCGCTGCTGGACCAGTCGACCCTGCGATCCATCGGGCTGGGCCACGGCATTTGCCCGTACTACCTGGCCCACGAAGTGTTGCCGTACTGCGATGTCGTCGTGGGCGACTACAACTACTGGTTCGACCGCCATGCGCTCCTGGCGGGCCTCACCCAAGAGCACGAGTGGCGAGTCGCTCTGCTCATCGATGAAGCCCATCAGCTGGCCGATCGTTGCCGAGGCATGTACAGCGCGCGCCTCACGCAGGCGGATTTTGTAAAGGAGCGGAGCTCGGGCCCGCGCACCGACCGAATCATCGATCAATGGGATCTCCTGAAGAGCGAACAGGGCGACAGGGTCGCCCTTGAGCCGGTCTGCCTGACCGAGCCGCCCGAGCCCTTGCTGAAAGCCCTGGGTCGATTCATTCGCCGGGTGAGTCAACATCTCGAGGAAGGCCATCCCCTATCTCCCTTCGCTCTCGAGCGCTATTTCCGTTGCCTGTCCTTTGCCGCATTGGCCGAGCAGTTTGGACCCCACAGCCTGTGCGAACTCGGCAACGACCGGGAGGGCCTCACCGGCCAGCTCGCTCTGGAGTTGCGCAATGTCGTTCCCGCGCCCTTCGTTCGGGAGCGGCTGGATTCGGCTCAGGCCGCGCTGATGTTCTCCGGCACCCTGCATCCTGAGGCGTTCGACCATGCCATGCTGGGCTGGACCCGCTCGCACCGGTCGATCGAGCTTGGCTCACCCTTTGACCCAACTCGGCTCAGGGTTCGGACCATCCCGATTTCGACCCGTCTGGAAGATCGGGCGCGGACCGCCGGAGCGATTGCCCGAGTGATCGCACGACAGTTCATTCGCGAGCCCGGCTGCTACGTCGCCTTTTTCAGCAGCTTCGACTATCTGGACAGCATCGCAGCCGAGCTTCGCGCGATCGGCTCGAACATCATGCTGCGTCCACAGCGCCGTTCGATGACTGAAGCCGAGCGAATGGAATTCATCTCGGGCTTCGACCCGGCCACGCCCTCGATCGCGCTCGCGGTGCTTGGTGGGGTGTTTGCCGAGGGGATGGACCTGCCCGGCGCGCGTCTGATCGGAGCGTTCATCGTGACCTTAGGTCTGCCCCAGGTCAACGCCTTCAACAATGCGGTTTCAGAGCGTCTGGACGAACTCTTCGGACGGGGCTTCGATTTCACCTACCTGTACCCGGGGCTGTGCAAGGTGATCCAGGCTGCGGGACGGGTGATTCGCGACGTGGAAGAC
>JBIKVK010000239.1:0-5467 GCA_044356835.1 Burkholderiaceae bacterium
AACCGGCGGACAGGCGCTCGCGGATCTGGTGTCTGAGGCGCTCGAGGACAAGGCTCGGCGATGATTGGAACTGCTCGTGTCGCACCGGAGCGGAATGAGCCGATGCAGGGCGGACGTATCCAGTCGCGATGATGCCTTCTTGCAGCATACGAAGCTCGGCATCAAAGGTGCCGGGATTGTCCATGGCACGAGGGCGCTTGAGCCGCACGGTGAGAGTCCACTGCTCTCCGGGTCTGAGGTCGGGAACGCCCCGGGCTTGGGCCCGGTGTGCTACGGTCGGACCTGAAGGCGGCGCTGTTCCAGGCCAAGCCTGAGCGAAGCCGAGCCGCGAGCCGAAGCCGTCGCCCCACGTGAGGACGACCCGCCCGAGGGGGCAGCGAACCGGCGCACCCTCGCATCGCTCGACCAAGAAAGGAAACCGACGCCCGTGCGGCGTAACGCTCGCGAGCCCCGCGATATGCCCGACCACCCGGAGGTCGATACCCTCTAGCTCTGAATCGATGCGGTCAGCCAGCGCCCGATCGGCAACCCAGGTAGCCCATGCAAAGCCCATGAACGCCAAACCGAGCGCAGCCGAGAGCCCCGATACAGCAACAGCGCTCACGGGCCTGATATCAGACCCAGCGGCGCCTCGCGCCGAGGGTGCGAGCTGACTCTCCCGTCGGTGCAGGGCCACCGCGAATCCGAGGACCAGCAACCCCAGGAGTGCAGAGGCCGCCTGCCCAGGGAGGCTTGGCAAGTCGGTCAGCTGCTGAGCGCACCAAGCGCCCGCCACAAAGCCGGCGGGTGCGGGCACCTGCGCGAGAAAAGCCAGAATCCGATGCATCCGCGGATACTGGATCCCGGATCGTTTGGGGCGACCTCCGCGCCCCGCCCGACGGCTTAGGTCGCAGGGTCAGCGGGTCCATGCCCGGATTGCACCCGGGCCATTCGAGGCAGGACCCGCAGCGCGTTTCCACCCGTCGCGCTGAGGGCCTGATCCAGCGGCAGGCCACGCAGGGCGGCAAAGACCTGGGCAATTCCGGGCAACTGTGCCGGATCGTTTCGCTGACGGTGAATCCAGCTTGGCGCGATATCGGGCGCATCGGTCTCGAGCACGTGCGCCGAGGCCGGCAGATCACGCACGAGCGAACGGATCCGCAACGCCCGTTCAAAGGTCATCGCACCACCAAAGCCGAGAACGAAACCCAGGGACAGGAAGGCCTCGGCCTGCTGAATGCTGCCGTTAAATGCATGGGCAATTCCGCCCCTTACCCGGGCACGACGGAGATGCTTGAGGACCGTATCCTGAGACCGACGCACATGCAGGATGACCGGGAGGTCAAAGGCCCGCGCAAGGCTCAGCTGTGCATCGAAAAACCGCTCCTGGCGTACCCGATCAAGACCGTCGACAAAGAAATCCAGACCGATCTCGCCTACTGCAACCAATGCCGGATCGTCGCGACGACGATCCAGTTCGGCCGCCAGCTGCTCGAGCGCGCGATCTTCGGCACGATCCACATACATCGGGTGAATGCCCAGGGCATAAAAACAACTCGACCGTGACCGGGCGAGCTGTACGACAGCCCCGAAGTTGGCCACCTCGACCGCAGGCACTACGATCGCGGCGACACCGGCCCGCCTTGCGGCATCGACCACTGCGTTGCGATCAAGATCGAACTCGGTCGCATCAAGATGGCAGTGAGTATCGATCAGCATGACGAACGCCCCTGCCAGGAGCTCAATCCGCGAGGCTCACCAAGCGCCCCTCGCTCAGCGTCAAACGCCGATCGGCGCGTGCCGCAAGTTCCAGATCGTGGGTCACGATGAGAAATGCCGTGCCCAAGTCATGACATAGACGATCGATCAGTTCGAACATTTTCCGCGCCGTGGCGCGATCGAGGTTGCCCGTCGGCTCGTCAGCCAGGACACAGCACGGCTCGGTGACCAGAGCGCGAGCCAAGGCAACCCGCTGGCGCTCACCGCCCGAGAGCTGTCCGGGCAGATGCCCGGCCCGATCAGAAAGACCCACCTGCGCCAACATCGCATGCGCCCGGGTCTCGGCCAGCGTCCGGGACTCCCTTCGAATTCGCAGCGGCATGGCGACGTTTTCAAGGGCAGTGAATTCGGGCAGCAGGTGATGAAACTGGTAGACGAAGCCCAGCAGCTGGTTTCGAAGGCGCCCGATATCAGCGCCTCGGGAAAAATCGACCGCGCGCCCCCGCCAGAGCACCTCGCCGGAGGTCGGCTGGTCCAAGCCGCCGAGAAGGTGCATCAGGGTACTCTTGCCCGATCCCGAGGCGCCCACAATCGCGATACGCTCACCGGCGCGCAAGAGCAGATCAACCCCATCCAGCACGATCAGTGGGCTGCCCGCTCCGTCATACACGCGACGCAGCGCACGGGCCTCAAGCACCGCCGGGCGCGGAGGCTCACTCATGTCTCAGGGCCTCCGCCGGTCTAACCCTTGCAGCGCGCCAGCTCGGGTAGAGGGTGGAGGCCAGCGCGAGCACGCATGAGGTAAGGCCGATCGTGACCACATCCGGCATTCGCAGGTCGCTGGGCAGGTGATCGATAAAATACACGCCCTTGGGGAGCACCTGGAGAGCGAAGACCCGCTCGATCCAAGCGATCAAGTCGCCGACGTTCATCGCAGCAAGGACTCCGAAGGCAAGACCGACAAAGGTACCCAGCAATCCGACCGTTGCCCCCTGAATCACGAAAATGCGCTGGATCGCCGCCGGGGTCGCGCCGAGGGTTCGCAAAATGGCGATGTCGGCCTGTTTGTCGGTCACGGTCATCACCAGCATGGACACTAGATTGAAGGCAGCCACTGCAATGATCAGGGTCAGGATGATGAACATCATCCGCTTTTCGATCTGCACTGCAGCAAACCAATTGCGGTTTTCGCTGGACCAGTCGCGCACAAGCCAATCGCCGGGCATCATCCGCGAGATCGCCCGAGCGGTCTGCGGGGCGCTCATCATATCGTCGGTCTTGAGCCGCACTCCGGTCACACCCTGCACCCTGAAGAGGCGAGCCGCGTCTTCAATCTGCATCAGCAGCAGACCGGTGTCGTACTCGAAATGCCCAGAATCAAACACCGCAACGATCGTGAGCTGGCGCATCCTAGGCATCACGCCCGCAGGCGTCGCGCTGGCATGAGGCGCGATCAGAGTCAGGGTGTCGCCCACATCCAGCAGCAGCTGCGCGGCCAGTTCCTTGCCGATGGCCACACCGAACCCTCCCGGCCTGAGATCGCCGAGCCGCCCAGACTGCAGCCGGGCCGCGAAGTCGGACACCTTGGGTTCGAGCTCGGGATCGATGCCCCGCACCAGCACCCCCCTGATGCTGGAATCACGCGACAACATCGCCTGGCCGCTCACGAAGGGAGCGCCCGCAAGCACACGTGGATGTTCGCTCGCACGGCGAATCGCGGCGGCCCAGTCGAAGAGCGGTGCACGTCCGGCGATGACCTCGACATGCGACACCACCGACAGCATGCGGTCACGCACCTCTTTCTGAAAACCGTTCATCACCGACAAAACGACAATCAGAGCCGCCACGCCCAGCGCGATGCCGGCGACCGACAAGGCCGAAATGAACGAGATGAAGCCGTTGCGACGTCCGCTGCGGCGTCCTGCGCGCGTGTAGCGCCAACCGATGAGAAGTTCGTAGGGGACTTGCATGGCGAGCCGTTGAGTTTGCCATAGAATCCTGGCGTGCCGATGGATACCGCAATTACCCTGATTTGCCCAGGCGCCCTGGCCGGTCGCTATGAAGACGCGGTCTCAAGCCTCTCGCCGGTCGATCGCGGCCCAGTGACGCGGCTGCTGAGGCGTGCCCGAATCGTCAGTGACGATCTATCGGCCCGGGATTCCGGGGCACTGGCAACTGCGGCGCAAGCAATTGATCGCGAAACCGCTCTTGAACATCTTCTTCGCACCGAATTCGGACTGCCCGAGGCGTCCAGCGTTGCAGCCTTTGAGGCCGTGTCCGAACGCGACCTCCCCACTGGCTGGATCGTGCGCCTGGCAAGCTTTCATGTGGGCCTGGATCATCTGGTGCTGTTGCCTGGGGACGCGCTGGCCCTCAGTCCCGCGGAGGCTCAGCAGTTATTAGTAGCCTCTCAGGAGTGGCTCGCGAACGAGCCCGTCCGCCTGTCCGCACGAACGGCCGAGGTGTGGGAATTGACCGAGCTCGATCCAGACCTCACCCGCTTTGACCGGATGCAAGGGGCGAGCAGCGGGCAGGCGACCGGCCGCAACATCGATCTGTGGTTACCCCGCGGCGAGGCGGCGCGACGCTGGCGGCGCCTGGCTAACGAATTGCAGATGATGTGGCATGAGCACCCGGTGAACCAAGCCCGACGCGCGTGCGGGCTCCCGGTGGTGAATGGGCTGTGGTTCGAGGGCCGGACGCTGCCCCCACAGCGCCGCCCCTTCGACCTGATTCTGAGCCGCAGCGACCTCCTGTGCGGCCTTGGCCGTGCAACGGGCGCCCGGGTCATCCGGGACGGGTCGACCTCCGCTCTTGAGTCGGTCGTTTGCGAGGTCGCGAGGAGCCCCGCAACGCGCTGCCTGATCGATCCTGGCCTGTGGCCGCAATATCTGTCCGATGAAAGCGACGCAGCATGGCGGCAGGGCTGGGAACAATTCGGCGCCTGGTTCCGCACCTTCGACGCAGGGTTCCGGCCGGGCCACGGCGGGGCGATCCGATGGCTGCTGACCGGTCAGGACCGCTGCGTGGCCCTGGAGGTCAGCCCGAGAGCACTGCTGCGCATGTGGCGGGACAGCATGCCGCTCCGCTGGTTCGGCGCGCGAGCGGCGTGAGGATCGAGACCCGACCGGTCCCCGAGGCGGCCGCTCGGACGCTGGCCTCGGAGGGCATCCATCCGGTCCTCGCCCGGATATTCGCTGGGCGGGGGATCGAATCGGCCGGCGCGATCGGCCATGGACTGGACGGACTGCTGGTGCCAGATGCCTTGCGCGGATTGCCTGAGGCCGCCCAGCGCATCGTCGATGCCATCGACCGGCAAGAGGCGCTCTGTGTCGTGGGGGACTATGACTGCGATGGGGCAACCGCCTGCGCGGTCGCAGTGAGGGGTTTGCGCAGCATGGGCGCGCGGATCGACTACATGGTGCCCAACAGGCTTGTGCACGGCTATGGGCTTTCTGCGCCGGTGGTCGAGCTTGCGCTCTCACATCCGCGCTTGGGACGCCCTGACCTGTTGATCACCGTGGACAACGGTATCGCCAGTCACGAGGGCATCGCTGCAGCCAACACTGCGGGACTCCAGGTCATCGTGACCGATCACCACCTCCCCGGAACCCATCTGCCGCCGGCCGCGGCGATCGTCAACCCGAATCAGCCGGGCTGCAGTTTTCCCAGCAAGAACCTCGCTGGAGTCGGAGTGGTGTTCTACCTGCTCGCAGCCGTTCGAGCCCGGCTCAGACAGCGCAGTCCCGAAGGCCAGGCAGCCCGAGCC
>JBIKVK010000241.1:0-5466 GCA_044356835.1 Burkholderiaceae bacterium
CAGGTGGGGCTTGGCGCTCTTGCAGACGAGGGCTTCCAGCGGATCGGACTTAGGGTGGTTGTGCCGGGTTCACCGATGGGCTCGGGATTGACCGAGCAGTCGGCCTCCGAACTGGGTCTCGTTCCGGGCACCCCGGTCGGCGCGGGCATGATCGACGCGCACGCCGGCGGCATAGGCACCGTCGGTGCGAGCGGCAATGCGCAGGCCTCGTTGGCCTATGTCTTTGGCACCTCGTCGTGCACGATGGCCAGTACTCACAGCCCGGTCTTCGTGCCCGGCGTCTGGGGCCCCTATTTCTCTGCAATGGTTCCGGGTCTTTGGCTGAATGAGGGCGGCCAATCGGCGGCCGGTGCGGCCATTGATCGTCTGCTGGCGCTGCACCCGGCTTTCGGCGAGGCTCGCCAGCGTGCCGAGAACGCAGAGATGTCTGTGCCCTCACTACTCGCCGAAATGGCCTGTCGCAAAGCGGGGGGGGCGTTGCGAGCCGTCGAGTTGCTCGGCGGGCTGCATGTCGTCCCTGAGTTCCTGGGCAATCGGGCCCCATTTGCAGACCCGCAGGCGCGGGCTGTGATTGCGGGCCTGGACATGAACCTGGGCATGGACAGTCTGGTATCGCTTTACATCGCAGGCTTGTGTGGCATCGGCTACGGCTTGCGCCAAATCATTGAGGCACAGGACACCGCAGGTGTGTCCATCGAACAGATCGTGATCAGCGGAGGCGCCGGGCGCGGTGAGCTCGTACGCCAGTTGCTTGCGGATGTGACCGGAAAGCCAGTGCTCGCTCCTCAGGCAGAGGAGCCCGTTCTCCTGGGGTCTGCCATGCTGGGTTCGGTGGCGGGTCGCCTCTACGGCGACCTGCAGTCTGCCATGCTGGGCATGTCGCGCATTGGCGAGACATACATGCCACAGCGGGGCCCAATTTCGGAGCTGCACGAGGCCCGATACCGGGCCTTTACGCGCCTGCAGGAGGTGTGGCGCGAGATCCGGTAGCGGGGCGTCCTGCAAAGGTGTCCATTTTCAGTGGCGCCTCGCTGGTTTCAGAGTGCAAGCAAGTATCGGTCGAAGCCTTGAAACTTGGTTGCAGGCCTGTGTACCGCATGTGAAAATGCCGCGAGAACCTATGCGGCCCCGCTTTCGGCGCGGCTCGGTTCAGAGGCGAAAAAGGATCTGTCCGACACTCAGGGTGATCCGGTTTTTCGCTGGACCGAATACCGTTGAAGCGGAGGAGCCGGCAAATGATGCCGGTCATTAGACAGGGAGGGGACTGCCGATGTCCGCAAGACCGGCGTGGACCGCCGCGCAATTCGATGGACCCAGGTCGGGCGGCCGTGGGGCTGCACCCGTCCTCGAGGTCGTCGACGTTCCACGCGAAAGTGCCTTCAAGATCTGGGCGCACGGTTATCCGTTTCGAACGGTGCGCTGGCACTTCCACCCCGAGTACGAGATTCATCTCGTCACCGAGACCTCGGGGCGCGCCTTCATCGGCGACTCCATCAGCAACTTCCGGGCTGGGCATCTCGTGATGGTCGGTCCGAATCTACCTCACAACTGGATCAGCGATGTGGCGCGCGGCGAAACGATCCCCCGCCGAGGTCTCGTACTTCAGTTCACACAAGCCTTCATTGGCGGATGCATTGCGGCAATTCCCGAGATGCGCCCAATTGAGACTACTTTGGCGGCATCAGCCCGCGGGATCGAATTCACCGACGGCACGGGCGAGACTGCACGGCCCATCCTCGAGGCGATGCTCGACAGCAGTGGTCCGCTCCGGATGGCGCACTTTTTCCGACTCCTCGCATTGCTGCAAAGCGCCGGATATCGGCAGCTCGCAAGCGCACATTACCAGCCCTCGCCCGACACCTACGTCACTGCGCCGCTGAACCACATCATTGACCACGTCGCGAGGAACTTAAGCTGCGACCTGCGCCTCAACGATCTCGCCGAACTGAACGGATTCACTCCTTCGTCCTTCTCCCGCGCATTCAAGCGGCATACCGGTCTCACCTTTGTCCGATACGTGAACCGGATGCGCATCGACAATGCGGCCGACCTGCTGATGACCACCAATGAGAGTGTTGCCGAGATCTGCTTTCGGGTCGGGTTCAACAATCTCTCGAATTTCAATCGTCATTTCATGACGTTCAAGCGTATGTCGCCGTCGGCCTTTCGACGCCTGTACCAGGAAAACATAGCGACGCGATTCATCGACACGGGTTACCGCGCGCCGCAAGCCAGCGCGTCGCACGCCTGAGGGCCGGGATCGCAGATGGGCTACACCGTCGAAGTTGATCGGGGAACGAAGCGCAAGAGGGCTTGTGGAGACTCAAGATGACGCGGTTCCTGAGGCTTCTCGCGGATTGGGTTCGCCAACCAGCGATGCTGCTGGGCGGCCTGTCGATCATGTTGGTCATCGCCCTGTACTGGTTCATTGCGACGCGCCCAGGCGTGAATCCGGCACTCGTCCCGTCGCCCCCGCGGATTGCATTGACCTTCTGGCAGGAACTGCACAGCGGCGACCTCATCGCGAACACGCTGGCCAGTCTGCAGCGTGTTCTGATCGGTTTCGTATTGGGCACCGGGATTGCGGTCTTGTTGGGCTGTCTCGCCGGCTGGTTCCGTGTCTGGGGACATTTCCTCAACCCGCTGATCGACGCCATCCGCCCGATACCGGCTCTGGCTTACATCCCTCTGGTCATTGTTTGGGTCGGCATCGACGAGCCGTCGCGGATCATCATCATCGCCCTTGCCGTCTTCAAACCCTGTGTTGTGAATGCGCGCGCCGGTATGCAGGAAGTTGCCCAGATTCACGTCGATGCTGCGAGGATTCTCGGAGCCGGCAAAGTCCGTGTGTTTTGGACAGTCGCGCTCCCCAGCGCTGTTCCCTACCTGATCGCCGGAATGCGAACGGCCATGTCCACCGGCTTTCTGGCCCTCGTCGCCGCCGAGCTGATTGCCGCTCCGACCGGCCTTGGGTTCATGATCCACAATGCGGGCCAGTATTTCCGCACGGATATCGCGATCGTCGGGATCATCGTGATCGGGATCGTCGGAGCGATTCTTGATCAGGTGACCAAGGCGATCGGCCAGTACCTCACCTCCTGGGCGGAGGTCCGTCGTTTGTGATGACCGCTGCCCTCTCCGCGAAGCTATCCATTCATGGCCTTACGCACCGCTTTGAAATTGGCGTGCCGCCGACCCCAATCACGGTGCTGCAGGGAATCAATCTCGACATCATGCCGGGTCAATTTGTGGCCTTGATCGGAGAATCCGGCTGTGGCAAGTCGACCTTGCTGCGCATCATGGCGGGGCTTCTCGCGCCGAGCGAGGGTGCCCGTCTTCATGATGGCAACCCGATCGACGGCATCCATCCGAAGCTCGGTTTTGTGTTTCAGCAGGACGCTGTATTTCCTTGGTTGACGGTCGAGAAAAACATCGAATACGGCCCGAAGTCGCGAGGAGTGCCGCAGGCAGAGCGCGCCAAGCTCGTCGAGCGGTGGAGCGAGATGGTCGGCCTGTCCAAATTCCGTAAGGCCTACCCGAAGCAGCTCTCCGGAGGGATGCGCAAGCGCGTCGATCTTGCCCGCGTCTATGCGAATTCGCCCGATGTCCTCCTGATGGACGAACCCTTCAGTGCGCTCGATGTACAAACCAAGCAGAGCATGCAGCAGGTCGTCCTTGACCTGTGGCGCACAACCCAAAGTACTGTGGTCTTCGTGACTCACGATCTGGACGAGGCGGTGTTTCTCTCTGACCTCGTGGTCGTCTTGGCTGCGCGCCCGGGCCGAATTGCGTCAACCATTCAAATCAAGATCGATCGCCCCCGTGACGAGAGAACACGGATCAGCGATGGGTTCATCGCCGCCAAGCGCGAGCTGTGGGCCGCCATGGAAGCGGCGCGTGCGATGTCGGGAAAGTAGAAGGAGGAAACAATGGCAAGCAGGGATCCGCTGCGCCCGAATGTCCTTTTGATCATGAGTGATGATCAGGGGCCCTGGGCCATGGGCTGCGCCGGTAATGGCGAAATCATTACGCCCGCGCTGGATCGTCTGGCGGCGCGCGGCGTTCGTTTCGAGAACTTTTTTTGCGTTTCGCCCGTCTGCTCGCCGGCACGGGCTTCGCTCCTGACCGGTGAAATTCCCTCCCAGCACGGTGTCCATGACTGGATCCGAGAGGGAAACGTCGGAGCGGGCCGTATCGACTACCTCGAGGGCAAGACGCTGATCACCGACTTGGCCATGGATGCGGGCTACCGCTGCGCGCTGATCGGGAAATGGCATCTTGGCGCCAGCGATTCTCCCCGACCCGGCCACGTCGAATGGTATGCGCATCAATCAGGCATGAGCGCTTATTTCGCGGCGCCGATGGTCGAGGGTGACCGCCTGGTCGAGGGCAAGGGTTATCTCACCGAGGATCTGACGGAGCGCGCGTGCCTGTTCCTGGCGGGTGAGGCTGCACGCGAAGAACCCTTCTGGCTTGCACTCAACTACACCGCCCCGCACTATCCGTGGATCGACTCCCATCCGAAGCGCTACACCGACCTCTATGCCGACTGCCGCTTTGAGTCCTGCCCGATCGAGCCCGCGCATCCTCTGAGCGCCGGAGGCAATCCGGCCACTGATGAGGGGCACAGCAACCGCAGGGACAGCCTCATCGGTTACTACGCGGCCACCACAGCCATGGATACGGGCATCGGCAGGGTGGTCGCAGAGATCGAGCGACTGGGTATCAGCGAAAGCACCCTCGTGATCTTCATGAGCGACAACGGCATGAACTGTGGGCACCACGGGATCTGGGGCAAGGGTAACGGCACGCGTCCGCAAAACATGTACGACACGTCGGTGAAGGTGCCCTGCATTTTTTCGCAGCCGGGCCGCATCCCCGAAGGCATCGTCTCAAGGCGCCTGACCAGTGCCTATGATGTCTTCCCGACGCTGCGAGAGTATCTCGGGCTGGGGCATGACGATGGGCGCAGCCGCCCAGGCCATAGCTTCCGTGCAACGCTGGAAGGTCAAGCTCAAGACGGCGCCGACTCCGTGGTCGTCTTCGATGAGTATGGGCCGGTCCGCATGATCCGAACCCACGACTGGAAATACGTCCATCGATTCCCGGACGGCCCGCATGAGCTTTACAACCTGTCCAACGATCCGGATGAACGATTGAATCGGGTGGACGATCCCGCTTGCGCACAACATGTGGCATCCCTGTCTCACCAGCTTGTCGAGTGGTTCGACAAGTTCGTCGATCCCGTTCTGGACGGCCATGAATGGGGGGTCACCGGGGCGGGGCAGCTCGGCAGGCCGGCGAAAGGCGGGGTGCCTGAGAAACTGTTTGCGACTGTACCGATCGCAGCCTTGAAGAAAGCATGACTCAAAAAAAGGGGACAGCAATGACCGAATCTTTGACCGAGGGCCTGATTGGCCGCCGCGCGTTTCTGGCTTCTGCAGCAGCAGCTGCTGTCGCACTCCC
>JBIKVK010000240.1:0-5466 GCA_044356835.1 Burkholderiaceae bacterium
CGACCGACCAGGCCGCACTCGATTGCGCCTACAAGCTCGTGGAATACGGCGGGCGGCCCACCGCAAAGCGCTCACCGGGCAAAGCGAGCCTGGCCGGACGCAAGCAGGTCTGGCGACAGTTTCAGCGATCCGGGGAAATCAACTCGGACCGCATCGCCCTGGCCCAGGAGCCCGCGGTCATGCGCTCGAGGACACGTTGTGAGGCCTTGCTGCGGCCGGTCATGCGCGACGGGATCCGGCTGGACCTGCCCGAGCCGCTGGGCCTGATCAGGCAGCGCTGCCTCGCGGGCCTCGAATCCCTGCCGCCCAGGCTCCGGCAACTGGATGGCACCGAATCGCTCCGGGTCAGCCTGTCGCCGGCCCTGGCTCCGGCTCGCGGAGCTGGGCAGCACCGACCGCCGCCCGTCCCAATCGGTCATTGACGGCGAGCCAGCGCGGGTCCGATGGGGGCTGCTCAATCAGCAGGCAGTCAGCTCCGCTGCGATCGAGTTCGCGCAGACATTCGAACAGCGCCTGACCGCACGCGACCGGGTCCTCCGGCATTGAACGCCACATCCAGACGGATCGATCCGGGGGCCTGCGTGACCAGACAGCCACCCGCAGGCCCTCCAACTCAAGCGCAAGCGCACGCGCCGGCAGAGCGCGGGCATCGAGCAGCTCGAGCGGGCGCCCCGGCGCGTAATGGGCGGCCAGCGAACCCGACACTCTGGGCGCCTGCCCTCCTCCAGAGGTCAGCGGCTCGGCGAGTGCGGCTTCAATCCGGGACGCTTCGATTCCGCCGGGGCGTAACAGCGCAGGGCGGTCACGGGACAGATCGACAATCGTCGATTCAAGCCCTACGGCGCAACGGCCACCATCGAGAATCAAGGGCGCCTCGCGTCCGAGATCGTCAAGGACATGCTGTGCTGTCGTCGGGCTGATGCGTCCGAACCGGTTGGCCGAGGGCGCAGCCACGCCCGTGCCCCCGAGACGATGAAAGGCGCGTAACAGCTGCGATGCGACAGGATGGGCGGGGACGCGCACACCGATCGTCGGCTGCCCGCCGCAGGCCCAGTCTGGCGCTCCCTCGGACCGCAGCAGAATCAGGGTGAGCGGACCTGGCCAGAACGCCTGGGCCAGCCGCTCGGCGCGCTGATTCCACCTCGCCCACCCGCGGATCCGATCGGTGTCGGCCGCATGAACGATCAGAGGATGATCGGCCGGACGGCCTTTGAGCCGATAGATCGCGGCCACCGCCTGTGCCTGCGCCGCATCGGCACCGAGACCGTAGACCGTCTCGGTGGGAAAGGCGACCAGTTCACCGGCAATGAGTCGGCGGGCCGCCTGCTCGATGCTGTCCTCGGTCACGGGGAGAATCGGGCTCTGGCTCATCGGGCGAAAGAGCGCCGCAGGACACGCGCCATGGCCACAGTGGCTTCAGTCATCGACGCCGAGGATCCGGGAGGCACGAAGCACTGCCGCCCGGGCGGCTTGGAGGTCATCGGCCACCGCGGTGAGGTGTCCCATCTTGCGGCCGGGACGGGGCGAGGCCTTGCCATACAGGTGGAGCTTGAGCGAAGGATCCGCCAGCACGCTCGCCCAATCCGGCTCGACCGGGGTTGCGGCCGAGCCCGCAGCGCTCGCCGAGCCCCCGGCGGAAGGAGGGGAGGCCGCGGGACCCGCGAACCACAGATCGCCCAGCACATTGAGCATCACCACCGAGGCGGCGAGCGCCCGGGTGCCCCCCAGCGGCAGACCCGCCAGAACACGGGCCTGCTGCTCGAACTGGCTGGTCAGGCTGGCATCCAGCGTCCAGTGGCCGGAGTTGTGGGGACGGGGCGCCATTTCATTCACGCAAAGCTCGCCGCCTCGCAGCACAAAGAATTCAACGCAGAGCACTCCCAGGTAATTCAGGCCCTCGGCGATCCGCGTCGCCGCATCTTGCGCCTGACGAGCGAGCGACTCATCGATCGCCGCAGGAACCGTCGTCGTGTGAAGAATGCCCGAGCGGTGGATATTTTCGGCGATGGGCCAGACCGCGACGCCACCGTGCGCATCGCGCGCCAACACCACCGAAATCTCCAGGGCAAGATCCAGCTGGCGCTCCAGGACACAGGCAGCGCCGCCGAGCCGCGCGAAAGCCTCTTGAGCGGCCGCACGATCGGCCACCCGAACCTGCCCTTTGCCGTCATAGCCCAGGCGAGCGGTCTTCAGGATGCCCGGAAAAAGTTGTTCGTCACAGCGATCAAGATCGGCGGTTTGATGGATTTCGGCGTAAGGTGCGGTCGCAATCCCGCAGCTGCGCACAAATGCTTTTTCTGCGATTCGATCCTGAGCGATCGCTACCGCGCGCGCTGATGGGCTGACGATGCATTGGGCTGCCAGTCGGGCCATCGAATCGGCAGGCACATTTTCGAATTCAGTGGTCACGGCCGGGCACAGGCGGGCCAATTCTGCGAGCGCGGCATCGTCGTCATACGCTGCCTGCAGATGGCGATCCGCCACCGCCCCCGTCGGGCTCAGGGGGTCAGGGTCGAGCACGCAGACACGGTAGCCCAGCGACTGGGCGGCCATCGTGAACATGCGACCCAGCTGACCTCCGCCCATGAGCCCCAGCCAGGATCCAGGAGGAAGGGGTCGAACGGTCGGGCGGGAGAACGACAGCGGTTCGCCCCGAGGCTCATGGTCGGCAGACACGCTTACGACACCGGATGGGGAGGCAACAGCATGGCGCGGGCGGCATCATTTTGGGCGCTTCGGAATGCTTCGAGTTGTTGCGCAAGCGAAGCATCGCGCACCGCGAGGGTGGCGATGACATGCAGCGCCGCATTGGCCGCGCCCGCCTCGCCGATTGCAAAGGTGGCCACCGGTATGCCCTTGGGCATCTGCACGATCGAGAGCAAGGAATCCTCGCCGCGCAGGTACTTCGAAGGCACCGGAACCCCGAATACAGGAACGATCGTCTTCGCAGCCAGCATGCCGGGCAGATGGGCCGCACCCCCCGCTCCAGCGATGATCGCCTCCAGGCCGCGGGCCCGTGCGTGGGCTGCATAGTCGAACATTTCATCGGGCATGCGGTGGGCCGACACCACACGCGCCTCATGAGCGATGCCAAACTGCTCAAGCAGGGCGACCGCATGTCGCATCACCTCCCAGTCGCTCGACGAGCCCATCACCACGCCGACGCGAGGCGGTACGGAGTCCGGTATCTGGGTCATCGGGTCGCATCCGGTTGGACATCGATCGTCTGGCCTGCCAGGCGCTGCAGGGCTTCGCGATACTTGCTCGCGGTGCGCTCGATCACTTCAGCCGGCAAGGCAGGCGGCGGAGGCCGTTTACCCCAGCCCGACACCGTCTCGAGGTAATCGCGAACAAATTGCTTGTCGTAGGACGGCGGGGAAACGCCGACCTGGTACTGGTCGGCAGGCCAGAACCGCGATGAATCGGCGGTCAGCACCTCGTCCATCAAAAAGAGCTGTCCGTCCCGGTCAAGACCGAACTCAAACTTGGTGTCTGCGATGATGATGCCGCGGCTCGCCGCATAGTCGCTCGCCTGGCGATACAGATCGAGGCTCACCGCGCGGATCCGTTCGGCGAGCGGGGCGCCAATACGGGACACCATATCGTCGAAATCGATGTTCTCGTCGTGCTCGCCCAGCGCTGCCTTGGCCGCGGGCGTGAAAATCGGCTGAGGCAGTTGCTCGGCCATGCGCAAACCCGGGCGCAGACGAAGGCCGCAGACTGAACCGTGGGCCTGATAGTCCTTCCAGCCCGAGCCAATCAGATAGCCCCGCACGACGGCCTCGACGAGGATGGGTTCGAGCCGCCGCACGACCATGGATCGATCGAAGACCTGGTCACGCTCGCTCGGAGCCACCACCGATTCGGGGGTTGCATCGAGCAGGTGGTTGGGAATCACATCCGCGAGGCGATCGAGCCAGAAGAGGGTCAGCCGATTGAGCACCCGACCTTTGTCCGGGATGGGCTCGGCCATCACGACATCGAACGCCGAGAGCCGGTCGGTCGTGACGATCAGCAGACGGTCATCGCCCACCGCATAGTTGTCGCGGACCTTGCCACGCCCCAGCAGAGGGAGAGATCGCAGATCGGTCTGGTACACCGCCTGGGCCATGGCATGGGCTCCGGTGTGATTGAGACGTTCGGGGGCGCCGGGACCAATCAATGCGCGGTCTGTGCGAGTTCTCCACTCGCATAGCGCCGCACCATCATTGACAAGGACACAGGGGCGATTCGACTGCCCTGCCCCTCACACCCGAACTCGCGATAGCGCTGCAGACAGATGCGCCGAGCCGCCTCGCGGGCCGGCTTGAGGTATTCGCGAGGATCGAACTTGTCCGGATGCTCAGCCATGAACCTGCGAACGGCGCCGGTCATTGCGAGGCGGATGTCGGTATCGATATTGATCTTGCGCACGCCGTGCCGGATCGCCTCCTGGATCTCCTCCACCGGAACACCATAGGTTTCCTTCATGGCGCCGCCAAACTGGCGGATTTCGGAGAGCAGATCCTGCGGCACCGACGACGACCCGTGCATCACCAGGTGGGTGTTGGGGATGCGGGCATGAATTGCCTTGACGCGATCGATGGCCAGAATTTCGCCCGTCGGCTTGCGCGAGAACTTGTACGCGCCGTGCGAGGTCCCGATGGCAATCGCCAGCGCGTCGACCTGGGTCTTGCGCACAAAATCGGCCGCCTGCTCGGGGTCGGTCAGGAGCTGTTCGCGGGTCATGGTGCCCTCGGCGCCATGACCGTCCTCCTTGTCCCCTTTCATGGTCTCCAATGACCCCAGGCAACCCAACTCACCCTCGACGGTGACACCCAGCGCATGGGCCATGTCGACGACCGTTCGGGTCACTTCGACGTTGTAATCGTAACTGGCCACCGTCTTGCCGTCTTCCTTCAGGGAGCCATCCATCATCACCGAAGAAAATCCGAGATCGATGGCCCCGCGACAGATCGAAGGCGACTGCCCATGGTCTTGGTGCATGACGACCGGGACCTTCGGGTAGGACTCAACGGCGGCCTCGATCAGGTGTTTCAGAAAGGCTTCTCCCGCGTACTTGCGAGCGCCGGCGGAGGCCTGCATGATCACGGGCGCATCGAGCTCGGCGGCTGCAGCCATGATGGCTTGAACCTGCTCGAGATTGTTGACGTTGAACGCGGGTATGCCGTAACCATTGTCGGCGGCATGGTCGAGCAGCTGTCGCATGGAAACGAGGGGCATGGGCGCTCCTGACTGTTGTAGCGATGAAAACCTTCAATTATCGCCGATTCGCACCGCCCTCTGCCCGATCTCCGGGTGCGCGGGTCGGATGCAGAGCGCAGCCGACGGCGGCCTTTCCCCAAAAGCCCTGCCGCCGTGAGAGAATTCACTGTTGAGGAACTTCTTGTCCCCAGGGCGGGCCAGATCACACAGGACCACAGACCCATGCGCCGCGACTTTCTCATCTACGCCATGATCGCGATT
>JBIKVK010000040.1:0-18476 GCA_044356835.1 Burkholderiaceae bacterium
CTTTGCGAGGGCGATCGCCTCGGCGCGACCCGCTTCAGTGTCCAGGTCGAAAATGACGCTTCGCTTGTTACGGTTGCAGGCCGCGAAGTAGCCTGAGCCGGAGTTCAGCAAATAGCGGGTGGGGTCACCCGGGCGATCCTCGCCCTTGCCGACCGGTTCGAGCTTGATCACATCTGCACCCAGGTCGGCCAGGATGAGGCCGCATGAGGGGCCCATGACAACGTGTGCGACCTCCATTACCCGGATGCCCGATAGCGGGAGAGGGCGGTTTGAGGCTGAAGATTCCGGCGATGTGGCAGTCATCTTGAATGGGGCGTCCAAGGTCGCGATCAGTGTGAAGTGGGGCATCGTTCTTGATGGCCCAGCGGGAATGGATTAGATCACACAGGGGGGCATGGGGTCACTCGATTCATCGAAATGAACGGAGCAAGAAAGGGATTGCGGATCGTGTCCTCGATACGGCAAAAGGCATCGCCGATCGCGTCCCTAGGCTCGACCCCGCTGCGCACGGTGTCGCCCCTCGGCCCAGAGGTTTAATGCGTTCGCTGCCAGAATGCAGACGGCGCCCGCGATGACCGGAGCCCGCAATGCTTCGTCGTAAACGCTGACGCCGACCAACGCAATCAGGGGCAAGCGCAGGAAATCCATCGGCGCGACGACAATCGCATCGGCCAGCTGGGCGGCACGAGTCAGGCAATAGTGCGCTGCCAGGCTTGAAAGCGCGCACAGCAGGCACCATCCCGCCGTCGCGATCGAACGGGTCTCGATGCCCGGCCCAGCGAGGAGGAGTGCGCTCGCGATCGGCAATTGCAAGCCCGTCATCCAGGCGAGCAATCCAGAGGGCGGATCGGTTCGCGCGAGCGCGCGCGTCGCCATGATGTTGAACGCGAAGCCCAAGGCCGAGGCGAGCGCAAAGAGCGAGCCGGCGCTCAGCGAAATCGGTATTGCGAACGTTGCTGCGGCCAGTCCCGAACTTTCAGGGCGAATCACGATCAGCACGCCGGCGAAGCCCAGCAGCCCGGCCAGCAAGCGCGCGGTCGTGATCCGCTCGCCCAGAAAGAGCGGCGAGAGCAGTGCGACCCAGAGAGGGGTTGTGAATTCGAGCGCGAACACCTCGACCAGGGGGATCAACGCAATCGCCGCCATCCAGGCGAATTGGGCGCCCAGATGGATTGCTGATCGGGCGGCGTGCAATCCAGGGCGGCGTGTCTGGAGCGCGGTGCGGGCGCCGCCGTAGCAGGCAAATACCAGGGCCATCACGAGTACGCCGTAGGCGGCACGCCAGAAGACCACCTCGAGTGGGCCGATTTCGCGCATGGCCTCTCGGCCAGCGATCGCGACTGCCGAGAAGCTGAAGAGGGCGCCAACCATCCACAGTGCTGCGAAGCTGGCGTGGCTCGACCGTCCTCGGTCAGGCTCTTCGGCAGGCGCTGGGGCGGAGCTCGCGGTGGCCGAATCAGACGGGCTGGCCGCTGGGGTGGGGTTGCTTCGCGCCATCGCTTCCTCGTGGGTGACCGGAACCGATGGTCTCATGATCGCGTCCGATATTGAACACAGGGTCGATGGGTGGATCGCCGTGCGGGGGTACTCCAGGAGGTTCAGATGCTTCGGTTGACCGGTCAGCCATAGTTTCACTGGGCCTCGACGCGGTGGACGAGACCGCGAGCGTTGACGATGTTGAGCGCTGGCCGCGCGCATCGGGTGACCCAGATTTGATGCGAAAATGCCGCTCGACGACACTTACTCTGGACAAAAAATGAATGGTCGGTCGGTCGCTTGTCTAGGCTTGATTGCAATGTTATGTGCGGCCTGCGGGGGCGGCGGCGGGGGTAGTGGGTCGCCGGTTGTTTCAGGCGTCAGCGTCAGTGCGCCGGTAAAGCGCCAAATCACCCTAACCGCCAGTGCTTCGGATCCGGCCAGTGTGACCGGTTATTGCTTCCAGACCGCGCCTGGGAAGCCCGCCGCCGGTGATGCATGTTTTTCAGCGTCCGCCAGCATCACTATCGACGTGCCCGCTTCTCCCGTTCGGTATTACGTTTGGGCTAAGGATGTCGCAGGAAACATCAGCGCGGGTTTTGAATACGAGGCGGCGGGTCCCTGCTCAAGTGCAGGGTTGACTGCCGCAAATTCCGTTTCGCTTCCGACGGTTTGTGTTTTGACTAGCCTCGGCGAGTATGTGTTGGCGCTGGAGTCGTCCAAGGCGCCGATCACCAGCACCAACTTCCTGAAATATGTCAATGATGGTTTCTACAGCCAAACGGTGTTCCACCGTGTCCTGTCCAATTTCATGGTTCAGGGCGGTGGCTTTACCGGCGTCCCGATCAGCACGGCCAACGCCAAGGCAGGCACGGCTTACCCGCCCATCGCACTTGAGGCGCCCGCTGTCACGGGGTTGAGCAACACGTTGGGCACGATTGCGATGGCGCGCACCTCGCAACTCAACAGTGCGACCTCCCAGTTTTTTATTAATGTGGTCGATAACCCGGGCCTCGATACCGCAGGCGGGGGGTATGCCGTATTCGGCCGAGTGATCTCGGGCATGGACACCACGATCCAATCCATTCGCAATGTCAGTGTCCAGTCGAATGGTTCCGAGCCAAGCCAGCCGCTCTCACCTCCCGTCATTCTCTGGGCCTACCAACTCAAGTGATGCTTCAGATGCGGCGCGACAGCGGCGGGAAAACGCGATCCAAAAACAGAAGGGTTGCACGCTTACACATGCAACCCCTTGTTTTTACTGCATCAAATTTGGCTCCCCGACCTGGGCTCGAACCAGGGACCTACGGATTAACAGTCCGGCGCTCTACCGACTGAGCTATCGGGGAACAGCTCAAAATTATAGCGTTAAACCGACCAAGCCGTCTAATCGGCGGCCTGGCCCAGCGCGTCGATTTTCAGCTCTTGAGTACTGCCGCAATCGCGTCGGCAACATAGTCGATGTTGCGGCTGTTGACCGCCGCGATGCAGATTCGCCCGGTGCTCAGTGCATAAATTCCATAACCCTCGCGCAGCTGGTCGACCTGATCGCTGGACAACCCGGAGTAGGAGAACATCCCGCGCTGTCGGACCACGAAACTGAAGTCGCGCGTAACGCCGCGCGCCTTCAGCCGCTCGACCAGGCCGCTCCTCATCGCCCGGATGCGGTCGCGCATGCCGGCGAGTTCCGATTCCCACATCGCACGCAGATCCGGCGTCGACAATACGCTCGCAACCACCGAGGCCCCGTGCGTGGGGGGGCTCGAATAGGCCGCGCGAATGACGCGCTTGACCTGGCTGATCACGCGGGTGGTCTCGTCCCGATGGGTGGTGACCACCGTGAGCGCTCCGACGCGCTCGCCGTACAGCGAAAACGATTTTGAGAAGGAGCTGGACACCAGGAAGCTGAGGCCGGACTGGCAGAAGAGATTGTGCGCCATGGCATCCTGGGCAATGCCATCACCGAAACCCTGATACGCCATGTCCAGGAACGCAATCAGCCCGCGGCTCCGAACCAGCTCAACCACCTCGCGCCACTGACCCTCGCTCATGTCCACGCCGGTGGGGTTGTGGCAGCACGCATGCAGCACGACGATCGAGCCGGCGGGCGCTTTCGACAGACTCGCAGTCATACCGGCAAAGTCCACGCCGTGGCTCGGAGCGTCATAGTAGGGATAGGTGTTCACTTTAAAGCCAGCGGCTTCGAACAGCGCCCGGTGGTTCTCCCAGCTTGGGTCGCTGATCCATACCTCAGCCTTCGGATTCATCCTGCGAAGAAACTCCGCGCCGATGCGCAGACCGCCCGTTCCACCGAGGGCCTCAAAGGTGGCCACGCGTCCGTCCTTGGTCAGCGGAGAGTCACCCGGGAAGAGTAGCTGCTGCACCGCCTGTATGTATCCAGCCAGGCCTTCGATCGGCAAATACGATCGCGCAGCCTGAGCCTCGAGGCGACGTTTCTCGGCTTCACGCACTGCACCGAGAAGTGGCACTTTTCCCTGATCATCGGTGTAGACGCCTACGCCGAGATTGACCTTCGATGGGCGCGTATCGGCATTGAAGGCTTCGGTCAACCCAAGGATGGGGTCGCGTGGGGCCAATTCGACTGAGGCAAAGGTGGATGCAGTCATGATCGAGTTACAAGTCCTTGATTCAAATGAAACTAATTGTAAATGACCGAGTGGAATGCACAGAAATTGTGCATCTCTCTAGCTTTTTTTAGGGGCCGAGGCGATAATTTTGAATTGGTTTGACGGCGATCAGAAAGGGTGTTTCTGCGTCTCTGCCAGCCCTTCGGGTCGGGCTCGAGAACGGGCCGGGCGGTGCTGCCGAGGTCATGTTGCAGTGCGGAAGACGCGCCCGGGTTTGGGCTCCTGATCACCTGGATGGTGCGGACAAGAGGATGCAAACACTCATCCCGTCGCTGCTTTCTAATGAGATCGAGTTTATCACGTCACAAGCAGGGTCTTTTTGATCTGATGGTCCAGTCGCTTGCCAGTTCTGCGCAACTGCTCGAATTCCCGGGCAGCCCCTTTCGCTTGCACCGCCCGTATCCGCCGGCGGGTGATCAGCCACGCGCGATCGAGCAACTGGTCGAAGGCGTCCGCGATGGACTCAGTTTTCAAACCTTGTTGGGGGTGACCGGGTCCGGGAAGACCTACACCGTCGCCAATGCGATTGCCCAGCTGGGTCGGCCGGCCTTGGTGTTGGCGCCCAACAAGACCCTTGCGGCGCAGCTCTACTCCGAGATGCGAGAGTTTTTTCCAGAAAACGCGATCGAGTATTTTGTCTCTTATTACGACTACTACCAGCCTGAGGCCTACGTTCCCCAACGCGATCTCTTCATCGAGAAAGATTCATCGATCAACGACCATATCGAGCAAATGCGGCTGTCCGCCACGAAATCCTTGCTCGAGCGTCGCGACACGGTGATCGTCGCCACGGTGTCTTGCATCTATGGCATCGGCAACCCGGCGGACTATCACGACATGCGCCTGATGCTTCGCCCGCGTGACCGGATGGGGCAGCGGGAGTTGCTTCAGCGCCTCGTCGCCATGCAGTACCGTCGAAACGAGGCCGAATTCGTCCGTGGATGCTTCAGAGTGCGAGGCGACACGATCGATGTGTTCCCGGCCGAGCACGCCGAACTCGCACTTCGAATCGAGCTCTTTGATGACGAGATCGAGTCGCTCCAGCTCTTTGATCCTCTGACGGGTCGCGTGCGGCAGAAGCTGCCGCGGTTTGTGATCTACGCCTCATCGCATTACGTGACCCCCAGGGCCACGGTGCTGCGCGCAATCGAGACCATCAAGCCGGAGCTCGCCGAGCGTCTCGAGTTTTTCCATGCGCAAGGCAAGCACCTTGAAGCCCAACGGCTCGAGCAACGCACCCGTTTCGATCTCGAGATGCTTCAGGAGCTCGGTTTTTGCAAAGGCATCGAGAACTATTCCCGCCATTTTTCCGGCGCGCTGCCGGGCGAGCCGCCGCCCACCTTGATCGATTACCTTCCGGCCGATGCTCTGATGATCATCGACGAAAGTCACGTGACCATCGGACAGCTCGGGGGCATGTTCCGTGGCGATCGATCCCGCAAGGAAACGCTGGTCGAGTACGGTTTCCGTTTGCCCTCGGCACTGGATAACCGCCCATTGCGTTTCGAGGAATTCGAGGCGCGTGTCCGTCAGTGCATTTTCGTTTCGGCTACTCCAGCCGATTACGAGGCCAAGCACGCCGGGCAAGTGGTCGAGCAAGTCGTCCGTCCTACGGGTCTCGTTGATCCGGTCATTGAAGTACGCCCCGCGCGACACCAGGTCGATGACCTGCTGTCCGAGATTCGCGATCGGGTCGCCGCCGGTGACCGGGTTTTGGTCACGACGCTCACCAAGCGGATGGCCGAGGATCTGACGGATTATCTTGGTGAGCACGGCGTTCGCGTGCGCTATCTGCACTCTGATATCGACACCGTCGAGCGGGTCGAAATCATTCGAGATCTCCGCTTGGGTGCTTACGACGTTTTGGTCGGGATCAACTTGCTGCGTGAAGGGCTCGACCTGCCCGAGGTTTCACTCGTGGCGATCCTCGATGCGGACAAGGAGGGATTTCTCCGGTCAGAGCGCAGCCTGATCCAGACCATCGGCCGTGCGGCGCGTAACCTTCGTGGCACGGCCATCCTCTATGCCGACCACGTGACCGACTCCATGCGTCGCGCCATCTCGGAGACCGAACGGCGGCGTGCCCGGCAACTTGAGTTCAATACAGAGCATGGCATTGCGCCTCGCGGCATCGTCAAAGAGGTGCGCGAGCTGATCGACGGCATCTACGACCCGCAGTCTGCCCGGTCGGCCCGCGCCGCCGCTGATGATGCGTCGTCGGCGTCCCAGGCTGGGGCCGAGGTGTTGGTGCTCACCGAAAAAGCTCTCGCGCGAGAAATCAAGCAGCTCGAAAAGCAGATGCTGGAGCATGCGCGCAATCTCGAATTCGAACAGGCAGCCCAGGTGCGCGACCGCCTGGCCCGCCTCAAGGAGCGTGTGTTTGGCTCCGATGGTTCCGGTCGCGTCGATCCGCTCGCGACTGGGCGCGCGGCCTGAGGTCCTCACTCCTATCCTTTTTTCCAACAGGTATTGAAAATGGCAAAACGAGAACCCACCTCCCTCGCTATGAGCACCAAAATTCTCTTCGTTTGCATGGGCAACATCTGCCGCTCGCCGATGGCCGAGGGCGTGTTCCGACACATGATCCGCACTGCAGGCCTGGATGACATCGTCCGCGTTGCCTCAGCGGGCACCCACGCCTTCCACGAGGGCGAGGCCCCGGACAAGCGGGCTCAGCAGGCCTTGCAGAAGCGAGGCTACGTAATGGCGGATATCCGCTCGCGCAAGGTGTCCGAGCGTGACTTCGAAGAGTTCGACATGATCCTGGCAATGGACTGGGACAACCTGTCGCTCCTCCAGCAGTCCGCGCCAAAACGCCTGCATCACAAGCTGCAGCTGCTGATGCGTTTTGCGACCGAACATGAAACCGCGACCGTGCCGGATCCCTACCATGGGTCTCAGCAGGGTTTTGAGCAGGCCCTCGACTACATCGAAGATGCCTGCAGTGGTCTTCTCGAGGTGGCCAAGCGTCGCGCCACGCAGGTCGCGGCGGCCTGACCGGCGGTCGTCAGGAGGGTAGTGCAGGCGTCGTTCGATGCCTGCCTCGGTGATTGGCCCGGCTTGTCCGGGCCTTTTTACGTGCGCCCGGCACGGGCGCACTCTTGGAGGTGCAAGTCCTCCCGTGAGTCGATCACAGCTGACGAGGGCGAGCGCAACGGCACAAGGGCGCCAGAGGGGCAATGTCCTCAAATCCGATCACGGGACACCAGCTTTGTGACGACCGGGTCACAATCGAGACGGGGTATTCACAAATCGGTTTGTCTAGCCTAGAATCTCGGTTGACGGGGTCATGTCCAAGACAAAACCCTCTCAGGATGGCGGATTTGTCGACTAAATTGCTCGGGTTAGTGTATAGTCGATTAAATCAGTCAGGTATAGACCTCTCCCCAACTCGGAGCAATCATGCGACTGACCACCAAGGGGCGGTTCGCTGTAACCGCGATGATCGATCTGGCAATGCGGCAGCATCAGGGTCCGGTGACACTGGCGGGTATCAGCCAGCGTCAAAAGATTTCGCTTTCCTATCTTGAGCAACTGTTCGGCAAACTTCGTCGCCACGAGCTCGTGGAGAGCACTCGAGGCCCCGGTGGCGGTTACACCCTGGCTCGTTCCATGAAAGACGTGACCGTCGCGGACATCATCTTCGCGGTGGATGAGCCCCTCGACGCGACCCAGTGCGGCGGCAAGGAAAACTGCGTCGACGACGGCCCCTGCATGACCCATGAGCTGTGGTCCAACCTGACCACCCGCATGATCGACTACCTCAGCTCGGTGAAGCTGGCCGATCTGGTCGAGCAGCAGCGTGGTCGTGAGGGCCGCGCCCGCCCCCGCGAAATTTCCGTGCTGAAGGAACATCGGGCAGCGCTCGAATTCCCCACTTCGACCCTGCAGACCATCCGTTTCGACAACGGCCGACTCACAACGCTCTGAGGTCTCGACATACCCATGCGCCTGCCGATCTATCTCGATTACTCCGCCACGACGCCGGTCGATCCGCGTGTCGTGGACAAGATGGTTCCCTTCCTCTACGAGAATTTCGGCAACCCTGCCTCGCGCAGTCATGTCTACGGCTGGACCTCAGAAGAGGCGGTCGAGATGGCTCGCGAGCAGGTTGCAGCGCTGGTGGGATGCGATTCCCGCGAAATCGTATGGACCTCGGGGGCGACCGAGTCCATCAACCTCGCGATCAAGGGCGCGGCGCAGTTCAATCGTGAGCGAGGTCGTCATCTCGTCACGGCCAAGACTGAGCACAAGGCCACTCTAGACACGATGCGCGAACTCGAGCGCTTCGGCTTCGAGGTGACCTACCTTGACGTTCAGTCGGACGGCTTGATTGACCTCGACCAACTCAGAAGCAGCCTGAGGCCCGACACGACCGTGGTCTCAGTAATGATGGTCAATAACGAGATCGGTGTCGTTCAAGATATCGAGGCGATCGGCGAGCTATGCCGCGAGCGCAGTATCGTTTTCCACGTGGATGCGGCTCAGGCTACGGGCAAGATCGAGATCGATCTTGCCCGGCTGAAGGTCGATTTGATGTCGTTCTCGGCGCACAAGACTTACGGACCCAAGGGCGTGGGTGCCCTCTTCATTCGCCGCAAGCCCCGGGTCCGGATCGAGGCGCAGATTCACGGCGGTGGTCACGAGCGTGGCTTTCGGTCCGGAACGCTCCCGACTCATCAGATCGTGGGCATGGGTGAAGCCTTCCGGATTGCTCGGGAGGAAATGAATACCGAGATCAAGCGCATCCGTTCACTGCGTGATCGTCTTCGTGCCGGTATCGCCGCCATGCCCGAGGTGCACATCAACGGGCATCTCGAGCAGCGGGTGCCGCACAACCTCAACGCGAGCTTCAACTACGTCGAGGGTGAGTCCCTGATCATGGCGATCAAGGACATCGCGGTCTCCAGTGGCTCGGCGTGTACCTCGGCCAGTCTCGAGCCTTCCTACGTGCTGAGGGCTCTCGGTCTTAGCGACGAGCTGGCCCATTCCTCGATCCGGTTCTCGATCGGCCGTTTCACGACCGAAGAGGATATCGACTTTGCGGTGAGCCTCATTCAGGGCAAAGTCGGCAAGCTTCGCGAAATGTCGCCCCTCTGGGAAATGGTTCAGGAGGGCGTCGATCTGGATAAGGTTCAGTGGGCAGCTCATTGAGGCGGTTTTGAGGTTCTGCGTTTTTTTGTTCGGTTGTTCGGTTCATGCAGTAGGGAGAATGAGATGGCATACAGCGAAAAAGTCATCGACCACTACGAAAACCCGCGCAATGTCGGTTCGCTCGATAAGAACGATCCACACGTGGGCACCGGCATGGTGGGCGCTCCGGCGTGCGGCGACGTGATGAAGCTGCAGATCAAGGTCAACGATCAGGGGGTCATTGAGGATGCCCGGTTCAAGACTTACGGTTGCGGCTCGGCGATCGCCTCGTCTTCCTTGGTGACGGAGTGGGTCAAGGGGCGAACCCTTGATGAAGCGATGTCCATCCGGAACAGCCAGATCGCCGAGGAGTTGGCCCTCCCGCCGGTCAAGATCCACTGCTCCATCCTCGCGGAAGACGCGATCAAGGCGGCAGTGGCCGATTACCGTGCAAAGCATGTCCCTTCGTCCGCTGCGGCTCAGGCCGCCGAGGGCGAAGCACGGGCGGCTTGAGCGATCATGGCTGTCACATTGACCGAAGCGGCCGCGCGTCATGTGTCCCGCTACATATCCCGGCGGGGTAAGGGCGTTGGGGTGCGGCTGGGCGTCAAGACGACCGGCTGTTCGGGTCTTGCTTACAAGCTCGAATATGCCGATCAGATGGCGCCCGAGGATCTTCGTTTCGAGAGCCATGGCGTCACGGTGCTGGTTGATCCGAAAAGCCTGGCTTACCTCGACGGAACCGAGCTCGATTTCGTTCGCGAGGGGCTGAACGAAGGCTTCAAGTTCAATAACCCGAACGTGAAGGCCGAGTGCGGCTGCGGTGAATCCTTCCAGGTTTGAGCGGGTCCTCTTTCGCACTTGCTGACCGGATTGCCCTCTGCCGCATCAGTCCGCTTTCGCGACGGATCGGAGCCCAATGCTCCGATCGTTTCTTTGAACTTTGCCGATGCAGTTGCTCAAAAAGAATCACTTCGAATTGATGTCTCTGCCGGCCTCGTTCCAGATCGACCTGTCGCAATTGTCGCGCTCCTACCGTGAGCTGCAGGCAACGGTCCATCCCGACCGTTTCGTCAGTCGCCCGCCTGCAGAGCGTCGTTACGCAATGCAGGCGGCAACCCAGGCCAATGAAGCCTGGCGATGCTTGCGCGATCCGGTACAGCGCGCGGTGTACCTGTTGCGCTTGCATGGAGTGGAAGTCGACGAAACCTCGCGTAGCGGATTCGCCCCGGACTTTCTCATGCAGCAGATGGTCTGGCGGGAATCTCTCGAAGCACTGCGTGGGTCGGCTGGTTCGGGTCCTGCTCGAGAGCAGCTGCTTCGCGAGGTGCAAGAGAGTCGCGATCAGCAGCTCGCCGTACTTGAGCGACTGATCGATGGCGAGCAGCGCTTTGAGGCGGCAGCAGGTCCGGTGCGGCAGTTGATGTTTCTTGAACGCTTTATCGAACAGATCGAAGCCGAGGCCGATGACCTGGCTTGAAGGCAACGACCGGATACTCTGACCATGGCCCTGCTGCAGATCTCTGAACCCGGAATGTCGCCCGACCCCCACGAACGGCGGCTCGCCGTGGGGATCGATCTCGGGACCACCAATTCTTTGGTGGCAACCGTCAGATCGAGTGTCGCGGAAGTGATTGAGGACGAACACCGTCATGGCTTGTTGCCCTCGGTCGTGGCCTATGACGAGTCCGGCGCGATCGCGGTGGGACATGAGGCCCTTGCGCGTGCTGTGACCGACCCGGTCAACACCATCGTATCGGTCAAGCGCTTCATGGGGCGGGGTCTCGCCGATGCGCGGCGTCATCAGACGCCCTATCAGTTTGTCGATGCCCCCGGTATGGTCAAACTCCGCACTCGAGCGGGCGACAAGAGCCCGGTCGAAATTTCCGCCGAGATTCTCAAGGTGCTCCGGATTCGCGCGGAGCAGTCTCTGGGCGGCGATCTGTTTGGTGCGGTCATTACCGTACCCGCCTACTTTGATGATGCGCAGCGGCAGGCGACGAAAGATGCCGCCAGGCTCGCCGGGATCGAGGTGTTGCGTCTTCTGAACGAGCCGACCGCGGCCGCGATCGCCTACGGGCTTGATTCGGCGGCCGAGGGCGATGTGGTGATCTTCGACCTCGGCGGTGGCACCTTCGACGTCTCGGTACTGAGATTGACCCGAGGCGTGTTCGAGGTCATCGCTACGGGCGGAGACTCGGCGCTTGGCGGCGATGATTTCGATCTGCGTATCGTCGAGTGGGCGTTGCGCGAAACCGGACTGGCCCCATCCGATGCACAGCACCCCATTGAGATTGCCTTGGCGTCTGGGGCCCTTTCGACGGGGGACCTGCGCGCTCTGATGGTTGAGGCCCGCCGCGCCAAGGAAGCCCTCTCGGTGCAAGCCCTCACGACGTTCGCGGTTCGACTGTCGGGTGCCTCGTTGGTGCGCTTGCCGCTTTCGGTTGAGCGCTTTGATGCTCTGACCGAAGAGCTGGTGGCCCGTACCGTTTCAGTTCTCAGGCGCACGCTTCGAGATGCCAAGCTCGCCGCATCCGATGCCCAGTCGGTCGTGCTGGTGGGCGGTGCAACCCGTATTCCAGCCGTGAGACGTGCCGTGGCGGGTCTTTTTGGTCGCGAGCCTCTCACCGACATCGATCCTGACCGCGTCGTTGCGGTGGGCGCTGCCATGCAGGCGAATCTGCTGGCCGGCAATCGGCCGGACGGCGAGGACTGGTTGTTGCTCGATGTGATTCCGCTGTCGCTGGGCATCGAGACCATGGGCGGTCTTGTGGAACGGATCATTCCCCGAAATTCCACGATTCCTGTGGCGCGGGCCCAGGAGTTCACCACCTTCCGTGACGGTCAGACGGCGCTTGCCATTCATGTCGTTCAGGGCGAGCGGGACCTGGTGTCGGATTGTCGGTCACTCGCCCGTTTCGAGCTGCGCGGTATCGTGCCGATGAGTGCGGGGGCCGCCCGCATCCGGGTCAGTTTTCAGGTCGATGCCGATGGATTGTTGTCCGTTTCAGCGACCGAAGAGACCAGTGGCGTCGCAGCCTCGATCGCCGTTCGACCCTCTTACGGGCTGTCCGACGAGGAGATTGGTCGCATGCTGCAGGACTCCTTCGCTGCGGCCGGAGACGATCGTCGCGTGCGCGCGCTTCGCGAGCAGCAGGTCGAAGCCCAGCGGCTGAGCGAGGCCACCCGTTCGGCTCTCGGCGAGGATGGTCACCTGCTGAGTGAGCACGAGCGTGCCGCGTTGGATACCTTGCTCGCAAAGCTGGAGCAGGCTGCTCAAGGCGAGGATATCGAGCTCGTTCGACATGCGATTGATGCCTTGGCTCTTGGGACCGAGGGCTTCGCCGCGCGTCGGATGGATCAGGCTATCGGCCGCGCATTGGCGGGCCGGCGTATCGACGAGCTCGGTCACTGAAAGGAATCCGTCCCATGCCTGTGATCCGCGTCCTAGCCCATGAGTCGCTCTGCCCGGACGGAACGCGCTTTGAAGTACCGCAGGGCACCATGCTGTGCAAGGCTTTGCTCGAGCATGGTGTAGACATCGAGCACGCCTGCGAGATGTCTTGTGCCTGCACCACCTGCCACGTCATCATCCGTGAAGGTCTGAGCTCCCTCGAGCCGGCAACCGAGGATGAAGACGACATGCTCGACAAAGCCTGGGGATTGACGGCGCAATCGCGTCTCTCGTGTCAGGTACAGTTGGGGCAGCAGGATCTGGTCGTTGAAATTCCCAAGTACACCGTCAACCATGCCCGAGAGTAGGGGGTTGGGCACGGCGGGTCAGGGGCGGCGCCGCCCGATCAAGGAGCGAGGACTGCAAAAATGAAGTGGACCGATGTTCAGATGATTGCGATCGAGCTCAGTGAGGCGCACCCTGATATCGACCCGCGTCAGGTGCGGTTTACCGAGCTGCGTCGTTGGGTGATCGAGCTACCGGGATTTGCGGACGATCCGTCCCGCTCGGGTGAGAAGGTACTTGAGGCGATTCAGCAGGCCTGGATCGACGAGGCTGCCTGACTGCGTGAGAGCTTCACCAGTTGCCAGGCAAGGGCCGATGATGCCAAGCCCAGCGCGAACAGCGTGAGTGTGGCCCCCACCGGACCCAGCCCATCGATCATCAGAGCGAACAACACCGGCGCAATCGCACCCAGGTACAGGGTGGGTGCGGCCAGGCGGCCCAGAACCTCGCCATAGCCGGCGGTCCCGAACAGGGCAATGGGCAGCGCTCCCCGAATGATGGTCATCAGACCGTTGCTCGCGCCCCAGACTGTGACCACAATCGCGCCTGCGACGGCCATCTGCTGCGCGGGAACCGATGGCAGCAGCACGAAACCGATAAATGCAATCGGCATCAGGACAAAAATCGGTACGGTGAGTGACAGCGCGGGGACCGAGCGCTGCAGGCGCAACTCCACGATGCGCGCGAGGACCTGGGCGGGACCCATCAAAGCGGCTACAGTGATTGCAGCCGTCATGTTCAGCCCAAGACCCTGAAGCAATGCGGGAAGATGAGTCGACAGCGCATACGAGATGAAACCGTGAACGCCGAGTGCCGCGCCGAACAACAGGATTGCCCGCTCGCGTACCTTGGGGTCGGTAATGATCGGGGGGGCTATGGGCGGCAAATTGATCGAGGCTCGCCCGACGAGGGCATCGGTTCGGGCGCCTGGGCTGGCTCCCGCGTGGGCCTCGGGGCTCGCACCTTCCGAGCTCGGGGCACTCTTCCGCCCGGTGGTGCCACCTGATGGAACCTGGCCGGCGAAGAACCAGTGCAAGGGAGCGCACACCAGGAGGTTCAGCGCTGCGTAGATGAGGAGCGTCGTCCGCCAATCGGTCCACTCGACCAGCCACGCGCCGATTGGCCAGAATACGGTCGATGCCAATCCCCCCATCAGGGTGAGGAGCGAGATCGATCGGCGCGCCTGACTGCCGGACAGAGCCGTCAACGCAGCGAACGAACCATCATAGAGGATCGCCCGAAGGGTGATCCCGATCGATGTCCATGACAACCAGATCATCCAGGCGCTGTCGGCATGGGCCTGCAGGCTAAGACCGACAGCGCTTACCACCGATCCGACTGCAAGCACGGGGGCCGCGCCCACGCGGTCGATCAGTCGGCCCAGGCGCCGAGACAGCATCCCGGCGAGTACGAGGCACCAGGAAAAGGCGATGAGGTAATGCGACTTGGAGATGAGGCCCTCGCCTGCGATCGCCTGCGACAGGATAGCGGGCAGATAAAAGGTGGTGCCCCAGCCGATGATCTGGTTGACGCCCAGCGCAACGATCGCGAGCGCCAGTGGCGGGCGTTCAGGCGGCGACCACATGATCGATCGGCCTTGCGCCCTGCAATCTGAGAGCCCGTGTACTGGGCAAGCTCAGTCTTCCCGCCTGAGGGCAGGGAACAGCACGACATCCCGGATATTTGCGCAGTCGGTCAGCAGCATCACCAGCCGGTCGATCCCAATACCGCATCCACCCGTCGGAGGCATCCCGTATTCGAGGGCGCGAATGTAGTCGGCGTCGAAGAACATGGCCTCCTCGTCGCCCGCGTTTTTGGCGTCCACCTGCGCATGAAATCGTGCGGCCTGATCCTCCGGATCGTTCAGCTCGGAAAAACCATTGGCGAGTTCACGCCCCGCGACGAACAGCTCGAACCGTTCGGTGACGTCTGGGCGGTGGTCTGACACCCGGGCCAGTGGCGAAACTTCGACCGGGTAGTCGATGATGAAGGTCGGTTGCCAGAGCTTTGCCTCTGCGACTTCCTCGAACAGCGAAAGCTGTAATGCGCCCACGCCGGCGCGGGCCATGGCTGGGTCGCTCAGATCGACTCCCAGGCGTCGCAACTCCCCCCTCAGCCATTCCGGGTCGTCCAGTTGCCCGATCGGGTAATGCGGCGCATGGCGCGCGATTGCACCGGCAATGGTCAGTCGTTCGAACGGGCGACCCAGGTCGATGGCTTCGCCCTGATAGGTGATCTGGGTGCTTCCGGTTGCCGACTGGGCCGCCTCGCGGATCACCTGCTCGGTGAAGTCCATCAGCCACCGGTAGTCGGTGTAGGCGGCGTAGAACTCCATCATCGTGAACTCTGGATTGTGGCGCGGGCTGATGCCCTCATTGCGGAAATTGCGGTTGATTTCGTAGACCCGCTCGAACCCGCCCACAATCAGACGCTTGAGGTATAGCTCAGGCGCGATCCGAAGATACATCTGCTGGTCGAGTGCATTGTGATGAGTCACGAAGGGCTTGGCACTGGCGCCTCCGGGAATCGGGTGAAGCATCGGGGTCTCGACCTCAAGAAAGCCATGCGAGACCATGAACGAACGGATGGTGCTGATCATTCGACTGCGGGAGATGAATACGTCCCGCGTTTCGCGATTGGCGATGAGGTCGACGTAGCGCTGTCGGTAGCGAAGTTCCTGGTCCGCCACTCCGTGGAACTTGTCGGGCAGGGGGCGTAGCGATTTGGCCAGCATGCGCAAGCCTGAGCATCGCACCGAAAGCTCGCCTTTCATGGTCTTGAAAAGCACCCCGGTCACGCCGATGATGTCGCCGAGATCCCAGTGTTTGAAGGCTTCGTGCGCATCATGACCCACGCCTTCGTCGTTCATCCAGATCTGAAGGCGCCCACTGCCATCTTGGAGCGTTGCGAAGCTTGCCTTGCCCTGCACCCGCTTGAGCACGATACGACCCGCGATCTGCACCGACACCCGTTCGCTTTCGAGCTGTTCGCGGGTTTTCATGCCATGGTGGTGGGCGAGGTCAGCGGCATGGTGAGCCGGAGTGAAGTCATTCGGGAAGGCTAGCCCGCCCTCTCTCAGGCGAGTGAGCTTGGCTCGCCGCTCGGCGATGATCGAATGTTCATCTTGCTGGGGCTCGGCTGCTGCGCCGGAGTCTTCGGTGTTCATCGGATGCACCTGTAGGGGTCGTTTAGGAGGCCTCCGCCGGCTCGCGCAGCCGGAAGCACCTCTCGCCGCAGGGCGTCTCAGACGCCCTGCTTGAGGCTCGCCGTGATGAAATCGTCGAGGTCTCCGTCCAGCACAGCGCGCGTGTTGCTGATCTCGACGTTGGTCCGCAAATCTTTGATGCGCGACTGATCGAGGACGTATGAACGGATCTGGTGTCCCCAGCCAATGTCGCTCTTGGCCGCTTCAACCTTGTCGGCCTCGGCGCGTCGCTTGCGCATTTCGAACTCGTAGAGACGCGCCCTCAGCACGTTCATGGCCTCGTCCCGATTGCGGTGTTGGGAACGGTCGTTTTGGCACTGAACGACGATCCCGGTCGGATTGTGCGTGATTCGAACGGCCGACTCTGTCTTGTTGACGTGCTGACCGCCCGCGCCCGAGGCTCTGAAGACATCGATCCGCAGGTCAGCAGGATTGATCTCGACCACGATCGAATCGTCGATCTCAGGATAAACGTAGACTGAAGCAAACGAGGTGTGCCGTCCGCCGCTCGAATCGAACGGGGACTTTCGGACCAAGCGGTGAATGCCGGTTTCGGTGCGCAACAGTCCGTAGGCATATTCGCCCTCGACCTTGACCGTGGCACCCTTGATGCCCGCGACGTCGCCCGGGGACTCTTCCAGCAATTGGGCGCTCAGGCCCTTCCTTTCGCAGTAGCGCAAGTACTGGCGAAGCAGCATCTGGGCCCAGTCCTGAGCCTCGGTGCCGCCTGCGCCGGACTGGATTTCGATAAAACAGTTGCTCGGGTCTGCGGCGTTGGAAAACATGCGCCGGAACTCGAGGCCTTCGACCTGGGTGCGGATGGCATGGGTGTCTGCCTCGACTGCAATGAAGGTGTCGTCATCGCTCTCTGCGATGGCGATATTGCAGAGTTCGGTCGCGTCGCTGAGTCCTGATTCAATCTCGAGAATCCGCGAAACCACCCCTTCGAGCTGCTTCTTTTCGCGCCCCAGTTCCTGGGCGGTCTTGGGGTCGTTCCAGACGTCCGGAGCTTCCAGTTCCCGGCTGACTTCTTCGAGTCGCGTTCGCTTGACGTCGAAGTCAAAGATACCCCCGGAGATCCTGCACGCGGCGTGCAAGATCCGAGAGGAGGGCGACAAGCTGGTTGGTGCGCTCGGCTTCCATCGTGGAATGTTCTTTCGAGGAGGTAAACCCTTGATTATAGGCGAGTGGGCGCGATGATCAGCCGACGGCCTCAATGACAAGCTGCAGGCTGCGCACACCGCGGAACTCGTTGATGGATGGGCGCCACACCAGATGCGCCGGGTCGGGCAATGGCTCGGTCCGCCCAAACGCAATCGCCTCAAAGCGCTGCCGGCCACTCGCCAGATCGAGCTTGAGATGTTGCTCGCCCACCAGGCGTTGCCGAACCACCCTGAATTTGTGCTGGAAGAGGGGCGGCGGAAAACCCTGCCCCCAGACCTGCGCGTCAAGTGCTTCGACCAGATCAAAATCCACTGAAGCCGGGTCGAGCTCGCCATCGGTCAGAAGGGATTCGGCAAAAAGGTCGGGGTCGGCCGTTTCCGCGATCACCGTTTCCAGTAACGCGCCGAATCGCTCGACCTGTGCGACGGGCAGCGTCAAGCCTGCCGCCATGGCGTGCCCCCCGAAGCGCTCGATCAGATCGGGGGCTCGTCGCGACATCAGGTCCAAGGTGTCGCGCAGGTGCACCCCGGCAATGGACCGACCCGACCCCCGCGCCATGAGGGGGTCGGAGGCCGCAGTGGCGAAGGCAAACGCAGGCCGGGCATAGCGCGTCTTGAGACGGCTCGCGATCAGGCCGATCACGCCTTCGTGCCACTCCGGATGGTGGACCGACACCGACCAACGACCTGGGGGCACCTCGTCGAGAAATGCGATCGCCTGCTCTCGCATCGACGCCTCGATGGATCGGCGGTCGCGATTGATGCTGTCCAGGCGACTGGCCAGCTCAGCGGCCTCGTCTGGATCATCCGCGAGCAGGCAGCTGATGCCCAAGGTGATGTCCGACAACCGCCCGGCGGCATTGATACGGGGCCCTACAACGAAACCGAGATCACTCGCGGTCACCGCGCGCCAGTCACGGCCCGCTTCGGCCAGCAGCGCCCTGATGCCCGGTGAACCTTTGCCTGAGCGGATCACGCCGAGCCCTGCCGAGACCAGCCGCCGATTGTTCTCGTCGAGTCGCACCAGATCGGCCACGGTGCCCAATGCGACCAGATCGAGCCATCGGGACAGATTGGCTCGGGCTGCCTGGCCTTCGGGGCTGCGCTGTCTG
>JBIKVK010000041.1:0-18453 GCA_044356835.1 Burkholderiaceae bacterium
GGGACAACGTGAAGATGACGGTGACGCTGATTGCGCCGATCGCGATGGAGCAGGGCCTGCGCTTTGCGATCCGCGAGGGCGGACGCACCGTCGGCGCCGGCGTCGTCTCACGCATCATCGCCTGAGCGGACGGTTTCGATGTGACTCGGGCGGGGTCTGCGTCCCGCCCGGCTGATCGGGCGGCGCAGCCCGCTGCCCACGTTCTTTAGCCCGCAGGCTTCGCCTGCAACGTTCTTTGGAATTCATCATGCAAAGCCAGAAAATCCGTATCCGCCTGAAGGCGTTTGACTATCGCCTGATCGATCAGTCGGCCGCCGAAATCGTTGACACGGCCAAGCGCACCGGCGCAGTGGTGCGCGGGCCCGTGCCCCTGCCCACGCGGATCCAGCGCTTCGATGTGTTGCGTTCGCCCCACGTCAACAAGACCTCGCGCGACCAGTTCGAGATGCGTACCCATCAGCGCTTGATGGACATTGTTGACCCGACCGACAAGACGATCGACGCGCTCACCAAGCTCGATCTTCCGGCCGGGGTGGATGTCAAGATTTACGTTCAGCAGGCAGACGGCTGGCGCGGCTGATGATCCTGACGTCTGGATGCGGTGCCCGCGTGCCGCAGCGTGGACAGCCCGGTTGAATGATTTGCTCGGTTTCAGGTTTCTGGGTATGATCTAAGGCTTTTCGCGATTTGGCGACTCGCCGCCATCAAGGCGGGGGCGCGTTTTGACAGGGCGACATCAAGTTTTGCCCTGACTCATAGCAGCAATCACCCGGCCAATTGCAGTCGGGATTGGAGAAAAAAATGACCCTTGGCCTATTGGGGCGCAAGGTCGGCATGATGCGCATCTTCACCGACGATGGCGATACCATCCCGGTGACGGTGGTCGATGTGTCCGACAATCGCGTCTCTCAGATCAAGACCGTCGAGTCCGACGGTTACAGCGCGATTCAGGTCGCCTTTGGCAAACGTCGCGCGTCCCGAGTCACCAAAGCCCGTGCCGGACACTTCGCCAAGGCTGGCGTCGAGGCGGGGACCCTGGTGCGCGAATTCCGCGTGACCTCCGACACCCTGGGCCGATTTCAGCCCGGCGCGACGGTCAGCACCGAGGTGTTTGCAGTCGGCCAGAAAGTCGACATTCAGGGCACTTCTCAGGGCAAGGGATTTGCGGGCACGATCAAGCGCCACAACTTCGGATCGGGGCGTGCCTCGCACGGCAACTCCCGTTCGCACAACGTACCGGGTTCGATCGGCATGGCCCAGGATCCCGGCCGAGTGTTTCCGGGCAAGCGCATGTCGGGCCACCTTGGCGCGGTCACGGCCAGTGTCCAAAACCTCGAGATCGTGCGTATCGACGCCGAGCGCGGCCTGCTGATGGTGCGCGGTGCGGTGCCCGGTGCCCGCAACGGCGATCTCATCGTCACCCCCGCGGTCAAGTCGCCCGCCTCGGCGGCCAAGGCCTGAAGGAGCGAGACCGCATGGAACTCAATCTTCTGGATGCATCCGGCCAGGCGTGTGCCAAGGTCGAGGCGCCGGACACCATCTTCGGTCGTACATTCAACGAGCCGCTCGTGCACCAGGTCGTTGTGGCGTTTCAGGCCAACGCCCGCAGTGCAAATCGTGCTCAGAAAGACCGAAGCGAGGTCCGCCATTCCACCAAGAAGCCCTGGCGTCAGAAGGGCACAGGTCGCGCCCGCGCGGGCATGACCTCCTCGCCCTTGTGGCGTGGCGGTGGCAAGATTTTCCCGAACTCGCCCGACGAGAATTTCAGCCACAAGGTCAATCGCAAGATGTACCGGGCTGGCGTGTGCTCGATCCTCTCGCAGCTCGCCCGCGAAGACCGCGTGGCCGTGGTCGAGTCCTTCTCGGTCGAAGCCCCCAAGACCAAGCTGCTCGCCCAAAAGGTGCGCGCCATGGGTCTGGGCGTCGACGGCTCTTCGGTGCTCGTCATTGCCGACACGATCGACGAGAACCTGTTCCTTGCTGCCCGCAATCTGCCCCATGTGATGGTGGTTGAGCCTCGCCACGCCGATCCGGTGTCGCTGGTTCACTTCTCCAAGGTGCTGATCACCCGGTCGGCGCTGGCCAAAGTTCAGGAGATGCTCGGATGAACCAGGAGCGACTCACTCAGGTGCTCGTGGCACCGATCGTCTCGGAAAAGGCCACCTCGATCGCCGAGCGCAGCAACCAGATCGCCTTTCGCGTCTTGCAGGACGCCACCCGTCTCGAGGTCAAGGCGGCCGTCGAGATGTTGTTCAAGGTCGAGGTCGAATCGGTCAAGGTCCTCAACCAGAAGGGCAAGGCCAAGCGTTTCGGCCGCTTCTCTGGTCGGCGGCGGCATGTGCGTAAGGCCTATGTCTGCCTCAAGCCGGGCCAGGAAATCAATTTCGCGGAGGCGAGGTAAATGCCGATCTCCAAGATGAAGCCGACATCGCCCGGTCGTCGGGCGATGATCAAGGTCACCACCCCCGGCCTGCACAAGGGCCGGCCCGTGGATGCACTCACAGAGAGCACGATCCGCGGTTCGGGCCGGAACAACCACGGTCGCATCACCACGCGACACAAGGGCGGTGGTCACAAGCGTCAGTACAGGATTGTCGACTTCCGACGCAACAAAGACGGCATCGCTGCCCGGGTGGAGCGTATCGAGTACGATCCAAACCGCAGCGCGCACCTCGCACTCCTCTGTTACGCCGATGGCGAGCGCCGGTACATCCTCGCCCCGCGTGGCGTCGAGGTGGGTGCCAGCCTGATGAGCGGTGCCGAAGCGCCCATCCGCGCGGGCAATACGCTGCCCATCCGAAATATCCCGGTCGGTTCGTCCATCCACGCGATCGAGATGCTGCCGGGCAAGGGTGCCCAGATCGCCCGTTCGGCGGGGGCCTCGGCTCGCCTGCTGGCGCGCGAGGGCACCTACGCTCAGGTCCGTCTGCGCTCGGGTGAGATCCGCAAGATCCACATCGAGTGCCGGGCAACGATCGGTGAAGTCGGCAACGAAGAGCATTCGCTGCGGCAGATCGGCAAGGCCGGGGCCAAGCGCTGGCTCGGTATCCGGCCGACGGTGCGCGGTGAAACGATGAACCCGGTTGACCACCCGCACGGTGGCCGGACCCGAGGCAACCGGCATCCGGTCTCGCCCTGGGGCCAGCCGACCAAAGGCTACAAGACCCGCCGCAACAAGCGCACCGATTCGATGATCGTTCAGCGCCGCGGCCGCAAGTAATCCATAGGTGACTCCAAGCCATGGCACGCTCAGTTAAAAAAGGGCCTTTCGTCGACGGCCACCTGATGAAAAAAGTCGACACCGCTATTGCCGCCAAGGACAAGCGTCCGATCAAGACCTGGTCGCGCCGCTCGACGGTCGTGCCCGAGTTCATCGGTCTGACCATCGCGGTTCACAACGGCAAGCAACACGTGCCCGTGTTCATCAACGAAAACATGGTGGGCCACAAGCTCGGCGAATTTGCGTTGACCCGTACGTTCAAGGGTCATGCCGCCGACAAGAAGGCCGTAGCCAAGCGATAAGGACGCGACATGGAAACGCAAGCGATCCTCCGCGGTGTGCGCCTGTCGGCCCAGAAAGGCCGTTTGGTGGCCGACCTGGTCCGGGGCAAGCCCGTCGAGCAGGCGTTGAACATTCTCATGTTCTCGCCCAAGAAGGCGGCGCGCATCGTGCAAAAGGTGCTCGAGTCGGCCATTGCCAATGCCGAGCACAATGACGGCGCCGACATCGACGAGCTGAAAGTCAAGACGATCTACGTCGAGAAGGCGACCTCGCTTCGCCGGTTTTCGGCTCGCGCCAAAGGCCGGGGTGCCCGCATCGAAAAGCAGACCTGTCACATCTTTGTGACGGTCGCCGATCACTAAGCCGTACGCGGAAGGAAGAACATGGGACAGAAGATTCATCCGACCGGGTTCCGGCTCGCAGTGAGCCGCAACTGGTCCTCGCGTTGGTTCGCGTCGGGCCGGCAGTTCTCCACGATGCTGACCGACGACCTCCGGGTGCGTGAGTACTTGCGGCGCAAGCTCAAGGGTGCCTCGGTGAGCCGTGTGGTCATCGAGCGGCCCGCTAAAAATGCCCGCATCACTATCCACTCGGCTCGGCCGGGCGTTGTGATCGGCAAAAAAGGCGAAGACATCGAACTGCTGAAGGCCGATCTGCAGCGGCTGATGGGTGTGCCGGTCCACGTCAACATCGAAGAAGTGCGCAAGCCCGAGATCGATGCCCAGCTCATCGCCGACTCGATCACCCAGCAGCTCGAAAAACGCATCATGTTCCGGCGGGCCATGAAGCGTGCCATGCAAAACGCGATGCGTCTGGGTGCCCAGGGCATCAAGATCATGAGCTCGGGCCGATTGAATGGCATCGAGATCGCCCGTACCGAGTGGTACCGCGAGGGCCGCGTGCCGCTGCACACCCTCCGCGCTGACGTCGATTACGGCTTTTCCGAGGCAAGCACCACCTACGGCAGCATCGGGGTCAAGGTCTGGGTCTACAAGGGTGACACCCTGGGCCGGCATGACGCGCCGCAATCGGGCGACAAGGAAGCACCCGCCGTACCCGACCGCGAAGACCGCCGTCCCCGTCGCGGCCCGCCCTCTGGGCGTCCGGGAGGTGCTGGCCGTGGGGCTCCCCGCCGCCGCGAGGGCGACGCACCGGCCCCCGCGGTCGATGCAGCCGCCGCTGACGCCCCGCGTACCGCAGTCAAGCGGGTGCGCAAGGTCGCGGCCACCGGGCCTGCCGATGACACCAAGAAAGCCGAATGAAGGAGTGAGCGATGCTGCAACCCGCTCGTCGTAAATATCGTAAAGAGCAAAAGGGCCGCAACAAGGGTCTTGCAACCCGTGGGGTGTCGGTCTCGTTCGGTGACTTCGGTCTGAAGGCGACCGGCAGAGGCCGGCTGACTGCCCGCCAGATCGAGGCGGCGCGTCGTGCCATGACCCGCCACATCAAGCGGGGCGGCCGCGTCTGGATCCGAATTTTCCCGGACAAGCCGATCTCCAAAAAGCCCGCTGAAGTTCGCATGGGCAACGGCAAGGGCAACCCAGAGTACTACGTCGCGGAGATTCAGCCCGGCAAGGTGCTCTACGAGATGGACGGCGTGAACGAAGAGCTGGCCCGCGAGGCATTCGCACTGGCTGCGGCCAAGCTGCCGATCTCGACCACCTTCGTGACCCGCATGGTCGGCGCCTAAGCTGCGCCGCAACCCCCGATACGAGGCAATCGATGAAGGCCAAAGAACTCCGCACCCAAGACGATGCGGCTTTGCAGAAAGAACTGGGCGAATTGCTGCGTGCCCATTTCTCCCTGCGCATGCAGGTCGCCACTCAGCAACTGAACAACACCAGCCAGCTGCGCAAGACCCGGCGAGACATCGCCCGCGTCCGCACTGTCCTGAATGAGAGGGCACTCGCCAAATGAACACTTCCGCCTCTGAGGCCCCGGTGCGTGCCAAACGTACCCTGACCGGTCGGGTGGTCAGCAACAAGATGCAGAAGACCGTGACCGTGCTGGTTGAGCGCAAGGTCAAGCACCCTATCTACGGCAAGTACATCCTGCGCAGTACCCGCTATCACGCCCATACCGAGCAGCAGATCAGCGAAGGCTCGACCGTGGAAATCCAGGAAGGGCGCCCGATATCTCGCACCAAGGCCTGGTATGTGTCGCGTGTGGTCGACGCGGGACAGTAATACCGCAAGGCTCAACAGCTTTGCTTGCAGCAATCGATTTTTTGTGAAATGATCTAAGGCTTCGCATTTTTTCGATGCGAAGGTCGGTTTCCAGTCATCCCAGATACGGGGCCAAGACTGTCCGCATTCAGTCCGACTGAGCGGTACAAGTTGGTGAAAAAACATGATCCAGATGCAGTCGACGCTGGACGTCGCCGATAACACCGGCGCCCGTTCAGTCATGTGTATCAAGGTGCTTGGGGGTTCCAAGCGTCGTTATGCGGGCATTGGCGACATCATCAAGGTGTCGGTCAAGGACGCTCAACCCCGGGGTCGGGTCAAAAAGGGCGAAATCTACAACGCCGTCGTGGTGCGTACCGCCAAAGGCGTGCGTCGGCCGGACGGATCCCTGATCCGCTTCGACGGCAACGCCGCGGTCCTGCTCAACGCCAAGCTTGAGCCGATCGGTACTCGTATCTTCGGACCGGTCACCCGTGAGTTGCGCAGCGAGCGCTTCATGAAGATCGTGTCGCTCGCACCCGAAGTGATCTAGGAGAACACGATGGACAAGATTCGCAAGGGCGACGAAGTCGTCGTGATCGCCGGCCGGGACAAGGGCAAGCGCGGGACTGTGGTGAGCCGTGTCGACGATCGCCATCTGGTCGTTGAGGGCATCAACATCGTCAAGAAGCACCAGCGCCCCAATCCGATGAAGGGCGAGCAGGGGGGCATCGTCGATCGCACGATGCCGATCGACCAGTCCAACGTGATGCTCTTCAATGCCGCGACGGGCAAGGGCGATCGCGTCGGTTTCAAGGTTCTCGAAGACGGACGCAAGGTTCGCGTGTTCCGCTCGAACGGCGAGATGGTCAAGGCTTGATCACGACTCGTCCGAGCTTCGATCGCGCAGCTCTCAACCGGCCCTGACCGTCCCGAATCGGTGACGAAGGCCGCTAGGAAACATGACATGGCCCGTTTGAAACAGTTTTACCGTGAGAAAGTCGTACCCGACCTGATCGCCCGTTTTGGCTACGCATCGCCGATGCAGGTGCCGCGCTTGACCAAGATCACCCTCAATATGGGGGTGTCGGAGGCGGTTGGCGACAAGAAAGTGCTGGAGAACGCGGTGGGGGACCTTTCCCGCATTGCCGGCCAAAAGCCGGTCATCACCAAGTCTCGCAAGGCCATTGCCGGATTCAAGATCCGCGAGGGGTATCCGATCGGTTGCATGGTCACCTTGCGCGGCGAGCGCATGTTTGAGTTTCTCGATCGCCTGGTCACGGTGGCCCTTCCCCGGGTTCGTGACTTCCGTGGGGTATCGGCCCGCGCCTTTGACGGCCGAGGCAACTACAACATCGGGGTGAAGGAACAGATCATCTTCCCCGAGATCGAGTACGACAAAATCGACGCAGTGCGTGGTCTCAACATCAGCATCACGACGACCGCACGCAACGATGAAGAAGCCAAGGCACTGCTTTCGGCCTTCAAGTTCCCTTTCCGTAACTGATTCACGCGAATTTCAGGACGAATCCGTGGCCAAACTTTCCCTGATCAACCGCGATCTCAAGCGCCAGGCGCTGGTCAAGAAATACGCTGCGCGCCGTGCTGCGCTGCAGGCGATCATCGACGACCAGTCTCAATCGGAAGAAGCGCGTTTTCAGGCGCGCGTCAAGCTGCAGGCGCTGCCGCGCAACTCAAGCCCGTCGCGCCTGCGCAACCGTTGCGAGGTGACGGGTCGTCCGCGGGGCACCTTCCGCAAGTTTGGGCTTGCCCGCAACAAGCTGCGCGAAGCCGCAATGCGCGGTGAAATCCCCGGCCTGGTCAAGGCCAGCTGGTAAGCCGGCTCCGCTACAGAGGACTTTTCATCATGAGCATGAGCGATCCGATCGCCGACATGTTCACGCGTATCCGCAATGCGCAGCGCGTCGAAAAACAGTCGGTATCGATGCCCTCGTCCAAGCAGAAAGTGGCGATTGCCGAACTGCTGAAGGCCGAAGGCTACATCGAAAGCTTCGAAGTCGTTTCGAACGGCCCGAAAGCGGACCTGACGGTCCACCTCAAGTATTACGCTGGGCGTCCGGTCATCGACCGCCTCGAGCGTGTGTCCCGCCCGGGCTTACGGGTCTACCGCGGCCGCCATGCCCTCCCGCAGGTCATGAACGGCTTGGGCGTGGCCATCGTCACCACCTCGCGCGGGCTGATGACGGACCGTCATGCCCGTGCGGCCGGTCTCGGCGGCGAAGTCATCGCCTTCGTGGCCTGAGGAGAGATCGACCATGTCACGCGTAGCACGCATGCCGATCGCCGTGCCCTCCGGGGTCGAGGTCAACATTGGCGCAGAGCAGATTGCGGTGAAGGGCCCGCTGGGCACGCTGCGTCAGGCGGCCCATCCTCTGGTGGCCGTTGTCAAGGACGGCTCAACCCTTCATGTGTCCGCCACCGATGCGGCCCAGCGCCAATCGGTCGCCCTGAGCGGTACGTTCCGCGCCCTGATCGCCAACATGGTGCAGGGCGTGAGCAAGGGCTTCGAACGGCGGCTGTCCCTGGTAGGTACCGGCTACCGCGCGCAGGCGCAGGGCACCTCGCTCAACCTGTCGCTCGGGTTTTCTCACCCGGTGGTGTATTCGCTGCCTGAGGGCGTCAAGGCCGAGACGCCGACCCAGACCGAAATCGTGATCAAGGGCGCCGATCGCCAGAAAGTCGGTCAAGTCGCCGCCGAGATCCGCGCATTCCGTCCGCCCGAGCCCTACAAAGGCAAAGGCGTGCGTTATTCCGACGAGCGCGTTGCGCTCAAGGAAGTGAAGAAGAAATAAGGCGAGTCGTCGACTCGATCGAGGATTACACGATGGACAAAAATCAGTCCCGCCTGCGCCGCGCGCGCCAGACCCGATTGAAGATCCGCGAGTTGCGGGTCAATCGGCTGACCGTGCATCGCAGCAACCAGCATATCTACGCCCACATCATCGCGCCCTCTGGCGACAAGGTGCTGGTCTCCGCGTCGACGCTCGAGGCCGACCTTCGTGCCCAGATCGCCGGCCAGTCCGGCAAAGGGGGCAACACCGGGGCGGCGGCCCTGGTCGGCAAGCGAATTGCCGAGAAGGCGTTGCAGGCGGGCATCGACAGTGTCGCGTTCGACCGTGCCGGCTATCGCTTTCACGGCCGCGTCAAGGCCTTGGCTGAGGCCGCTCGCGAAGCGGGCCTCAAGTTCTGAGGTCGCGCACGACGCGAACCCAGGCGACATTCCAGACACCGGATTCGGTAACAGGATTTCAAGATGGCAAAAATTCAGGCGAAGGTAGGTGCGGAAGACCGCGACGACGGCCTGCGCGAGAAAATGATCTCCGTCAACCGCGTGACCAAGGTGGTCAAGGGCGGCCGCATTCTGGGTTTTGCGGCGCTCACCGTGGTGGGTGACGGCGATGGTCGCATCGGCATGGGCAAAGGCAAGGCGCGTGAGGTGCCGGTGGCGGTCCAGAAGGCGATGGATGAGGCCCGCCGCAAGATGGTCAAGGTGCCGCTGAAGGGTGGCACGCTTCATCACACCGTGCACGGCCGGCACGGCGCCGCGGTGGTCATGCTGGCGCCTGCGCCCGAAGGTACCGGCATCATTGCCGGTGGCCCGATGCGTGCAATGTTTGAGGTGCTGGGTGTGTCCAACGTCGTAGCGAAGAGCCACGGTTCGAGCAACCCCTACAACATGGTGCGCGCCACCCTGGATGCGCTCGCCAAGCTCCACACTCCGTCAGAAATTGCCGCCAAGCGGGGCAAGGCGGTCGAAGAACTGTTTGCCTGATTCCGGAGCACCGACGATGAGCACATCCAACATGGTCAAGGTGACCCTGGTCCGCAGCCCGATCGGCACGCTGCCGGCGCATCGAGCCACAGTGCTCGGTCTGGGTTTGAAGAAAATCAATCAGTCCCGCGTCTTGCAGGATACCCCCCAGGTCCGGGGCATGATCAACAAGGTCTCGTATCTGTTGCGTGTTGGCTGATCGCAGATCGGCCACGCATGGAGTCAGCATGAAACTCAACACGATTGCACCTGCAGCAGGTGCCAAGCATGCCAAGAAGCGCGTTGGCCGTGGCATCGGCTCGGGCTTGGGCAAGACCGCAGGGCGCGGACACAAAGGTCAGAAGTCCCGCTCGGGCGGCTTTCACAAGGTGGGCTTCGAAGGCGGGCAGATGCCCTTGCAGCGGCGCCTGCCCAAGCGGGGCTTCGTATCCATGACCGCGGGCGATTGCGCAGAAGTCCGGTTGTCCGATCTCCAGCGGCTTGACGCCGCCGAGGTCGATCTCCTGGCGCTTCGGGCTGCAAGACTCATTCCGCAGGGGGCCTTGACGGCAAAGGTCATCCTGGCCGGCAAGATCGAGCGGGCGGTCAGCCTGAAAGGCATTGCCGCCACCAAGGGCGCGCGCGCCGCCATCGAGGCAGCGGGCGGCTCGGTCGCCTGAGGCGGCCTTTAAGCCAACTCTTCCCATCTGAATCACCGACCGCAACGTGGCGACTTCCGCAGCAGCAGCACTGAAGGCAGGCAAGTCAGGCGACCTTAAAAAGCGCTTGATGTTCCTCCTGCTCGCCCTTGTGGTGTACCGGATCGGTGCGCACATCCCCGTGCCGGGGATCAACCCGGATGAGCTCGCGTCGCTCTTTCAGGGGCAGCAGGGCGGCATCCTCGGGATGTTCAACCTGTTTTCGGGGGGCGCGCTGTCACGGTTCACGGTCTTCGCGCTCGGCATCATGCCGTACATCTCGGCCTCGATCATCATGCAGTTGCTGACGGTGGTTGTGCCCACGCTCGAGGCGAAGAAAAAAGAGGGTGAGGCTGGGCGTCGCGAAATCACGAAGTACACGCGCTGGTTCACCCTGCTGCTGGCCACTTTTCAGGCGCTCGGCATCGCAATCGCCCTCGAGGCGCAGCCGGGCCTGGTGATTGATCCCGGCGTGGTGTTTCGCTTCACCGCAGTCGTTTCGCTGGTCACGGGCACGATGTTTCTGATGTGGCTGGGCGAGCAGATCACCGAGCGCGGCTTGGGCAATGGCATTTCGATCATCATTTTCGCGGGGATTGTTGCGGGTCTGCCGGGAGCGATTGCGGGCCTGGGCGAACTGGTCCGTACGGGCGCGATGAGCGCATTCGTCTCGCTTCTGATCATCGCACTCGTGGTGCTGGTGACTGCAGCCGTGGTGTTCGTGGAGCGTGGTCAGCGCAAGATCACGGTCAATTACGCCAAGCGGCAGGTCGGCAACCGCATCTATGGCGGACAGACTTCGCACTTGCCGCTCAAGCTCAACATGGCGGGCGTGATCCCTCCCATTTTTGCGTCGTCGATCATCCTGTTCCCGGCGACGATCGCCCAATGGTTCACGTCCGGCGACTCTGAAAATGCTCTTGTGCGTGTCATCAAGGATCTGGCCGCGACCCTATCGCCCGGCCAACCGGTGTACATCCTGCTCTACGCTCTTGCGATCATCTTCTTCTGCTTTTTCTACACGGCTTTGGTGTTCAACAGCCGTGAGACGGCCGACAACCTCAAAAAGAGCGGAGCCTTCATTCCGGGGATTCGGCCGGGTGAGCAGACCGCCCGGTACGTCGACCGCATCCTCATGCGCCTGACAGCGGCCGGGGCCGTGTACATCACCGCGGTGTGCCTGTTGCCCGAGTTCCTTGTCCTTCAGTGGAATGTCCCGTTTTACTTTGGTGGCACCTCGCTTTTGATCATCGTCGTTGTGACGATGGACTTCATGGCCCAGGTTCAGGCCTTCATGATGTCCCACCAATATGAGAGTCTGCTGCGCAAATCCGGTGTCAAGGGCGCGGGAGGTTGATGTGATGATTCGTGCTGCAGTTCAACCACGCTACGAGGTTCGATGAGCAAGGAAGATGTGATCCAGATGCAGGGCGAGGTCGTCGAGAACCTCCCCAATGCAACCTTCCGCGTCAAGCTCGAAAATGGCCATGTAGTGCTGGGCCATATCTCCGGAAAGATGCGGATGCACTACATCCGCATCCTGCCGGGGGACAAGGTGACCGTGGAGCTTACGCCTTACGACCTGTCGCGTGCGCGGATCGTATTCCGCGCCAAATGATGTGTATTCCGATCGGCCACTGATCGATCAAAGAGGTAAACGATGAAAGTTCTGGCATCCGTAAAGAAAATCTGCCGCAAGTGCAAGGTCATCAAGCGCAACGGCGTCGTACGCGTGATCTGTGACGATCCTCGTCACAAGCAGCGTCAGGGTTAAACGAGGGCACTTCCATGGCACGAATTGCGGGCATCAACATTCCCGACCGTCAGCACACCGAGATCGGCCTGACGGCCATTTATGGCATCGGCCGAACCCGCGCGCGGCAAATCTGCGACGCGGCCAATGTGCCCTACAGCAAAAAGGTCAAGGACCTGAATGACGCCGAGCTCGAGCGCATTCGCGAGCAGATTGGTCGGTACTCCGTCGAGGGCGATCTCCGCCGTGAGCTCTCGATGTCGATCAAGCGCCTGATGGACCTGGGTTGTTACCGTGGCGTGCGTCATCGCCGTGGCCTGCCCGTACGCGGCCAGCGTACCCGTACCAATGCGCGTACCCGCAAGGGGCCGCGTCGAGCCGGCATCGCGCTCAAGAAGTGATCGGCATTTGCCGCACCATTCAACGGAGTAATTGCAGATGGCAACCAAGGGTCAGTCAGCCTCTCAGGCTGCAGCCGCCTCGCGTGTGCGCAAGAAGGCGAAGAAGAACGTCTCCGACGGAATCGCCCACATTCACGCGTCGTTCAACAACACCATCATCACGATCACCGATCGCCAGGGCAACGCTTTGTCGTGGGCGTCCTCCGGGGGCGCAGGCTTCAAGGGCTCGCGCAAGTCGACCCCGTTTGCTGCGCAGGTGGCAGCCGAGGCCGCGGGTCGCGCTGCACAGGAGTGCGGGATCAAAAACCTTGAGGTCGAGATCAAGGGGCCTGGGCCGGGTCGCGAGTCCTCGGTACGTGCCCTGAACGCGCTCGGCATCAAGATTATGCAGATCCAGGACGTCACGCCGATTCCCCACAACGGCTGCCGCCCGCCCAAGCGACGCCGCATCTGATCGCGGCGCCCACCGATATCTTCAAGACCACCGTTCGCCACCTGCAAGGCCGAAGCATCGGCCGGGTTTCCAAAGGCGGACTGACCGCAGGCTCAAGCCCTGCGTAACATCGAGGACCTGAACGTGGCACGTTACACCGGACCCAAGGCGAAGCTTTCCCGCAGGGAAGGCACCGATCTATTCCTCAAGAGCGCACGACGCGGGCTTGACTCCAAGTGCAAGCTCGACAGCAAGCCGGGTCAGCACGGCCGGATCTCCGGCGCGCGCACCTCCGACTTCGGCAAGCAGCTGCGCGAGAAGCAGAAGGTCAAGCGCATGTACGGGGTGCTCGAGCGTCAATTCCGTCGCTATTACGCCGAGGCCGTGCGGCGCCGCGGCAACACCGGAGAGAACCTCCTGAAGCTCCTGGAGTGCCGTCTGGACAATGTCGTCTACCGGATGGGCTTTGGCTCTACGCGGGCTGAGGCACGCCAGCTGGTCAGTCACAAATCGGTGACGGTGAATGGCCGTGCCGTCAACATTCCGTCGCTGCAGGTGCAGCCCAATGACGTCATCGCGGTGCGCGAGAAAGCCAAGGCGCAGGCGCGGATTCAGGATTCGCTCAATCTCGCCGAGCAGCACGGCTTCCCTACCTGGGTCTCGGTCGACCGGACCAAGCTGGAAGGGGTGTTCAAGGCGGCACCCGATCGGGGCGACCTTGCAGGTGACATCAACGAAAGCCTGATCGTCGAGTTGTACTCGCGCTAATCGAGGGAAATACCATGCAGACAGCCATGCTGAAGCCGCGCATCGTCGAGGTCGAGCAAGTCGCAAACGCTCACGCCCGCGTCGTGATGGAGCCATTCGAGCGAGGTTACGGACATACCCTCGGCAATGCCCTGCGCCGTGTCCTGTTGTCGTCGATGGTGGGTTATGCCCCCACCGAAGTCCAGATCTCCGGCGTAGTGCACGAGTATTCGACCATCGACGGAGTGCGCGAGGACGTTGTCGACCTCCTCCTCAATCTGAAGGGCATCGTGTTCAAGCTCCACAACCGTGACGAGGTTTACGTCACGCTGCGCAAGGACACCCCCGGGCCGGTCACTGCGGCCGATATTGACCTGCCGCATGATGCCGAGATCATCAACCCTGAGCACGTGATCGCCACCCTCACCGTGGGCGGCAAGCTCGACATGTCGATTCGCGTCGAGCGCGGGCGGGGCTATGTTCCGGGCACCCTGCGCGACATGCACGACAGCAAGAGCATCGGCCGCATCGTGCTCGATGCGTCCTTCTCGCCGGTTCGCCGGGTGAGTTACAGCGTCGAGAGCGCGCGCGTTGAGCAGCGCACCGACCTGGACCGTCTGATCGTCGACGTCGAGACCAATGGCGTGATTGCGCCTGAAGAGGCTGTGCGTCAGTCGGCCCGTATCCTGGTCGAGCAGTTGTCGGTGTTCGCCGCACTCGAGGGCGGGGCAGAGCCGGTGCTCGAGTCGGGCCTGGGTTCGCTCGTCCCCCTGGGTCGTCCCGGACCTCAGATCGACCCGATTCTCGTCCGACCCGTGGACGATCTCGAACTCACCGTCCGCTCGGCCAACTGCCTCAAGGCTGAGAATATTTATTACATCGGCGATCTCATTCAGCGCACCGAGAACGAACTCCTCAAGACGCCCAACCTGGGTCGCAAGTCGCTGAACGAAATCAAGGAAGTGCTGGCCTCGCGCGGCCTCACGCTCGGCATGAAGCTCGAGAACTGGCCCCCGGCCGGTCTTGAGCGGCCCTGAGCGTCTGCCGGCCTGCGTCCGCCCCATCGAGGAACATCACCATGCGTCATCGCCACGGACTCCGAAAACTCAATCGCACCAGCGCTCATCGGGAGGCGCTGTTGCGCAATCTCTGCAATGCGCTGTTGCGCCACGAGATCATCAAGACCACCTTGCCCAAAGCCAAGGAATTGCGTCGGGTGGTCGAGCCCCTCATCACTCTGGGCAAGAAGCCTTCGCTCGCGAATCGTCGTCTGGCCTTCGACCGTCTGCGCGATCGCGAGATGGTCGTCAAGCTGTTCAACGAGTTGGGGCCGCGGTTTGCCGCTCGCCCGGGGGGCTACACCCGCATCATGAAGTTCGGTTTCCGGGTGGGCGACAATGCGCCGATGGCCCTGGTCGAGCTCACCGATCGCGCGCCTGAGGCCCAGGCGGCCGAGGCAAGTGCCAGCTGATTGCCCGTTGAATGCCGGTCGGGTTCAGGCCCCGCGCGCCTGACCCGCCCGCTCTTGCCCTCAGGGGTCAGCGACTCCAGGCGATTTCGCGGTTTTTTCGGCCGAGTCTGCAGTCCCTTCCATGCCAGTTGTCATCGAACTCGACCGAGTCGCCAAGTCCTTCGGCGGTTTTGAGGCGATCAAGGAACTTGGCTTCCAGGTTCGCTCCGGCGAATGCTTCGGGCTGCTCGGGCCCAACGGGGCGGGCAAAAGTACGACGGTCAAGATGCTGCTGGGCCTCACGCCCGCAGATCGCGGCCGCATCTCGGTGCTGGGCCTGCCGATTCCCGAGCAGGCCCTTGAGGCTCGTTCCAGGATGGGTGTCGTGCCCCAGCACGACGCCCTGGACCCGGACTTCACCGTCGTCGAAAACCTCATCGTTTTCGCCCGCTATTTCGGCGCGCGTGGCGCAGCGGCCATCGCCGACCCTTCGCCCCTCCTGGACTTCGCGGGGCTTGGCCACAAGCGCGATGCCCGGATCAGCGAATTGTCGGGCGGCATGCGGCGACGGCTCGCGCTCGCGCGGGCTCTGGTCAACGACCCCGAACTGCTGCTGCTCGATGAGCCTACCACCGGCCTGGATCCGCAGGCGCGCCACCTGATCTGGGAGCGTTTGCGCCGCCAGCTCGTGCGCGGCCGAACCATCCTTCTGACCACCCATTTTCTCGAGGAGGCCGAACGGCTCTGCGACCGGGTGGCGATCATCGACCACGGGCGGTGCATCGCGCTCGATACGCCGCGTGCGCTGATCGAAGCGCATGTCGAACCCCACGTGGTCGAAATCAGCCTGCCCTCGGGCGATGCACCGGCCTGGTTGTTGGCACCGCAGAGCGGGGAGCGCAGCGACCGGATCGGCGATGTGCTCTATGTCTACACCCACGACGCGCAGCGCGCCGAACAATGGCTCCAGGCAGCCTCGGGGCTGCGCGCTTTGCATCGGGCAGCCAATCTCGATGATGTGTTTCTGAAACTGACCGGGCGAGACTTGCGTGACTAAGCGGTGGCCCGGCGCGTGGCGCTTCGTGCCGATCTATCGGCGCAACCTGCTGGTCTGGGTCAAGCTCGCCCCGGCCAGCCTGGTGGCCAATGTCGTAGAGCCGCTCATCACGCTGCTCGCCTTCGGCTACGGCCTGGGCAGCCTGTTGCGCGAAGTCGACGGCGTGCCCTACATTGCATTTCTCGCGGCGGGCTCGCTCTGCATGAGTGCCGCGATGGCGGCGAGCTTCGAGTCCCTGTACTCGGCTTTTTCCCGCATGCACGTCCAGAAAACCTGGGAGACCCTCCTGAACGCCCCTCTGGTTCTGCGCGACATTCTCATCGCAGAGTGGCTGTGGGCAGCGACCAAAGCGAGCCTGTCGGGTTGCGCGATTGTGCTGGTGGCGGCCGTCCTGGGCGTGTCGCGCGAGCCCATGATGTTGCTCACCGTTCCGGTGATCGTGGCCGTGGGCCTCTGTTTTGCCGCCATGGGGCTGATCATCAATGCGCTGGCGCGCAGCTATGACTTTTTCAATTTCTATTTCACCCTGGTCATGATGCCGATGATCTTTGTCTCCGGCGTCTACTATCCGATCGCACAGCTGCCCGACTGGCTCGCGGCCGTGGCCGCTTACGCGCCACTCGCGGCGGCGGTGGCGCTTGCCCGGCCCCTCTTTCTAGGATCCTGGCCGCAGGCCCCGCTCGCTGATGCGCTGGTGTTGCTCACCTGGACCGCCGTCGCACTGTGGCTGGCGGATCGGCTGACGGCGCGCCGTTTTCGTACCTGAGGGGGGATGCGGCCCGGCGCCGTTACCGGTGCTCGTGCCCAAGACTGCGCGTATAAGCTTGCCGTTTTGCTGCCCAGGAGCGCCCCGTGACCGACCCCAGTCCAACCCGACCCAAGCCCGTTCCGGTCGATCTTCCGGTGGCACGACCTGAGCGCGTGATCGTCGCGCTCAGCACCGCCCCCGATCTGGAGCAGGCGAGGCGAATCGCCCATGTGTTGGTCGAGGAGCACCTCGCCGCCTGCGTCAACCTGCTCGGATCCATGGAATCGATCTACCTGTGGCAGGGCAAGACCGAGCAGTCCGCCGAGGTGGGTCTGATCATCAAGACCACCCGGACCCGCTTTCCGGCGCTCGAACGCCGGCTCAGGGCGATTCACCCGTATGAACTGCCGGAGCTGATCGGATGGGACATCGATGCGGGCAGCGTCGCCTTCATCGACTGGGTGATTGCCCAGAGCCGGGCGCCGCGGACGTCCTAGCGAACCTCGCGAAGCCAGCGAGCGACATCCCGTGCGAAGTAGGTGAGCACTCCATCGGCACCCGCGCGGCGCATTGCAAGCAGGGATTCAAGCACGACCGCACGCTCGTCGAGCCACCCCTGGGCTGCGGCGGCCTTGAGCATGGCGTACTCACCGCTCACCTGATAAACGAAGGTGGGCACCCGAAAGCTTTCCTTCACCCGGGCGACGATGTCGAGGTAAGGCATGCCGGGCTTGACCATCACCATGTCGGCGCCTTCCTGGAGGTCGAGCGCGACCTCGCGCAGCGCTTCGTCGCTGTTGGCGGGGTCCATCTGGTAGGTCTTCTTGTCGCTTTTGCCGAGGTTGCTTGCCGATCCCACCGCATCGCGAAACGGGCCGTAAAATGCCGAGGCGTACTTGGCCGAGTAGGCCATGATCTGGGTATGGATGTGTCCGCCTGACTCCAGAGCCGAGCGAATCGCGCCAATCCGGCCGTCCATCATGTCTGATGGCGCCACGATGTCCACCCCCGCCTGTGCCTGAACCAGGGCCTGCTCGACCAGGATGGCGGTGGTCGGATCGTTAAGCACGTAGCCCGACTCATCAATTACGCCGTCCTGGCCGTGGCTGGTGTACGGATCCAGGGCAACATCGGTCAGGACGCCAAGCTCCGGGCAGCGAGCCTTGATCGCTGCGACGGCCCGGGGTACCAGACCCTTGGGGTCCGTGGCCGCCCGCCCGTCCGGGGTCTTGAGAGAGGGGTCGATCACCGGAAAGAGCGCGATCACCGGGATGCCCAGTGCCACGCAGTCCTCGGCGACCGGTAACAGATGGTCAATGGACAGGCGCTCGACTCCGGGCATGGAGGCCACTGTTTGACGGCGGTCATTTCCGTCTAGGACAAAGACCGGGTAAATCAACTCACTGGGGCTCAGCGTGTGCTCGCGAACCAGTCGCCGTGCGAAGTCTTTTCGCCGATTTCGGCGCATTCGGGTGGCCGGAAACCCTCCAAACGGAGAAAAATGCGCATTCATTGAATAATTCCCCCTGGTTTAGGTCGTAAATCCGTTGACAGTGTTTGTCTATGTCTTATCATAAACAACAGATGACTTCGGTTGTCTACCGCTTCTCCTCCCTGAGCGGGCGCCTCCCGTCTTTGTGGATGGCATTCAACCCGATCCCTGCGGATCGGGTTTTTTTTCGCCTCCGTCGTCCTTGAGCCACGCCTCGATCTGGCCCCGGGCGGCC
>JBIKVK010000242.1:0-5446 GCA_044356835.1 Burkholderiaceae bacterium
CGAGTTCCCGCTGGGCGCGGTTCTCCGACTCCCAGCGGCTCATCACGATGGCCTTGTCGCCTGGCTTCAGGCGGTCACCGGCCTGGCGCAGTGTCTCTTCGCCCAGCGCACGGCCCTGGTCATAAAGCCGCGCGCCGACATAGCCCGCCCCGGTCTTGGCCCGCACCTCCGGGACATCGACGTTCATGTACATCATCTTGATGCCCGCCGCGGCGGCCTGCTCGGCGAGAGGCATGATCGCCGCATCGCCCGGATGGCCCATCATCGCGATGCCCCGCGGCGCCTGGCCGATCACGTCGCGCAACTGGGTGATCATCTTGTCAAAGTCCCAGTCGCTATAGATGATCGAAACGTTCGCCCCGGTGTCGGCTGCCGCCTGGGTCGCCCCCCGATCGATGATCGAGTTGAACGCCCCGCCTGCGGGCCCGCCCGAGAAGAGGGTGATGTTCACGCCCGAGCACCACTTTGCCCCGTCCTGCGCCAGGGTCGGCCCGGTTGCGATGGCCAGCACGCTTGCCCCGAGAAGGGCTGTCGTCAGTCTGCGCATGTCTTCCTCCCTTTGTGGGCCGGAGATCCCGCCCGTTACAAAAACGTTTTTGGCGTTTTCCCCAGTGATGCCCCGGATTCGACACCTGTCAATCAGAATTTCGGGCCATTCAGCAGTTTTTTTGCCGAAGCCCGGCGCCTCTTGACGGATAAGGCAAAAACGTTTTTGGATTGGAGTGGCGCGAAAGGGGTGGCAATCGTGGACGATGACCGGGGTGATGGGCAAGGCATGGCAGCTTCAAACCGCATGCAGACTGCAACCACAGCCGAATGGTGGCGCGGGGCCTGTCTCTATCAGGTCTATGTCCGTTCGTTCATGGACTCGAACGGTGATGGCGAGGGCGACCTGCGAGGCCTGACGACGAGGCTCGACTACCTCGCCGATCTCGGGGTCGAGGCGCTCTGGCTCACGCCCGTCTTCCCCTCGCCCATGTTCGATTCGGGTTACGACGTCGCCGACTACCGCGACATCGACCCGCGCTTTGGGACGCTCGCGGACTTCAGGGAGCTGATCGCCTCTGCCCACAACAGGGGCATCAGGATCGTGCTCGATCAGGTCTATTCCCATTCCTCGCACCAGCACCCCTGGTTCGTCGAAAGCGCATCAGGCCGCGGCAATACCAAAGCGGACTGGTACGTCTGGGCGGATGCGAAGCCCGACGGAGGCCCGCCGAACAACTGGCTTGGGCGGTTCGGCGGCTATGCCTGGGAATGGTCATCGGTTCGGCGGCAGTATTATCTGCACAACTTCCTGATCGAACAACCCGACCTGAACCTGCACAACCCCGAAGTTCAGGCCGAGGTTCTCGACACCATGCGCTTCTGGTTCGATCTGGGGGTCGACGGGATGCGCCTCGATGTCGCCAACTTCTTCATGCACGACCCGCAACTGCGCGACAATCCGCCGGCCGGCAGCAACGACGTTCCGGTCAACCCCTATTACCTTCAGGCGCATCTCTACGACCGCTCGCGGCCCGAGAACCTGCCGTTCCTGTCGCGGATGCGCGCTGTTGCTGACGCGGCGGGGGACCGAATGCTTCTCGCCGAGATTTCCTGTGACAACCAGCTCGAGCGGATGGCCGAATACACGGCGCCGGGTCGGCTGCACACTGCCTATTCCTTTGAGTTGCTGGGTCCCGGCCCGGACGGCACCAAGATCGCCCGGGCGGTGATCGAGGCCGGGCAAGGCGAAAGCTGGCCGAGTTGGGCCTTCTCCAATCACGACGTGACGCGAGTTGCCAGCCGATGGGATGCCGAGGGCAATCCGGACCGGATCGACATGTTTCTCGCGCTGCTCCTGTCTCTGCGAGGAACGGTCATCCTCTATCAGGGTGAGGAATTGGGGCTCAGCCACAGCGCCGTTCCTCGCCACCGCCTGCAGGATCCCGAGGCAATCCGGTTCTGGCCCAATCACCGTGGCCGCGACGGCGCCCGGACGCCGATGCCGTGGAACAGCGAAGGCCCTGCCCTTGGCTTTTCGCCCCGCGACGGCTGGCTTCCTGCCGAGGCCGACCACGCGCCCTTGTCGGTTGCGCGGCAGGCGGCAGATCCGACCTCGACGCTTGCGCGTTGCCGCGCCCTAATCGCCCTGCGGCGGATGTCCCCGGCCCTCAGGCTTGGTGGGTTCGAGGTGGTCTCGGCCGCGCCCGAGCATCTGGTGTTCCAACGGCGGCACCCCGAGGAAACCCTGCTCTGCGCCTTCAACTTCGGCACCTCGCCCCTTGCCTTGCCCGAGAACGGGGAAACACTTGCGGGCAAAACGCTGGCAGGCCAGCTTGCGCCCGATGGCTATGTGATCCGCAGGATGTAGGGATGACGACCAAGGTGTCGGAGGGGGCAACTGCAAAGGCAGGAATCCGCCGGGTGGCCGCAACTGCCGGCGTCTCGGTTTCGACCGTCAGCCGGGCGCTGAACGGCTATTCGGACGTCAACGCAGCAACCCGGGCGAAGGTGGCTGCGGCGGCCGAGGAACTGGGCTATCGCCCCTCTTACGCGGCAGCCATGCTGCGGCGCAACCAGACCGATACCGTGACGTTCATGGTCTCCAAACCCTGGACCAAGTTCGTCGACCCGTTCTTTCTGGGGATCCTCGACGGGCTGGAGTTGGCCCTGTCGGCGCAGGGGTTCGACCTTCAGGTGGTGATGGCCCGCGACTACGAGGCCGAGCTTGAGGTCATCCGCCGCGTGGTGGAACGGCAAAGGTCGGATGCGCTGATCTTTGCGCGCACACGCCCGGAAGACGAGCGGATCGACTGGCTGGAGGAGCGGGGCTTTCCCTTCGTGACGGTGGGCCAGACCAGACGGAACAGCCACGGCTTCGTTGAGCGAGACCAGAGACAGGTTGGAATCGATGCGGTGCATCGGTTCGCGGCCCTCGGTCACCGGCGGATCGCCCTTCTTTCCACCCCATACCGCTACACCTACAGTCTGCACGGCCTCGAAGGCTATCGACAGGGCCTCGCCGAGGCAGGGCTCGCGCATGATCCCGCACTGGAAATCGAATGCTTCCTGTCCCGGCGGACCGGAGAGGAGGCGGTTATGCAACTCTTCACCGCCGGCGCGAATCCGACCGCGCTATTCTGTGGCAACGACATGATCGCGCTGTCCGCTATGGAGGGGCTGAAACGCCTTGGCCTGACCCCCGGCGAGCATGTGGCGCTGATTGGCTGTGACGACCTGCCCTTGGGCGCCCATGTCCGCCCGGCACTGACGAGCTTCCGGATGGATCTCGACGCGCTGGGGATACGGCTCGGTCGGATGATCCTTGCCCGGCTCGGTGGGGATACGTCGGTCATGCAAGAGTTCGTCCGGGGCGAGATGGTCCTGCGCCAGAGCGACAGCCCGATGCGACCGAAGGGTCTGGCATGAAGCTCGAGGTCCACCAGATCCGGGCACTGAAGGGGATCCGCCAGCTGACCGAACTGAACGTCACCGGCCCCGACCACGCGCAAGCCGCGCAAGAGGCGGGGATCGACATCATCGTCTCCGGCCGCCTCGACCAGCGCGCCGCGATCCGGGCTGCCGCTTCGGAAACGCATTTCTGTTTCGGTCTGATCTATGGCCATCACGTGAACATCGACGAGGCGCTGCGCGCGGCCTTCGACGCCTTGAACGCCGGAGCCGACAGCATCTATTGCTGCCTTTCCCCCCGCATCATCGAGGGGCTTGCGCGCGAGGGCATTCCGGTCGTGGGTCATGTCGGGCTTGTCCCGCAGAAGGCTCGCCTCACGGGTTTCCGCGCTTTCGGCAAGACGCTTGAAGAGGCGCAACGCCTCTGGCGCGACGTGTGCGATCTGGAACAGGCCGGGGCAGTGGCTATCGAGATGGAAGTCGTGGCGGAACCCATCGCCGCAGCCATAGCGAAGCGCACCGCAATGACCGTGATCTCGATGGGCTCGGGTGGGCGCTGCGATGTGCAGTATCTGTTCGCGGTCGACGTTCTGGGCGAGACGACAGGCCGCATCCCCCGGCACGCCCGTACCTATGCCGGTTTCGCTGCCGACCATGCCCGCCTGCAGGAGCGCCGCATCGCTGCCTTCGCCGCCTATCGTGCTGCCGTCCTGAATGGCGCCTATCCGGCTGCGGCCGAGGTCGTCATCGGAGACCCGGCCGAGACCGACGCTTTCCACGCCTGGCTGGAAGGTCTGGCCGAATGACCGCCCGCATGACGATGGCCGACATCCTGGCCGCCAAGGCGCGGCGAAAGCTCGTCCAGGTGAATGTCGATGGCCCAGACCAGGCAGCTGCTGCGGCTGCAGCGGGGATCGACATCATCGTCAATGGCGAACCACGGCTGTGGCCACCGATCCGCGCCGCGGCGCCCGATACGCACCTGTGCCTGTCGCTGCGCTATGGTGAGCAGGCAAGCGGGTCCGAGGTTCTCCGCGCGGGTTTCGATGCGCTCAGGCTTGGTGCGGATTCGGTCTATTGCCCGCTTTCACCCATGATGATCGAACCCCTCGCGCGCGAAGGCATCCCTGTCTGCGCCCATGCCGGCTATGTCCCGCAGAAGACCCGGATGACCGGCCTTCGCGCCTTCGGCAAGACCGCTGCAGAGGCGAAGGCTCTTTATCGCCGGATCAAGGACTTCGAAAACGCCGGTGCAACGATGATCGAGCTCGAGCTGGTCGCGGAAACCGTCGCCGCCCTGCTGACGGCGCGGACCAAGATGGTCACCGTTTCGATCGGATCTGGCGCGGGATGCGACGTGACCTATCTCTTTGGCGTGGACATCCTGAACCAAGTCCCCCGCCGCCCGCGCCACGCACGCGCATGGGATGATTTCGCGGCCGAAGCCCGAAAGCTGCACGCAGCCCGGGTCGCGGCCTTCTCGACCTTCCGCGAGGATGTGACCCAGGGTCGCTTTCCCGCACCGTCCGAGATCGTCACCGCACCGCCCGACGTGGCCGATGCCTTCACGGTCTGGCTCGAGCGCCAGCCTCAGACGTGAGACGCCCCATGGATATACTTGCCCCGCTCAAGTTCAAGATGCCCCGTTCCTACGCGCTGACCGGCCCGGAAAGCGCTCACGCGATCGATGCGGGACTGGCCGGGGCCGAGTGGTATCGGACACCCATCGACCGCAAGCTGATGAAGGAGCTGATGAAAAGGTCGGACGGGCCGGCGTTGCGTGACACTGCGATCTGGCTGGGGCTGATGCTCGCCTTTGCCGCAGGAGGGGTCTGGTTCTGGGGCACGTGGTGGGCAGTACCCTGTTTCGTGCTTTACGGTGTCCTCTACACCAGCGCCGCCGACAGCCGCTGGCACGAATGCGGCCACGGGACGGCCTTCAAGACGCCCTGGTTGAACGACGTCGTTTATGAGCTGGCCAGCTTCCTCATGATGCGCAACTCGGTCATCTGGCGCTGGAGCCACAGCCGCCACCACACGGACACGATCA
>JBIKVK010000243.1:0-5404 GCA_044356835.1 Burkholderiaceae bacterium
AAGCCGCCCCAGCGGGGTGGAGCCACCATGCCCAACACGCCCAGCGACGCGAGATCCGGCAGCAGGTCGTAGGGCGTGTGATGCGCTGCATCGCGCCTGCGCACCTCTTCGACCGGCAGGCGGTCCTCCAGGAATCGCCCGACTGCGTCGAGCATCGCTTGCTGTTCTTCACTGATCGAAAAATCCACCTACTTACTCCACGCTGTCGTCTGAGCGATGACCCGAAAGATGCAGGCGCAGATCGAGTGCCATGAGCACAAGCACGGTGCAGGCCCCGAGTCCGGTGAGCCATCCCGTCAGCTGTCGCGAATGCCATGACCACTCGCCCATCGCCCCGAGGATCAAGCCCACAGCAGCCATCAGCAGCCAGCCCCGCAGCCGTGCAAGATCATGTTGAGGCGAGGGCAAGGTCTCGCGCTGCAACCAATCGGACATGGCCTGCCGATCCTCTTGCGACCAGGAGGATGAGGCGCTGGCCACGGCATGATCGCGTCGTTGGTGCCACCACTGAGGCAACAGGATCACGGCCGCGACCATGACCCCGGCCAGATCAAACGCCCATCGATCCACAACCAGGAGCACGCAGGATCCGAGGAGCAACAAGCGCTCCCAGGCCTTGAGTTCGCGCCAGGCATATCCGGTCAATGCGATCGCAAGACAGGCCAACCCGAAGCCCGCACTCAGACTGGCGCGCACGATATCCCACCCACTGCCCTGCATCAGCAACCCGGGCGAGTAGACGAACATGAAGGGCACGATAAAGGCCGCGATGCCGATCCGCGAGGCCTGGTTCATCGTCGCTACGGGGTGACTGCGCGCGATACCGGCCGCGGTTACGGCCGCCAACGCGGTGGGTGGGGTGATATCCGACACGACGCCAAAATAAAAGGCAAACATGTGCGCCGCCATGTCTGAGACGCCCGCGCTCTTGAGAATGGGAATGACCGTAGCCACCATGGTGATGTAGACCGCCGAGGCCGTCAGACCGGTGCCCAGCAGCAGTGCCAGCAATGCAGTCACCACCAGCATCCCCGCCAGGGTCTGCCCGGACAGAGCGACCATGGCCTGGGAAATCTGAAAGCCCACCCCGGTCGCCCCCATGCTCCCGATCAGCACACCAGCGATGGCACAGGTCACGGTGAGCGGTCCGGTCAACTGACCGGTGGCTACCAAAGCACTTGCAAACCGGTGGGGCGACACTGCGGTGCTTCGAGACTTGAAGGAAATCAGGACCGTGGTGAGGATTGACCAGATCACTACAAGCACCACGGAGTAGCCCGCGAGAATCAGCGCGACGATGGTCGCGAGTGGCAAGAGCAAGTACCCTTCCCGTTTGATGAGCGGCCAGGCTCGCGGCAAGAGGTCTTGAGGAATTCCCTGCAGGCGCAGCTTGGACGCCTCGAAGTGAACGGTGAGATAAATCGCGAGGTAATACAGCACCGCAGGAATCGCAGCGGCGATGGCGACATCGACATACCCCACCCCCATGAATTCGGCCATCATGAAGGCGACCGCGCCCATGACCGGCGGCATGATCGCGCCGCCCACCGCAGCACTGGCCTCCACGCCGCCCGCGAAGGCGGGCTTATACCCCACGCGGATCATCATCGGAATCGTGAAGGACCCCGTGGTCAGCACGTTGGATACGCCACTGCCTGACATCGTGCCAAACAGCCCCGAAGACAGCACCGCCGCCTTGGCGGGCCCACCCACACGAGAGCCGAACAGCCCAAACGCCAGTCGGGAAAAAAATGCCCCGGCCCCAATGATCTGCAGCAGTCGCCCAAAGAGCAGAAAAAGCACCACATACTGGGCGATCACCAGGACCGGAATTCCAAACACGCCACTGTCGCCGATGACGAGGCTGATCAGCAAAGACTCCCAACCGACGCCGGCACCATAGAGCACACCCGGGAAATGTCTGGCCCACAGCGCATGCACCATGAAGATGCCGCTCAGAATGATCAGGGCCCACCCCGTGGTCCGCCTGACCGCCTCGGCGATGAGGATCAGAAACAGCGTGCAGGCGAACTGGTCGAAGGCGCTGAGCCCGACCGATTTAAGATCCCAGTCCTCAAGGCTGACCAGGCACCAGGCCAGGATGACCAGCGACCCCATGGCCCCCGTTGCATCCACCAGAGCGCCCAGTCTCCCGCCTCGCCGCAGAGGATGGACCACGTAACAAAGCGCAAGCGCAAGACACAGATGGACCGGTAGAAACACCCGGTTCGTCGGCGAGCCGTAGATCCCGATGTACACATGGTAGAGCGCGAGGTAGACCGCCAGGGCCGCCGCCACCCGCGCTCGGTACAGGCTCACGGCGAGCCCTTACTTGAGCAAGCCGACCTCGCGGTAATAACGCTCGGCGCCCGGATGCAGAGGCACCCGGTTGCTCTCCAACGCCCGCTTGGGGCTGATCTCGTTCGCGCCGGCAAACAGCCCGTGCAGTTCGGTGTGCCGCTCGTTGAGGACCTTTGCCATCTGGTACACCATGGCCTCGGGCAGCTTCGCGCTGACCACGATCTGATTCACTGTGTAGGGCACGGTGACTTCTGCGGGCGAACTCTTGTAGGTGCCCGCCGGAATTTTCATCGAACCCGTTCCGGGCAGGGTCTCGTTATACCGCTTGATCGCGGCCGCATCAAAGCCGAGCAGGCGGAAGCCCTTGCCCCGGTCGAGCTCCATGGTGAGGCTGTAGGGCACGGGACCCGAGAAAAAGGCCACATCGACCTGACCGTCCTGGAAGGCCTGCATGAGCGTCTGATAGCCCGCCGAACTGATCACACCGCCCGCCTTCGTGATGGCCTCAGGGGTCACACCATGTGCAGCCAGCGCCGCCATGTTCATGGGCCAAAACACGGACGACTTCGGACCCAACCAGACTCGATAGGGCTTCTTGGCGAGGTCGGCAAGGCTGGTGATGTCAACGCCCGGCCGGGCAATGGGCATGTGAACAGCGCCATAGGTGGTCATCAAGTGCCGCAGATCAGGCGCAGGGGTCTTCAATTCGCCCCGGCCCTGAAAGGTACTCTCGGCCTCGAACGTGTAGGTGAGCACTGCCTCCGCCTCACCCCGCTGCAGTCTGACCAGACTTTGTTCAGTCGGACCTGCGAAGGTACTGGCCTTAACCCCCTCCACGTGGCGATTGAAGAGTTCGGCCACCTTGGCACCAAAGACAGGATAGGACCCGGCCAGTCCGGAACCGATCCGGACGAACTGCTGGGCACTCACGGCACTGCTGGCCGCGCACAATGCGAGCGCAAGCATCCAATCGCGACGTTTCATTTTTCCTCCGGATGGGTAAGGCGACAAGGCGCGTAAGCTAGCGGGTTTGATGCCCATTGTCCATCGTCGAGGCCGCGCGCGGCCCGCCCACTGGATCGATCCCGCGCCATGTCGTTGCGTCAAGAATCCCTTCGTCAGACCACGGTGCCTTATGTCCCGCAAATCCGGCTCTACTCGGACTGGCTCGAGCGCGAGCGCGGTCTGCGATTCAGCCATTATCAGAAGCTTTGGCAATGGTCGGTCACCGAACTCGATGCCTTCTGGCAAAGCGTCTGGGACTACTTCGCAATCGAGTCACCGACTCCACATAGTGCAGTGCTGGCCCTCAATCAAATGCCCGGAGCACGCTGGTTCCCCGGGGCGCAGGTCAATTTCGGCCGCCAGGTCTTCCGACATGTCGAGGCAGCTACCGCGGCTGGTCTGCCCGCACTCATCGCCGGAAATGAGCCAGGTCGGCTGACGATCCTTGATTGGCCCGAGTTGCAGACGCGGGTCCAGTCGCTGGCGGCGGCGCTGCGTGCCCGTGGCATCAGGCCCGGCGATCGGGTGGCAGCCTGCATGCCCAACACCGCCGAAGCGGCCATTGCCCTGCTGGCGACAGTGAGCCTGGGCGCCGTGTGGAGCATCTGTTCGCCCGACATGGGGCTCAATTCAATCGTGGACCGGTTCAGGCAGATCGAACCGAAGGCGTTGATCGCCTGTAACGGAATCTGTTATGGGGGACGTACGCAGGAACGGATCAACCTGATCGAATCTCTGACGAGCGCACTCCCCTCGATCGGATCGGTGATCGTGCACCGGACTGTCGACCGATTCGACCTGCCCGCGAGCGCGATCGACTTCGACGAGGTCATTGCGCGGCATCGTTTTGAGGCGGCGTCGATGGCCTGGCCTTGGCTCAGCTTCAACCACCCGCTCTGGATCGTCTACTCGAGCGGAACCACGGGGCTGCCCAAACCGATCGTGCACACGCACGGCGGAGCCCTCATCAATGGCATGATGCACCGAGTGCTCCACTACGACATCGGCTGCAGCTATCAGCCGAACAGCTTCGGGGAACGGTTCACCTGGTACAGCTCTACAGGCTGGGTCATGTGGAACTCCCAAATCAGTGCGCTCCTCAATGGAACCACATGTGTCATTTTCGATGGCAGCCCCGGGGGACCGAGGGATGCGCCCGACTGGAGCACGCTCTGGCGATTCGCCGCAGCCCAGCAAGTGAGTTTTTTTGGTGCCGGCGCCGCCTTCTATCAAAGCTGCGTCAAGGCAGACCTGCGGCTCGAGAGCATTCCAGGCCTCGCCCGAATTCGCGCTCTGGGTACAACAGGATCGCCGCTGTCGGCCACCGTCCAGGCGTGGGGTAGCCAGGCCTTTCGGGCGATTTACGACCGAGACCGCCCTCAATCGCCTGACCTCTGGTGGTGCAATATTGCAGGGGGTACAGACGCGGGGTCCTTCGCGGGCGGTCACCGTGAATTGCCCCCTGTCGAAGGGGGACTGCAGTGTCGTTTTCTAGGGGTCTCGATCGAAGCCTGGGACGACTCGGGCCGCCCGGTCGTCGATCAGGTGGGTGAACTGGTCGTCACGCAGCCTCTACCCTCAATGCCGCCCTACCTTTGGGGAGACCATGACTACGCGCGTTACCGGGAGAGTTACTTCGACCGCTACCCTCCTGGGCGGGGCAGGATGCCCGGGGGCGGCGACGCCGACCCGACCACAGGCACGGTCTGGCGTCATGGTGACTGGCTGAAGATCACGCCACAGGGGGCCTGCATCATCTACGGGCGCAGCGACACCACCCTGAACCGACACGGCCTTCGCATGGGGAGCAGCGAGCTCTACCGCGCGGTCGAGCGTCTGCCTGAAATTGCGCAGGCTCTGGTGATTGACCTCGAGTACCTTGGCCGGCCCAGCTGGATGATGCTCTTCGTGAAACTCGCGCCGGGACTGATTCTGGATGACGCGCTGCGAACGCTCATCGCGCAGGCGATCCGTACCGATCTGAGTCCGCGCTTTGTTCCGGACCAGATCGTGCAGGCGCCCGACATCCCGATGACCCTGAGCGGCAAGAAGCAGGAGCTGCCCATCCGCAAGCTGCTGCTGGGCCTGACCGCCGAGC
>JBIKVK010000244.1:0-5400 GCA_044356835.1 Burkholderiaceae bacterium
GCGAGGCCTGCGTCGGGCCGCCGAACTGGCCTGCTGCCACCCCCGAGTGAGAGGCCTGCAGATCGGCTACGGCGATCTCTTTGGCCCTGCAGGCATCGACCCGACCGACTTCGAAGCGTCCCAATTCGTGCGTCTTCAGGTACGGCTCGCTGCGGCGGAGGCCGGCATCGCCGCCTACGACGGCGCGCACACCAACATCCGCGACCTGGATGGCTTTCGCAAGAGCTGTTCCGCGGCGGCTCGCCTGGGCTTTACCGGCAAGAGCTGCATTCACCCGACCCAGATCGCTCCGGCCAATGAAATTTTCATGCCGGATCCGGAACAGCTCGCCCATGCTCGCCGCGTCATCGCAGCCGCAGAGGACCAACTGTCTCGCGGCGTCGGAGCCTTCTCGGTCGACGGCCAGCTGATCGACGGTCCGTTGATCGATCGCGCCCGGGCGCTGGTCGCACGTACGAATGGCCGCTGAACCCCATCACGACCTCGGCACACGCATGCGCGCTCACCGGCAGGTCGACCCCTTATTTGACTGGAGGAGTACCTTATGAAAATCAGACATCCGCTGAAGCACTCTCGTCGCGATTTCATCGCGGGCAGCTCCGCTCTGATGGCCGCCAGCCTGATCAGACCGAACGTGGGCTCGGCCCAGTCCGGACCCCTGCCCAAGACCATTCGGATCATCGTCCCGTTCTCGCCCGGTGCGAGCAACGATCTCTTCGGACGCGCACTTGCGCAACGGCTGGGCCCGAAGCTGGGCGTCAACGCCATCGTCGAGAACAAGCCCGGCGCGGGCGGACGTATCGGCGCTGAGTTGGTCGCCCGCGGCGAGCCCGACGGTTCTATCCTGCTCTTTAGCTCCAATTCATTCACCACCGGGGCCGCGCTCACGCCGAAGTTGCCCTATGACATGGAGAAATCCTTCGCTCCGGTGGCCCTCATGGCGCGCAGCCCGATGATCCTTCTGGTCGCCGCCAACAGTCCACTCAAGGATGTCGCCGACGTGGTGGCTGCAGCGCGCCGGGACGGACGCAAGATGACCTTTGGCTCATCGGGCGTAGGCGGCTTGAACCACATGGCGACCGAACTGTTCCAGTACGTTGCCAAAGTGGACACCACCCACGTGCCCTACAAGGGCATGTCGGGCGCGGTCACCGATCTGATTGCGGGCAACATTCAATATCTCATTTCCACCGCCGCCTCGGCGGGCGCCCAGGTCCGCAGCGGTCAGCTGCGCGCGCTGGGAGTCTCCTCGGCCGATCGTTCACGGTTCATGCCGGAGCTTGCGCCCATCGCCGAGACCCTGCCGGGATACGGTATCGAAGGCTGGTGGGGGGTCTATGCCCCAGGCAGTACGCCGGCTCCGATCGTTGCCACGCTCAACAAGGTCATCCGGGAAATTACCAAAGAACCTGAAATCGAGCAGTTGCTCGCCCGCGAGACTGCCGTTTCGAGCGACATGGACCCTGCGGCATTCCGCACGTTCTATCTCGAAGAGTTGAATCAGATGAAAAAGCTGGTCGCCGAGCGCAACCTGATGGAGAAGTGAGCCATGACCCAGAGTGGCCGGACCCAGTTCGATCGCCAGACCCAAGAACGCCCGGCCTCTGCGGCCGAGCGAGCAGCCATTCTCGCCAATCCTGGCTTTGGCCGCTTCCACTCCGACCATATGGTGTCCATGAGCTGGACGCAGCAGACGGGCTGGCATGGGGCACGACTGCGCCCCTACGAGGCGCTCTTGATGGATCCCATGTCCCTGGTCCTGCACTACGCCCAGGCCGTGTTCGAGGGTCTCAAGGCCTATCGCCATGCCGACGGGTCCATTCACGCTTTCCGCCCCGAGCTCAACGCCCGACGGCTCAATGCTTCGGCCCGACGGCTCGCCCTGCCCGAGCTGCCTGAAGATCTGTTCATCGCGAGCTTGCGCGAGTTGGTGACAGTCGATCAGGCCTGGACCCCGGCCGAGCCCGAAACCTCACTGTATTTCCGCCCCTTCATCATCGCCGATGAGGCCTTTTTGGGCGTGAGGGCTGCAGAGCGGGTGGCCTACCATCTGGTTGCAAGCCCGGCGGGCTCTTACTTTCCGAGCGGAGTGAAACCGGTACCGGTGTGGGTATCGACGAGTCAAACCCGAGCAGGCCCCGGGGGCACCGGATTTGCCAAGTGCGCGGGCAATTATGCTGGCTCGCTCTCGGCGCTGGCTCAGGCGCGCAGCCAGGGTTGTCCGCAGGCGCTCTTTCTGGACGCGGCCGAGCGCCGTTACATCGAGGAAATGGCGGGCATGAATGTATTCGTCGTCTATCGCGACGGACGGATCGCCACACCCGAACTCGGCGACAGCATCTTGCCAGGCGTGACCCGCGCGAGTCTGATCGAGCTCGCCCGCGAGGCCGGGCACGTCGTCGAGGAACGGCGCATCGCCCTCGATGAGGTCACCGCCGGACTGCGTGACGGCAGCGTGGCCGAGATATTCGGTTGCGGCACTGCGGCGGTGATTTTTCCGGTCTCGGGACTACGCGGATCCGATTGGGCTGTGGACGCGCCGACCCCCGCAGGCGGCGGCGTGACGATGCGACTGCGCAAAAGCCTGACCGACCTGCAATACGGTCGCAGCGAAGATCGGCAGGGCTGGCTGCTGCGGCTTCTCTGAGCCGCATCGGTCAGCCCGTTTTGTCAGTTGACCAGGCTGATCTTCGCGTCCGCGATCACCTTGCTCCAGGCATTGAGCTCGCCACGCAAGCGTGAAGCCAGGTCTGCACTGGAGCCACCGATCACGTCGGTGCTCATCCGCGCAAACTGGTTCTGGATCCCGCGATCCTTCAACGCCGCATTGAACGCCTGATTCAAACGCGTGACCATGGCCTCCGGCATCCCGGCTGGGCCCCAGACGCCAAACCAGGTCATCGAGACAAAGCCGGGCAGGTCTTCGGAAATCGTCGGCAGGTCGGGCGCCATCGGGGAGCGCTCGGGGGAAGACACCCCCAACGCTCGAACCTTGCCGTCGCGGGCCTGCGGATAGCCGGCCGAGAAACTGTCAAAGATGACATCAATCCGCCCGGCGATGAGGTCGGGCATGGCCAGCGCCGTGCCCTTGTAAGGCACATGCGTCATCTGGATGCCGGCCAACGCCTTGAACCGCTCACCCGAAAGGTGTGGGATACCCCCGACACCGGCCGAACCAAAGTTGAGCTTGCCCGGATTGCGCTTGGCGTAATCGATGAACTCTCGGACCGTCTTCACCGGCAAACTCAGAGGCACCACCATGATCGAGGGCGACTGAGCGAGAAACACGACGGGCGTGAAGCTGCGCATGGGGTCGTAACCGATCGCAGGATTGAGGATCGGACCGATGACATGCGTGCTGTTGGTGGACAGCAGAATCGTATAGCCATCCGGCTCCGCCTTGGCCACCGCCCCGGCTCCGAGCGAGCCCCCCGCTCCCGCCCGGTTCTCGATGACCAGCGACTGACCCAACTCGGCCGACACCTTGGAGACCAGCAGGCGGGCGAGATTATCGGTGCCGCCGGCGGGCGGAAACGGCACGATCATCCGGATCGCCCGGTTGGGATAGTCCTGGGCCACGGCATTCGCCGCCAGCCCCAAGGCCAGGCCAAAGCCCAGCATCCGAAGGATCGCGCTCATGTCCCGTTTCTCCTCGTGCATGCAACAAGACGGCCGTCTTATATCACGCCGCGCCATAAGAGGGCGCAGGACCTTATACTGATCCGTTGTATTGAAAAAAACAGGGATAGGCGCCCTCCCTCGGAAACTACGTCCCGATCCCGGCACACTCAACGGTCACTCGTTCGCAGGAACTCCAACACATGGTCAGCACCCGCGCCATCACGGTGGGCAGCCGATATCAGGTCAATGAGTCGATCCGGCATGGGACGATGGCTCGGCTCTGGGACAAAATCACCCGGAAGGACCGACAACAGATTGCCCTTCACTTGCCGGCCGGGGGAACCCAGCCGGGCAGACATGTGGCCACCGGGGTCCCGAAAGCGGACTTCTCCCGATTGATGAAGGTCACGAGCCCAACAACCTCCGGCCCTCAAGCGGGCTCAGCTCAAAAGCAGGAGGTCTTCACGGCGCATAACGTACTCGCGGCCGCGGGCGTCCCCAGCTGGGCGCTGGAAGATCACGAGGCCGTCGATCTGGCCCAACAGATTGGCCGGGGCACCTTCGGTTTCGGCTTCTCGGCGGCCCCGGAATCACTGAGGGGTCCGCTCGCTGCGCTCGAGGCACGTGATCCCAAGCTCGCCGAACTGGTGCTCGACCGCTTGCACGGCCCCGGGGGCGAAGAGGCCGCGGCGAAACATCTCACAGCACTGCTCAAGGCCGTGCGAAGCGACCCGGCCGGGGCGGAGGTCGCGGTCGCTCGAGAGGCGATCCTCAAGGACCTGCGCGCGAGCTTCGAAAAGAAACTCACAGACACCGCGGCGTCATTCGCCGACCGAATGGGCAAGGCCGCGAAAAATCCGGGCGCCGAATCGCACGCTGCCGGGCAACGTGCGCTCACAAGCACCCTCAGTCAGCTGCTGATCGACGAACAGGGCCGGCTCCTGTCGGGCGAAGGCCTGGACCAGCTGATCGAAGCCTTCAAGCAACACCCATCGACCGACGTCCAGTCGCCGGCCACCGCCAGCCAGCTCAGGTCGCTCGAATCCTTGCGGACCGATGCTGCGACGCGTTCGCTCGTGAACTCGATCGGTGATTCCGGTACCCAGGCGGTACGCCTTGCTCCGGCCGCAGAACGACTGGTTCGGGCCGGGGTCAACCGACCTGCCGACCAGGCCCTCACCCACGCCGACCTGCGACGGTCCGCCCTCTCGGCCCTGCTCATGCCGCTTCGCCAGGGCAATGTGGGCTCCTGTTTCGCCACCTCGGTGGGGCTGTTGCTCAAGGAAACCCACCCCAAGTCGTTTCTTGCAGACCTGAAACGGCTGATGGAGGACGGCGTGATGGTTCGTCAGGGCGCGGGCTCCCCTCCGGTCATCCGCACCGTTCCGCTCAGCCAGCAGACCGACACTTCGCGATTGGCGACGCCGGCGGGAAGCGGGCGTAGCACCGAGGAAGTGGTGCGCTTGCGCGTGATGCAGGCCCAGCAGGCGATCCAGCCCGAGGTTGAGCCCACCAGGCTCGCCGTCGCAGATTTCGCCAATCACGTTCGCAAACCAGCCCTCGCCTCGATGAGGGCAGAGGCCCAGGCTCGAAATCCGGCATCGCCTGATCGCTTTACCTACGACGATCTGCTCCGCAAGCTCGTTGCACAACGCCATGGGGCCCAATCATTACCGGGCGACATCGCAGCGGTCCGGGAGCGGATGCGGAGCCTGATCACCGAGCGCAGCGACCTTCGCGAGCGGGTCGTGCCCGAGTCCACACGGCTCAAGGACACGC
>JBIKVK010000245.1:0-5377 GCA_044356835.1 Burkholderiaceae bacterium
GTTCACTGGCCACATCGATCACCCCGACCATCACATCCTTCCCAGCGAGAAGCTTCATCAGCTCAGCGGGGACTTTCGAATGGGCGCATTCGAGCGAGATCTGATCGATGCGGCTGGCCGCCAGGGCGGGGAAGACCTCTTCGTACTGACGCCAACTCTCGCCCAACGTCTTTTTCCATTCCACATTGGCTTCAATGCCGTAGCCGTAGCAAATATGGACTGCGGTCTTGCAGCGCAAGCCTTCGATGGCGCGATGCAGGGCAGTGATGCCCCAGGTCGCCGCCTCGGCCATGTAGACATTGAACGCGGGCTCATCGAACTGGATCACATCGACCCCATCGGCCTCAAGCGCGAGAGCCTCCTGGTTCAGCAGCTCTGCGAAGGCCATTGCAAGGGATTGGCGGTCACCGTAATGGCGATCCGCCACCGTGTCGACAATCGTCATGGGCCCAGGCAGAGTGAATTTGATCTGTCGTCGGGTATGTGCGCGCAGCAGCCGCGCCTCGGTCTGATGAACCCGGCCGCGCAGGCGAAGTGGGGCGACCACCTGAGGGACCATCGCATCGTAACGATTGTTGCGGATGCCCATCTTCACCTTGTTCGCGAAGTCGATCCCTTCGACTGCCTCGAGAAATCCATGGACGAAATGCTGGCGAGCCTGCTCGCCATCGCCGATCACGTCGAGACCCGCATCCTCCTGGATCTTCACCCAGAGCAGGGTCGCGTCGGCCTTGTGCTGTTCAAGCACGGCGCCCTCGGCCTGCCAGCGGGGCCAGAGCTTGCCGGTCTCTGCCAGCCAGGCGGGTTTGGGCAGACTGCCCGCAAGAGTTGTTTTGAACACCGTGGGATCCTCTGTGACTATACGAGCCGCTAATATCCGGTTTTCAAGGGCAAGATCAAACGGAGGGTCTTTTGTCGCCCATCGAAGTTGTGCCGGTTCCGGCCCTGGCGATCACCTCGCTCGGATTCGTTCTGGGCCTTGCATTCGGTGTGCTCGCCAGCCGAACCCATTTCTGCATGCTGGGCTCGATTTCAGATGCCCTGAACATGGGGAGCTGGGTTCGGATCCGCATGTGGCTCATCGCGGTGGCCGCCGCCATCCTGGGCGTCTGGGTGTTGCGCATCGGAGGCTGGGTCGATACCAATCTGTCGACGTACGCAGGCCCTCGCCTGCCGGTGTTGTCACTCATCGTGGGCGGGCTGATGTTCGGTGCCGGCATGGTGCTCGCCTCGGGCTGCACCAGCAAGACGCTGATCCGGCTGGGCGGTGGCAATCTCAAGTCCTTGGTCGTATTCCTGGTCCTCGGTATCTCGGCCTACATGACCCTGCGGGGCCTGTTCGCAAGCTGGCGCGTCGCGACCCTCGACCGTGTGGTGATCGACCTGGGGACTCCCCAGACCCTTCCTGCTCTGATCGCGAGCGCGCTCGACCAGCCCGTGGCCTTGCTCGATCGTTGGCTCACGCCGATTCTGGGGGGCGGGCTCCTTTGGGTCGGATTGTCCAGCCGGGAACTGTGGCAGCACGAGCGTAGCGCTATCGTCGGAGGGGTCGGCATCGGGGCAGTGATCACAGCGGCTTGGTGGGCCACCGGGTGGCTCGCCTTCGTGCCCGAGCACCCCGAAACCCTCGAGCCCGCTTTCATTGCCACCCAACTCAATCGACCCGAATCCTTCTCCCTCGCAGCGCCCTACGCCTACACGCTTGAGCTGCTGATGCTCTGGACCGATCAATCGCGCAAAGTCACCTTCGGCATTGCTTCGGCGCTGGGCATCGTCTGCGGATCTTTCCTCAGTGCGCTGGTGGCTCGTCGGCTGAAGCTGGAAGTTTTTCCGGATGCGGGCGACTTTCTGCGCCACATGGCCGGGGCAGTGTTGATGGGCTCAGGCGCCGTGTTGGCCATGGGCTGCACGGTAGGACAGGGGCTTTCAGGCCTGTCCGTGCTCTCCCTCGGAGCGATCATCGCGACGACCGCCATGATTGGGGGCGCAGCGGCGATGATGAAAATCGACGAGTGGCGAGCCGATCGCTAGCCCCGCACAACGGCCTTCGGCGGGTCCAACGATCAGCGCCAGGATCATCTCGGGGCCTCGCCTCCATAGACGCGGCCGAAACGCGCCCAGCCCTGGCCATCGAACCGGATCAGCTGCATCTGTTCGACCGGAAAATAGTCCTCGGGTCCGGTCTTGAGCGTGACCCCTGGAAGGAGCATCGGCAGGGCCATGTCCAGATTGCGGGCCTGGCGCATCACGTTCTCACGGGTCAGGTCATCGCCACACTGACGAATCATCTGCACGATGGTTTGAGCGACCGAGTAGGCATAGACATTCAGGTTGTCTCGCAGGTCACCGCCCGGCAGCCAGCGTTTCATCCAGGCGAGCCAGGTCTCGAACTCCGGCGTGCCTCGCCACTGGGGGTCGGTCGGGTCGCGATTGTAGGCCGCCGAGATCAGGCCCAGTGCATGTTCGACACCGGCCGGTACGAGCACTGCGGCCACAGTGCTGGAAACACTGTTCAGGTAATGGGTCGGCCGCCATCCGGTCTCCGCAGCCCGACGAATCGCCTGCGCTGCGGCCTTAGGAGTGCTGAAATTGAATAGCGTGTCGGCACCGGAGGATCTGAGCTTCAGCATCTGGCTGTCGATCGTGGGTTCACCGACCTCGTAGGTGGCCTGCGCGATGATCATGCGCGCCGCTCGCTCACCCAGGCCATCGGTCAGTCCCCGCAGGTAATCGCGCCCGTAATCGTCGTTTTGCAGCAGCACCGCGACTCGCGCACCGGGCCGGGTCTCAAGCAGATGCTCGGCAAAAATACGGGCTTCGGATTGATAGCTTGGCTGCCAACCCATCGTCCATGGGTAGTTCGCCCGATCGCCCCAGAGGGTTGCGCCCGAAGCGGCAAACAGGTGCGGAACCTGATGCTGGTTCAGATACTTGCGAATCGCCAGATTGGGTGCCGTGCCCAGGACCTGTGCAATGAACAGCACACGGTCGCGTTCGACCAGCCGGCGAGCCTGCTCCAAGGTACGCGAGGGCGAATAGGCATCGTCCAGGCTGATCAGCCTCAGAGCCCGGCCGCCGACCCCACCCGCCGCGTTGATCATTTCGAAATAGGCACCCAGCGCCTTGCCCACCGCCCCGTAGGCGGCTGCAGGGCCCGAGTAGGGCACGATGTTGCCGATCAGGATCTCCCGATCGCCGGCGCCCGGGCCGTATCGCGGAGCCGAGACCGCCCGGTTCGTTCGGCCCGCCGCTGCGCCCGCCAATCCAGCCCCGGCCACTCGCAACAGCCCGCGTCGATCCATCAGTGCCATCCTTTCACCTCGTCAATGCGCCCGAGCCCTCAGGATCGGGCACGCGGGAATCGAAGGCCGCGCGCACGCTCGAGCAGGCCCCGGGCATACGGAGCAACACCATCGGGCAACAGCCAGACGGCCATGATCAACAGTACACCATAGATCGCCCAAGGGATGTCGGTCGACCATTGGGCGGTAAGCTTGGGTACGACATGGATGAACGCGGCGCCGATCAATGCTCCCCAGACCGATCGCGCGCCGCCAATCACCAGGCCGACCAGCAGGCTGATCGACAGAAACACCGGAAAACTGTCCGGCGCAACAAAGCCCGTCGCCCAGACCTGCAACACGCCGGCGAGCGCGGCGTAGGCGGCGGCCAGTGCGAAAGCGAGCGTGCGCACTTGGGCGACCCGAACGCCCACCGACTGGGCCGCGAGCGGATGGTCTCGGGCAGCGATCCAGGCACGCCCCAGGGGCCCCGCCTGCAACCGCCGAGCCAGCACAAGTGACAGGGTGGTACAGGCGAGAGCGATCCAGTACAGCCAAGCGTCCGTGCCCGCACTGATCCCCAGCGCCTCGATCCAGCCGGGGGCGGCCGGGCGCTCGAGCACCATGCCCTGGCTTCCCCCGGTCAACCGCGCCAACGCGGGGAGTTTCAGAGCCTGGGGTATGGCCAGCGCCAACGAGAACGTGGCCAGTGCCAGCAAATGCCCCGACCATCGCAGGGCGGCCCAGCCGAACAGCCCGCCCAGGATGAAGCCGCCCGCCGGCGCGATGAGCAAGGCGAAACCGGGAGGCACCAGCGGAGCGATCTGCGTCAGGACAACGCTCAGGTATGCACCCAGTGCCACAAACGCGCCCTGCCCCAGAGAGATCTGACCCGCCTGGCCGGTCAGGAGCACCATGCCCATCAGGGTGATCATCGTAGCCATCAGGAGAATCGCCTGATAAAGCCAGTACGCATCGAGCCCCCAGGTGAGCGCAAAGAGCACCAGGAGCACCAGCCCATAGGCCTGGCGCTGCGCCGGAAAGGTACTCGCCCGGTTCATACCCGACGGACCACTCGCTGACCGAACAAACCCTGGGGGCGCACCATCAGGACCAGGACGATCAACACGAGCGCTGCGCTCAGCTTGAACTCTGTGCCGATCACAAAGGCCCCCAGCAGGTTCTCGATCACCCCGACGATGATGCCGCCCGGAAGTGCCCCCCAGGGATTATCGATACCGCCGACCAGGGCGGCCGCAAAACCGTAAAGCAAAATCGCCGTCATCATATTCGGTTCGAGAAAGACGACAGGTGCAATCAGGGCTCCGGCGAGGGCACCGATCGCCGCGGCCAGCCCCCAGCCCAGCGCGAGCATGCGGTCAACGCGGATGCCCACCAGCCGGGCCGCATCGGGATCCAGGGCGGCCGCACGCAGGGCCAGACCGATGGGCAGATATCTGAGCGCGAGATAAAGCATCAGCGAGACGGCCAGCACTACCGCGATGGTTCCGAGCCCATGCGCGGTCAGATAGCCTTGTGCGAATTCGATGGTGTGTGGAAAAGGGCTTGGAAAGGCGCGCAGGCTGTGATCGAACAGCGCACCCCCAAGGGAATGAAAGATCAACAACAGGCCGATAAAGATTGCGATCTGACTCAAGGCCGGCGCCTGTGCGATGGGGCGGAGCACAACCCTGTGAATGAGGGCGCCCAGCAGAGCGGCGCCCGTCATCGCAAGGCCGACCGAAGTCCAATAGGACCAGCCGGCATCGATCAGGCCCCAAGCGATGAAGGTGCTGAAGGTCGCCATTTCGCCCTGGGCGAAATTGATGTGGTGGGTGGACTGAAAGATCATCACCAGCGCGAGCGCCATCAAGCCGTAGATCGCACCCGACGATACACCGGCGAGCACTTGCTGAAGCAGGGCCTCCATCTCGGCGTCCGCTTCACACCGCCACGTGAGCGGTACTGCGGGCAGACCGATGTGACTGCGCTTCGAGGCCCGCTCCGGCCACCTCAGCCCGTCCGGCCTCCATGAACATCACCCGATCGGCCATTGCAGCCCACGCCGGCAGCAGCTCTTGCTCGACGATGACCAG
>JBIKVK010000246.1:0-5368 GCA_044356835.1 Burkholderiaceae bacterium
CCAGAGGTCCGGCACCACCGAGGCCACCAGTGCGCCCAGATGCGCCTGGCTGCGCTGCAGTTCGGCAAACGCATTGCCGACATGGATCGACTGGACGTGGGAGGCCTGAATTGCGGCGGCCTGCAATACGCCCTCGGTCGACTCCCGGATCATGTCGGAGAGGTCCTGGCCCTGGCGCGACCAGACACGGGCAAAGTCGGTCTGGTGTCCGCCCAGAATGAAGGTCGGTTCAGGCATGGATGATCCTTAAGTGCACACTGCGCTCAACGCCAGCGCGCGATCGTGGCCGCGCTGACCCAGGTCGCATGAAATCCGTTGGGCACTCGCCGCGGCAGCACAACACGCGCGACCGGCCCCTCGGCCAAGCGTCCGCCGCGGCCGTCAAAGACATGCACTTCACTGCGCAGCTCGATCGGGTTCCAGGCGATCGTCACCAGATAGCCGTCGTCTTCGGCTTGAGGATCGTCTCGAGGCGCAAAGCCGGGCTCGTTGTAGAACCACTGCGGACCCTCACTGTAGGCCACATAACCGCCCGTCTCGAGCCGGTACTTCACCAGTCCCGGAAAGCGCGGCTCCTCGCGCCCTCCGGGGGGAAACACCACGTGGTACGAGAAGCGGTTACGAAGCCCCTGGTACTGGCTGTTGATCACCGGAAACTCGGTGTTCAGCACATCATCGATCGGCCCCTCGCGGGTCACGCCTGTTCGCAGATCGAAGCGCCACTGCCAAAGTAGGAAGTCACGCTGCCGTTGATGAATGGTACGGAGCAGGCGCTCGCCATCGGGTGCGCCGTCATCGCGCTCATGCATCCGGTAGGGGGTGCCGACCATCACCACTTCGTCGCCCTCTTCCCAGGCATTGACGACGTGGAGCATGTAGGTCGGTCGGGCTTCGAACCAGCGGATTTCGCTCGCCTGCCCGTAGCGTGGAATCAACCCGAAGCGGGTGGGCATGGTGGCATCGAAGCGCAACTTGTAGCGCCCCGCCTTCCAGGCCTCATCATCGAGCACCAGCGGGAAATCATGCAGGATGGTCCAGTGCGGCGTGACCGCCATGTCATGCGGCAGGCGCGGACCCGGTAGCGCAATCTCGACAGCGTGCCGGGATTTCCGATCAGGGCCGATCACCCCGTAGCGCATGTAGGGGGGCTTCACGTCATAGTCGAACCAGAGCAGTTCACCCGTATGTTCATCGGGCCTCGAATGCGCCGAGATCCGGTCGATCGCCCCCTCATAATCAGCCGGACCCAGGGTGTCCAGCGTCCAGGGGTCGAGCGCATACGGCATACCGGACCGATACCACATCGCAATCAGACGCCCGGCGTGATACTTCACATCCGTATTGGCGGTGTTTTTGAGCGGCTCGTCCGGGCGGTCCTTGCGGGGCGTTTCTTTCAGACCCTTCCAGAGCGGGCGGCCGGCAGCGCCCTCCTCTTCGAAAGCGCGGGTGCGCACCCAGCGATTGCGATAACTCACCTTGCCGCGGTCAAAGTAGACGGCATGGAGCATCCCGTCGCCATCGTAGGCGTGGTAACGCCAATCGGGTTCGAAGCGGGCGTTGGGGCCGTTGCGCACATAGAGGCCGTTCAGATCGGTGGGCACTTCGCCGATCACGGTCAGTGCGTCTAGGACCTCCTCGGCGCGCACCGGCGCGTTATTGCCCGAAAGCGCCGGAATGTCGTGCACCGGGAGATCATCCCTTTTCATGTTCGCCCCCCGATTTGAACGAACCGCTCACACGCCATCCGAAATTCGGTCTCCAGTCGCTGGACCACGGTCTCCACCGGCTCGATTCCGGAAATCGCCCCCACGCCCTGCCCCGCGCCCCAGAGATCGCGCCAACCACGGCGGGTGTCTTCAAACGAGCGGTTGCTGCTGTAGTTTCTTTGTGCAACCGGTTCGAGGGTGGCGAGGTCGATGTCGTTCGCCTTGAGCGAGGGGATCAGCCAGCTCGCCGGAGCGCCCGTGATGCGGTCGCTGACCACCACATCGCTGATATCGGCCTCGACCAGCATTTGCTTGTACTCCGGCTTGGCCATGCTTTCGGCCGTCGGGATGAAGCGCGTACCCATGTAGACCAGATCGTCACCGCAGGCCAGTGCACCGGCGATGCCCCAGCCGTCACACACCGCCCCGCCGATGATCACCAGTCCATCGAAACGGCGTCGTACCGCGCTCACGAAGGCAAAGGGCGACAGGTGGCCGGTGTGGCCCCCAGCGCCCGCGCTGATACAGGCGAGCCCGTCCACCCCCGCATCAATCGCCTTCTGGGCCAAGGTCATATTGATGACATCCGCAATAACAATCCCGCCGTAGGCATGCACCACTTCCATCGCCGGGCGCGGACTGCCCAGGGCGGTGATGACCACTGGAGGCTTGTAGCGCGCGATCAGGGCGAGGTCTTCGGGTAGACGGGCGTTCGATGAATGCGTGACCAGGTTGGCAATCCATGGGCCGGGGGGCCGTCCGCCCGGGACGCGCGCCATCGCCGCGGCTTCGGAACTGATCCGGGCCAGCCACTCATCCAATACTTCGATCGGGCGGGCATTGGGTGTGGGGAAGGCGCCGGCGATCCCTGCGCGCACCGCTGCAAGGACCAAGTCGGGCCCTGAGACCAGAAACATGGGTGCCGCGACGATCGGCAGTCGCAGCCCGCCGAAAACAGCACGGGTCTTGTCGTTCAGCATGAGGGTTGGGGCCTCAGGTATTGGCAAAGGGGTCCGGGTCGTCGGGCAGGCGGACGGGCCGCAACCGGCCGTCAGGCGGCCTGCCCGGCACCCGGGATGTAGCGCGGGTCGCGGTGTTCACCTCGGATGCGGTCGCCCTCGACCCAGCAGGCATGCGTGCCGGCCGAGATGCGATGCGGCAGGACGATGCGCGCGAGGGGCCCGCGGTCGATATTGGCCGCATCGAGCACCCAGCACTCGGAGCGGTTCTCGGGCATGTTGTTGACAAAGGTCGTGACATAGCCGTCGTCTTCGGCTACGGCACCGATCCGTCGCGCGACCTGCGGCTCGCTGCCGTAGCAGCCGGGCCCGAACTCGATGCTTTGCGTGGCGCCGGTCTTCAGGTCGTAGCGCTTGAGGCCCCGAAACAGCCACTCGCCCTTCTGGTAGAGCACGTTGTAGCTGTAGCGGTAGGGCAGCCCGACGAAGTCGTTGCTCACCATCGGAAATTCGGTGATCTCGTCATCGAGCCGCTCTTCGCGGGTCTCACCGGTCCGCAGATTGAAGCGCCAGCGGTGCATCATTGTGGGATTGCTGTACTTGTCCAGATGGGCGCGGATGCGCTCATAGATCGCCTGACGACCTGAGCCGGACTGGCCGACGGCAGGCATGTGAGGGTCCGGCATGATGCAGCCGTCCATCACCACTTCGTCACCCTCTTCATAGCAATTGGCCAGGTGCAGCAGGTAGCACGGCGCTGCCTCGAACCATCGGATCGAGGCCGAATCACCGCGCCGGGGAATGATCCCAAACCGGGCCGGCATGTCCCGGCGGAATCGGAGCTTACGCTCGCCGCGCTTGAGCCCGTCGACATCAAAGAAATAGGGCAGATCGTGCAAGATGGTGTAATTGCGGGTGATGCCCAGGTCGTGCGGCCAGCGCGGACCCGGCAGCTCGACGGGCACGTAGTGGACGAGACGGTTGTCACGGTCAACGACCCCGTAGTGCATGTACGGCCACTGCTCCGGGTAGTTGAAAAACATCATCTCGCCCGTCGCCGGATCAATCTTGTAGTGCGAGGACACACCGTCAGGGACCTGACGGGCCCAATGCGTGTCGGGACCGAGCGTCTCAAGCGTGACCGGGTCCAGCCGCCAGGGCTCGCTGCCCTGAGACATTGAGGCAAGGAGCATTCCGGCGTGACATTTGACGTCGGTCCCGGCGTTGTCCTTCATGGCGCCAATGGCGCCCCAGCCTCGTCGGGTGTAGAGCTGCGGCGCAAGCAGCCCCGGCCAGAGCGCACGGCCGGCCGCCTGTTCGGCGAGAAAGCCGGTCGTCTCGACATAGCGGTTCCGGTAGGTGGCGCGCCCGTCCTCGAAATGCATGGCGTGCAACATGCCGTCGCCGTCGAAGGGATGGTAGATACCGATCGACTCGTGCACCTGATTGTGGGTGTTGCGGATATAGATTCCGTGCAGGTCGCGCGGAATTTCTCCAATCACCGTCATGTCATCGGTGTCGGCCACCCACTCTTCAGTCGCAGGCTCAAACGGCCCGTGAAGGAAGGGATTGTCGTTGTCAGGCGCAATCGTCAGGGGAACGGTACGGAGCACCTTCTTCATGGCTGCCTCACTGCAGTTTGAGTGCGCCCGACCGGATCAGCGAGCCGTAGGTGGCAGTGCCGTCCTGAATGGCCTTGACGAATTCTGCGCGCGAATTACCCACCACGATGAACCCCATCTCGACGAGCTTGGCCTGCACCGCCGAGTCGCGGATCGCCCGTACCAGCCCGGCATTGATCGCGTCGGCCAATGCGGGCGGCGTGCCCTTGGCGGCTGCATAGCCGACCCATCCGTCGGTCTTGAAGGCCACGCCCTGCTCCTCGAAGGTCGGGATGCTTGGAAAGACCGGCGGTCGGCCGCTCGCGGCGGTGGCCACTGCGCTCAGCTTGCCCGAATCGATCAGACCGCGCGCCGCCGATGAGACCAGCGAAAAGCTCAGATGCCCGCCCACCACCTGGTTGAGCACTTCCGACTCGCCTTTGTAGGGGACGTGCAGCGCGGTGAGGCCCAGCCTTTGCAGCATCGCGACCGTATTGAGATGGTAGGACGACCCGACCCCCGGAGTACCGTAGGTCAGCTTGTCGGGGTTTTTCTGCGCAAAGGCGCGAAATTCGGCCAGGGTGCGTATGCCACTGGCGGGCGGCGTCACCAGGGTCAGGAACGTGTCGACCCCGGCAGTGATCGGCTCGAATTCCTCGAGGGGTCGGATCTTGAAGTCGGGATTGGTGAGGGGCAGTGTCACCATCGTCGCGGGCACGACCAGAGCCAGCGTATGTCCGTCTCGCGGGGCCTGCAAGACCGCCTGCAGTCCGATCTGGCCGCCTCCGCCCGGCCGGTTTTCAACCACGACCGTCTTGCCGGAGCTGCGCTGCACGCCCTCGGCAATGATCCGCGTGACCACATCGGTGAGCCCACCCGGCGGATAGGGCACGACGATACGGACCGATTGCTGCGGCCAGTCGGCAGCCTGCGCGGGCGCTAGAGCCAGGCAGGCGAGAGCCATGAACCCCAGCATCGCTTTGGTCCCAAAACTCCTCAGGATCGTCCGCCCTGGTTTGACCGATTCCCTCATCGAACCATGGCTCTTCTTGGGTTGCATGGCAGTCTCCTCGATTGCAAGTGCGTTTTGTGGCTGATATCG
>JBIKVK010000247.1:0-5355 GCA_044356835.1 Burkholderiaceae bacterium
GCTCAAGGCCCATCAAGTGGCTGCCGTCGCCCCTGACCTCAAATCGCTCCTCGGCCCGGGCACTGCTCTTCTGACCCTGCAGAACGGCATTCCCTGGTGGTATTTCCACGGTCTCTCGGGACCCTGGGCTGGCCGGTCGCTCGAATCGGTGGATCCTGGCGGCATCATTGCGTCGCACATCGATCCGGCGAGGCTCGTGGGGTCAGTGGTCTACCCAGCCTCCGAACTGATCGAGCCCGGTGTGATCCGGGTCATCGAGGGCAATCGCTTTTCATTGGGCGAACCCGACAATTCCCGCTCCGACCGAGTTCAGGCGATCAGTGAGACCCTGACCCGGGCGGGCTTCAAGGCCCCCGTGTCGGCCGACCTGCGCAGCGAGATCTGGCTCAAGCTCTGGGGCAACCTCACATTCAACCCGGTCAGTGCGCTCACCCATGCCACCCTGGCGCGCATTTGCCAGTTTCCGCTCACGCGCAGTCTTGCGCTCAATATGATGCGGGAGGCCCAGCAGGTGGCCGAGACGCTCGGGGTGCGCTTTCGCATCTCGATCGATCGACGGCTCGCGGGCGCCGAGGCGGTGGGTGAGCACAAGACCTCGATGCTTCAGGATGTGGAGCAGGGCCGGCCGCTCGAGCTCGAAGCCCTGCTCGGCTCGGTGATCGAACTGGCCCGCATCACGTCCACGCCCACGCCGCATTGCGACGCGATTTATGCCTGCTGCGCTCTCCTGGCAGACTCCCTGACGCAACACAAGGCGCGCCTGTCGATGGCTGGCAGCTGAGGACGCACTCTCCCTGACTTTTCCTGGCCGTCCCCATCGGGACGAGGGTTCGAGGACCAACGACCATGAAGGACACCAAAACGATTCGGGCGCTGCTCAACGCGGGCGCTGATGAGGCAATCGCCCTGAGCGCGCCAGGCGCTGCACCGCTCACGTATCGCAGCCTGCGCAGTCTGGTCGACGAAACCGTTGTTACACTCAACCATCTCGGTATTGGCCGGGGCGATCGCGTGGCGATCGTTTTGAATAATGGCCCGACGATGGCCACCACGTTTCTGGGTGTGGCGGCGGGCTGCGCGAGCGCTCCGCTCAACCCCGCTTATCGAGCCGACGAATTCGAGTTCTATCTCGGGGATCTGGGTGCGAAAGGCCTCATCGTCGAGGCGGCGAGCACGTCGCCTGCGATCGAGGTTGCGAAGAAGCTGGGGATTCGAATCATCGAACTGACCGCCCATCCAGAGCGGGGCGCTGGCGCGTTTGTGCTTAGAAGCGATGCCGTCGCCGGTGCGCCGGCCCGTCAGCCTGGCCCGGCTCAGGCCGACGACGTGGCGCTTGTGCTTCATACCTCCGGCACCACGTCGCGCCCCAAGATCGTCCCCCTGTCCCAAACTAACGTCTGGGCCTCGGCGCGCAACATACGGACGTTTCTTGAGTTGGGCCCGGGTGATCGCGGCCTCAACATCATGCCGCTCTTCCATATTCACGGCCTGATTGCGGGCATCACCGCGCCGCTTTCGGCTGGAGGCCAAGTGTGCTGCACGTCCGGCTTCAATGCCTTGCGTTTCTTTGCCTGGATGGACGAGGCGAAGCCCACCTGGTATACCGCAGTGCCCACCATGCATCAGGCCATTCTCTCCCGTGCCCCGGCCAACCGGGCGGTGATCGCAGCTCACCCCTTACGCTTCATTCGCTCTTCGTCATCGGCCATGCCGACCCAGGTCATCCGCGAGCTCGAAGAGGTCTTCGGCGCACCGCTCGTCGAGTCCTACGGCATGACCGAGGCGGCCCACCAAATGGCTTCCAATCCCCTTCCGCCTCGGGCGAGAAAGCCCGGCACGGTGGGCATTGCGGCCGGCCCCGAGATCGCGATCATGGATCCCTCCGGCCGGCTGCTTGCGGCCGGTGACACCGGCGAGGTCGTGATTCGCGGTGAAAACGTTACTCAGGGGTATGAGAGCAACCCCAAGGCCAACGCCGAGGCCTTTGTCGACGGATGGTTTCGCACTGGCGATCAGGGCGTGCTGGATCCTCAGGGCTACCTCACCATCACCGGCCGCCTGAAGGAGATCATCAACCGAGGTGGAGAGAAGGTGTCTCCGCGCGAGGTGGACGAAGTGCTGATGGACCACCCGGCCGTGGCGCAGGTGGTGACGTTCGCAATTCCGCACGACAAGCTGGGCGAGGAAGTTGGCGCTGCGGTGGTTCTGCGGGAGGGGTCTGCCCTCACCGATCGCGAGCTGCGGGATTTTGCTTCGACCCGGCTCGCCGATTTCAAGGTGCCGCGCAAGATCCTTTTCCTGGAAGAAATCCCCAAGGGCGCCACCGGCAAGTTGCAGCGGATCGGTCTGGCCCAAAAATTGGGCTTGGCGGACTGAAGCGATGGGAGCGTTGACGGGTCGCACCATCGAGGTGATTGCGCCCTCGGGCTCGCATTTGTCTCTGGAGGAATTCGATCGCGCGACGCGCTGGTTCGAGGCACACGGGGCGACCCTGATCTGCGAGGTGCCCCGTGAGGGCTGGCAGCGCTTTTCGGCGACCGACGACGAGCGACTGGCCGGCATCCATCGCGCTGCGGCCCGGACGGATCTCGATGCGGTGATGATCACCCGAGGTGGCTACGGCCTGTCGCGTCTCATTGACCGGATCGACTGGTCGCTCGTCGCGGCATCATCCGCGCGCGGATGTCGGTGGATTGGCTTCAGCGATTTCACGCTGCTGCATCTCGGCCTGCTTGCACAAGGCGGCGCGAGCAGCTGGGCGGGCCCTTCGTTCAGCGCCGATTTCGGTGCGTCCGACGGGCCCGATCCCTTCACGCTCGAGCAGTTCGAGGCGATTTTTTCGGGCGACCCGCCCCCGGCTTTACAGTGGGCGGCCGATGGCGCAAATGCCCGGCTCGAGATCGAGGGGGTCCTCTGGGGCGGCAACTTGTCGATGATCTGTTCAGTCGCGGGGACCCCCTGGTGCCCTGACCTGTCGGGGGGTCTGCTCTTTATCGAAGATGTGAGCGAGCACCCCTACCGGATCGAGCGCATGCTCCATCAGCTGGATCATCTGGGCCTGCTCAGGCGTCAGGCGGCCTTGCTCATCGGCCACTTCTCTGACTGGCGCTCCGCCCCGCACGACCGGGGCTACGATCTGGATGCGGTGATCGATTACTGGCGCAAACGAATCGATGTTCCCATTCTGACCGGGCTGCCCTTCGGTCATGTGCCGCGCAAGGCCCTGCTCAATGTCGGTCGACGCCATCGGCTGGAAGCGGATGGGCAGGCGGCGAGCCTGATCGCGCTCAGCTGAGGTGGACCGGCCTGGCGGCGCACCTGCTGACCGCTTTCAAGCCCCTCAACCAGGTCAGTTTCCGGTGGTCGGCACCTTGGCGACCCGGATCACTTCGCCCCAACGCGCATAGTCCTTGCGAACGAATTCGCCAAACTCGGCGGCGCTCCCGCGCATGACGTTTGCGCCCTGTTCCTCGAGTTTGCCACGCACCTGCGGCTGCTCGAGCGCCCGCATCACGGCCGCGTTCAGTTGTGTCACGATCGCGGCGGGCGTGCCGGCGGGAGCCATCACCCCGTACCAGAGCGCGGCCACCATGGTCGGGTAGCCGAGCTCGGTGAAGGTGGGCAGGTCGGGCAGCACCGGATTGCGCTCGGAGGCGACCGCAGCAATGGGCCGAAGCTTGCCGCTTTTGATGTGGGGCAGCAGAGACGGCACGCCGTCGAACATCATCTCGACCTGTCCCCCCGCGACATCGACGGTCGCCGGCCCGCTGCCTTTGTAGGCGACGTGATTGAGCTTGATCCCCGTGGCGATCATCAACAGTTCGCCGCTCAGGTGCGGCGCGCTGCCCACCCCAGCCGAGGCGAAGCTCAGCGGCTTGGTTTTCGCGAGCTCGATCAGCTCTTTCGCCGACTTGGCGGGCAGTCCGGCATGGACCGCGAGGATCAACGGAAACTGTGCGAGCGGTGCCACCGCGATCAGGTCATCGAAGGGGCGGTAGTTCAGATTGCTGCCAAAAAAGTGCGGACCAATCCCATGGGTGGAAATGGCACCTTGCAACAGGGTGTAGCCATCGGGAGCCGACTTGGCGACGAAGCTGCTCGCAATCGTGCCGCTCGCCCCGGCACGGTTTTCCACGATGATCTGGGTGCCAAGCTGTCGGCCGAGTTCTTCGGCCACGGTACGGGCGACCAGATCGGCCGCACCACCCGGCGGCACGGTCACCACCAGCCGGACCGGTTTGTCGGGGTAGCGGCCCTGCGCGTTCGCAGGCGGCGCGAGCAACAGCGTCAATCCCGTTGCCGCTGTCATCAGGGCAGAGACCATTCGAAGGGACCTCAGCATCATCTTGCTCCCGGGAGAATGAGGAGAAGCGTCGTTTTGAACGGCGAGTGTGCAAGGATGATGCCTCAGCCGGGCAAAGCCTTGCGAAACGACGGGTCTTCGAACCGGTCTGTCCGAACCAGTCTTTCGCGGACCTCTCTTTCATGGAGTCAGTCTTGAAGATCGTACTCGCCGAAAACTTTCGTGCGGTGTTTTACGCGCCCTTTTATGCCTGCCTTGAACTCGGATTCTTCCGGACCCAGGGGCTTGAGGTGGAACTGGTCGCGTCGCCTTCGCCCGGGGCCGGCATCGCGGCCATGATCGATGGCGCCACCCACCTCGTTTGGGGAGGGCCGCTGAGGGTGCTCAAGGATCGCGATGTCTCACCGGTGGGCCCCGACTCCCTGGTGGCCTTTGGAGAAGTGGCCACGCGTGATCCCTTTTGTCTTGTGGGTTCTGCGGCGCTCGAGCCGTTTGAACTGTCGCGACTGCTTGAACTGCGCCTGGCCACCGTCTCAGAAGTGCCCACACCCTGGCTCTGCCTGCAGGAGGATCTGCGTGACCTCGGCGTTGATCCGGCGCGCATCGTCCGGGCGTCGGAGGGGTCGATGGAGGGCAACCTCAATGCGCTGGCCCAGGGGCAGGTTGATGTGATCCAGGTGTTTGAGCCTTTCGTGACCCGCGCCGAGCTTCGGGGCATCGGCATATCTTTGCAGGCGGCCTCGGGCCGCGGGCCCACGGCCTACACGAGTTTCATCACGACGACGTCTCACTTGAGCCGCTACGACGCTGCGTTTCGAGCCATGGCGGCGGCGATCCGATCGTTTCCTCCCTGGCTCGCGTCGGAGGGCAGCGTCGCCCTGGCCCGCGTCGTGCGGGGCTATTACCCTCATGTCGAGGATGAGGTGCTCGCCCGGTCTCTGGCCCGCTATCAGGCGGCCCATCTTTGGTCATGCCGCCCCGAGATATCGAGGGCAGGGTTCGATCGACTGGCGCAGAGCATGCAGAATTCGGGGTTCATTCGAACCCGTGCG
>JBIKVK010000042.1:0-18099 GCA_044356835.1 Burkholderiaceae bacterium
TGACCGTTGCGCCGCGCATCAAGATCGACAGCGAACTCAAGGTCGATCTCAACAAGGCGCAGGTAGTGGATCAGTCGGGATATGGTCCGGAGACCTTGCGCACATGGGTCGACAAGTTCAACAAGCTCTATCGCTAAAGCCCATCTCCGTATTCGGGCAGGCGCATTGAAGCCGACCCCTTCGGAAAGCGCCTCTATCCTCCAGCGATGGCTGGACAGGGCGCCTCGGGCCCTGCCATGGCTCATGGCGGCGGTGGTCGGCTTTCTGGTGCTTTACCCTCTGGTCGAACTGATGCGCCAGCCTCTTGCCGATGTGGGCAAGGTCTGGCGCGAGGCCCTGGCTTTGCCGAGCCTCGGGCGCATCATGTTCAATACGGTCGCGCTTGCGATGGGTTCCATGATCATCGCAGTGCTGATTGCCATGGTCCTCGCCTGGTGCCGCGCCAACTTGGCCGGCAAGGCCGGTACGGCGGCACAGATGATTTCCATCTTGCCGATGGTGGTACCACCCCTTGCCGGGGTCATCGGATGGGCCTTTCTGATGTCGCCGTCGGTCGGCTATCTCAATGTCCTGCTCAGGAAGCTGCCGTTTCTGGATCAACTGAGCTCGGGACCCTTTGATGTCTACAGCCTCGAGTGGATCGTCCTCATCACGGCGATTTACCTGATCCCTTACGCCTTTGTTTTCCTGCAGGCGGGCCTGGCCAATATCGATCCCCGCCTCGAGGACGCCGCACGGAGCGCAGGTTCGGGCTGGTGGGGCACGCAATTCCGTATCGTCATTCCCTTGCTGCGGCCGGCCATTCTCTATGGCAGCGGCGTCGTGGCGCTGCTCGCATTGGGGCAGTTCACGGCGCCTCTCCTGCTGGGCCGAACCAAAGGGATCGACGTGATCACCACGCAGCTCTACCGGCTGACCGGAGCGCCGCCCGCCAACTATCCCCTGGCCGCCTTCATCGCACTGCCCATTTTGCTGCTTGCGCTCGCAGCCGTCGCCTGGCAGCGCCAGGGACTCAAGGCGGGGCTCAGATTCGTGATGGCGGGCAAAGGCAGCGCACGGCGCCGGGGCCACAGCCCTTGGCTGATGGTGCCCATCATCCTGTACGCCTTCATCCTGGTGGTTCCCCCGCTGGCGGGACTGGTGATCGTGTCGCTGTCGCCCTATTGGGGGGCACCGCTCAAGCTCGACAACTTGAGTTTGGCGGCGTTCAGCGCGGTGATCAGCAATCCTTCAGCGATCTCATCGATCATCAACTCTATCCAGTATTCTGCTCTGGCCACCTTGACCTGTCTGGTGCTGTCGCTGCTCGCCGCGTTTGTTGCGCTACGCACCCAAAGTCGGGCCCGCGTCGTGATCGATTACGTGGTCAATGTTCCGATCGCCGTACCGGCGATTCTCTTCGGCATGGCCATCTTCGTCTCTTTTGCGCTGGGGCCCGTCATGATGGCGATCCGCAATCACTTGGGCATCCATCTCTATGGTTCAGGGATCATCATCATCCTGGCGTACGTGATCCTGGTGCTGCCCCACGGGACGCGGATGGTGATGAGCGGAATCGCCCAGATCAATCCCCAGCTCGAATCGGCGGCTCGGGTCGCCGGCTCGTCATTGCCCGGTATGGTCTGGCGGGTCATGGTGCCCCTGCTGCGCCGCCACCTTGCGAGCGCGGCCATGCTCATGTTCATCTTGCTGTCGCATGAATTTGCGGCATCTTCACTGCTCTTCGGGCCGCGTACGCAGGTCCTTTCGACGCTGCTCTATGGCGAGTGGGATACCGGCACCTATCCGGCGGTTGCTGCGCTGGCCCTGGTCATGGTGGTGATCGCCGTCATTGGAGTGCTGTTGATCGCACTTTTCGATTCCGAGCGCGGCGTCCGATCCCGAGGATCCTTGTCCTGATGCTCGGGCCGGTTGCGAAGCCGCCGGCCGGTCGATTCGACGCACCACTCAGTTGCGCGTCAGGCCGATGTCCCGCAACACCCTGCGGGCGATATCCAGATCGCTGGCCTTGATCGATTTGAGGTGATCGGCTTCAAAGGCCTCGGCTCTGCGCCGGAGGCCCATCACCCGCTCGAGTCCCGCCGAAGTCACCTGCCAGCCGCCGCTTGTGCCCGTGCAGGCGTAGCCGCTGTCCACCAGGGCTTGAATGGCCTCCTCGGCTGCTTTCGGGCTGATGAAGGCCTTGCGAGCAATCACAGGCAGTGGCAGACCCGGGTGACGTTCGATCAGGGAAAGAATGCGCCCATGGTTGATGAGCAACCCCTCGGCATCTCGGTGCGCCTGGAAGCCGCTCGACATCGTCGAAAAGGCATCCCACAGCAATCCCAGCATCGTCGTCTGGCCGCCGATTTCGCCTGAACTGCCCGCAGTGCCTTCCGAGCCTCCCTCCGGGTAATCGATGGCGAGTCGAAACCGGCCTTGGGCGAACAGCAATAATTCAAGGTCGCTGCGGGTGTAGCGTTCGACCTGTCCCATCAGCACAAAGTGATCGCCCGCCTCGACGATGGCATGCCGGGTACATTCGAAGGTCGCTGCGGTGCCTGGAAAGATCGGTACACCCCCCAGGCCCGGCGTCCACGCCACCCCTTCGAATTTGTCAGGCCCTGAACGCGCAAACCGCGCCGCAAGCTCCATTTGGTTGGCTGCGAGAACATTGATTGCAAAGCGCGCAGCCGATTGGAAAATCGCCAGGCTTTGGGACGTTTTGGCGATCGACCACAGGACCAACGGAGGGTCCAGCGACACCGACGAGAACGAGTTGGCGGTCACCCCTGCGTTTTGCTGCCCGTCCGAGGTGGTGACGATCGTGACGCCGGTTGCGAACTGGCCCAAGGCACGCCGGAAGCCCCGGGAGTCGTCTCCGGGATGATGGAACTGATCGGAAGTAGACACGAGGAGTGGATGGGCGATGTCAGTTGAATCGTTGTTCAGCGGGAGAGTCCGAGGACGTCGTCAAAGCGCCCTCTGAACTTGAGGTACCGATCAAGTGCCGCATCTCCATCTCCGAACATTCGGTCGATTGCAGTCAGGCGTTTCATGTAATGACCCGCAATATACTCGTCTGTGATCGCAATCGCACCGTGCAGCTGAACCCCTTCCTCGGCCATCTTCATCCCGGTGCGACCCACCCAGGATTTGGCGGCGGCCAGCGCCGCGGCCGCCGTGTCCGATCCCAGTGCGAAAGCCTGTGCCGCATACTCGCAAAGCGCCTGCGTTTCCCTGAGGCCGACCTGCATGTCGGCCACCCGATGGCGCAACGCCTGAAACTTCGACAGTTTCTGACCAAATTGTTCGCGCTGATTCAGATATGTCACCGTGGCGCTGACCATGCCCTCCAGACAGCCGACCGCCTCGCCCAGCAGCCAAAGCGTCCCCAGATTCCAGGCATGGTCCAGGTGCGGCGCTGCACCGTCGAGCGAGCCCAGCAGTGCGTCAGAGGGTACCCTCACTTGATTGAGCTGAACTTCGGCGGCGTGACGCCCATCGATGGTGGTGTAAGGGCGCATCGCCACGCCGCGTTGGTTCCTCTCGACCAAAAACAAGGAAACGCCGTTCCGGTCGCAGCGCTGCCCGCCGGCTCCGATTTCGGAGGTGCGAGCACTGACGATCAGCCAGTCAGCATGGGCGGAACCCAGAACGACGCTCTTGTCGCCGTTCAGAACGAAGTGATCGCCGGCGCGAGCGGCCCGGGTTGAAAGATCAAACCAGTCGTAGCCCTCCCGGGGCTCTGCGCAGGCCAGGGCCAGCAGCATCTGGCCCTCGGCAAGCGGACCGAGTAAGGATCGACGCTGGCGTTCGCTGCCTGCCCGAGCAATCAGGCCCGCGCCGAGTACGGCGGTGGAGAGGTAGGGCTCGACCACGAGGGCACGACCGAATTCGCGAGCAAGCACATAGAGCGTCCTTGCATCGCCCTCCGCGCCACCGTATTGCTCCGGAAGAGGCAGGGCCAGCCAGCCCATATGGGCGAATTCCGTCCAGTGTTTGCGGTCAAATGACGGCCCAGACTCGAGAAGACGGGACCGTTCCGCAAAGCTATAAGCCCGTTCCATGTACCGGGCCGCTGCGTCGGCCAGCATGCGCTCTTCGTCTGAGAGCATGATGTGCAGACTTGGGCTTGCGTCCGCGCTCATCGGAACAGACTCTGGGCGATCAGGTTCTTCATGATTTCCGACGACCCGCCCGATATGGTCGCCTTGCGCCAAAAGAAATAGGCTGGAGTGGCTGGCGCAGCAAAGTCAGGTCCGATCGACGCCTCGTCGCCCCAGCCCTCGCGCAGCACCTCGGTATGAAAGGGCAGGGCATACTGCCCGGCCGCCTCACTGATCATGCGCAACAGGTCTTGGGTCAGCTCCGTACCGCGCAGCTTGAGCAGCGACGCTTCCGTGCTGGTGGCAGCATTGGGCGCATTGATGATCGACTGCAAGATGACCTCTAGAGCGCGCAGACGCATTTCGAGCCAGGCCAGCTTTTCGCGAAAACGCGGGTCGTCGATGAGGGGGCGGCCGTTACGCTCGGTTCGATGTGCAATCGCGACCAGGCGCGCGAAGTGGGCCTGGCCCTTCCAGATGCCCGCAGCCGAAATCCGCTCATGGCCTAGGTAAAGTTTCATCAGCCCCCAGCCTTTGCCCTCTTCGCCCACCCGATGGCTCACCGGAACGCGCACTTTGTCGAAAAAGACCTGGTTGAGGGAGTGCATGCCGTCGATGCCGATGATCGGCCGCACAGTGATACCCGGACTTTTCATGTCCACCAGCAGGATGGTGATGCCGTCCTGCTTTGGGCCGTCATTGGATGTGCGTACCAGCAGAAAGCACCAGTTCGACCAATGAGCGGCGGTCGTCCAGATTTTGTTGCCATCGACAACATAGTAGTCGCCACTGGCATCGCTTTCGCGCCATGCCGGGCATTTGAGGCTGGCGAGATCCGACCCAGAGTTGGGCTCTGAAAAGCCCTGACACCAGATTTCGCTGCCGTCGAGAATACCCGGAAGATGGCGCTTTTTCTGCTCATCGCTACCGGCCGCAATGAGCATGGCCGCGACCTGGTTCAGTGCGATCATGATCAGGATCGGTGCCCCGGCGCGCGCGCACTCATCTTCGAAAATGAATTTTTGCATCGGGGACCAGCCCGTGCCGCCGTATTCCTGCGGCCAGTTGATCCCGGCCCACCCGCGCTTGAACAGGGCCCGGTGCCAGCCCAGAAGCTCGTCCTTTGACAGGTAATAGCCCGCGCGAGAGCGCTCGGCGAGCTCGGGTGAAAGGTGCTCCACCAGGAAGGTTTTGACCTCCTCGCGGAAAGCGGCCAGATCGGGCGGGGATCGCGTTGCGCTCATCGGCAGGCGCCGGGTCGGAATGCCCGTCGTGAGAACATCACTGGATCACGCCCGCCTTTCGGAACTCGGCGATGATCTTGGCGTTCGTAGCGATGTTCGCTTCCAATTCGACCGCATATTCGGCGGGGCTATTTCCGACAATTTCATAGCCCTGAGATTCCAGCTTTTGAGCGAGCGCCGGATCTCGAACCGCAGCCACCACGGCCTTGTGGACACGATCAATCACGGTCTTGGGTGTGGACGAGGGCGCCATCATCACGAGCGAAAACCCAGCTTCGAACCCTGGGATGCCAGCCTCGGCCACCGTGGGTACATCGGGCAACGCGGAGGAGCGCTTGGAGCCCGTCACGGCGAGCGCGCGAAGCTTGCCCGAGGCTACCGCGCTCTTCGCTGAAAACGCGGCGTCGATTCCGGCTGGGGTATCACCCGACATCATGGCCAGCGCCGCTGGGGCGTTGCCGTTGAACTGGATCGTGGTGAACTCGAGGCCGGCGGCTTGCCGGAATGCCTCCAGCGAAAAGTGCGCCGCGGTGAGCAGTCCCGAACACGCCATATTGAGCTTGCCCGGATGGGCGCGTGCGTAGTCGAGAAACTCCTTGAGCGTGTTGACCTTCAGGTTGGGGTTGACCAGGATGGAAAACTGCGAGGCGACGACGCGGCTGATCGGAGCCAGATCCTTGCGCAGGTCGTAACTGACTTCCTTCATCGACGGAGCTGAAGCAATGCCGTTGCCCGCAAACAGCAAGGTGTAGCCGTCACCCACCGCGCGGGCGACCGCTGCAGCTCCGATGTTGCCGCTCGCGCCGGGTTGATTGCGCACGATGATGGCGACGTTCAGATCCTTGCTCATGCCCTGGGCGACCAGACGCGCGGCGATGTCGGTGGATCCGCCTGGGGCATAGGGTACGACGATCGTGACCGGCCGCTCCGGCCAGGCTGCGGCCGAGGCCATCGTGAATACGGCACAGAACGCGGCCAGACCTCGAAGGATCTTATGGTTCATCGCATGTCTCCCTTATGGTGATGGATAGGGTGCAGTGCGTCCGGGCACACCTGGCGCGAGTCAACCCCTGTCATGCAGCCAGTGGGTGTGATCGGGTGAGCTCCTGGAGTCGCGGCATCACTTCGGTCGCATAGAGCCGCAAGCTGTCGCAGATTTCATCGTGCGACATCGTGCCGCCCATTTGTACCAGGAGGTTGCCGAAACCTCCGACCGACTCGTAGAACGACTTGATCTGGTGGTACACCTGATCCGGCGTTCCGGCGAACAGCACGTTGTTCAGGATCTGTTCGCGAGGCGTGGGCGGGTTGGACATCGGCGTGCCGTCGGGCAACACTTTGGTGCGGTGGGTCACCGTGGTGCCGGCCTTGAGGAAGCGGGCATTGTCGGCATGGGCCATTTGTCCAGGGGGATAGATGAATCGCGGCTCGATTCGTTCAGACGTGTCGACGAATCGCAGCATCTTGCGACCCCGCTCCAGCCCCTCAGCCTCGGTGCGGCCTACGCAGACATAGCCCAGGTAAGCCAGGCGATCCAGCGGCGCCGGGCGCCCATGGGTTCGAAGAAACTCTTCCTTGTAGAGCGGATATGACTGGCGGGCGGCCCGCGCGACGGCCGTAATCGCAAGGACATAGCCTCGCCGTGCAGCTTCCTTGGCGGTATTGGTCGAGAGCGTCGTGAGCCACATCGGAGGCGAAGGCTGCTGGTAGCAGGGCGGGATCACGTTCATGTAACGATAGTTGAAGCTCTCGCTTTCGTAGCTGATGGGCCCCTTTCGGTTGGAGAGCGCGGCCACGATCAGATCGTGCGCTTCCCAGTAACGGTCCGGGGCGGTGACCGGGTGAGCGTTCGAAATGTAAAGCTCGAAAGCGGTGCCCTTGATCAGACCGAGTTCGAGTCGGCCCTTGGACAGCGTGTCCACATAAGCCACCTCTTCGGCAATCCGGTAGGGGTCCATCCGGCTCATGATCGGAATGCCGAGCGCGAGCAGCCGCGCCTTGCGCGTGTGTGACGCAATGATGCCCAACGTCAACATGCAGGAGACGTTCATGCAGGTGGTCGTTGCATGATGTTCGTTTGCCATGATGTTGAGGCCGAGCTCATCGCACAATTTGCATTCGGCGATGTACTCCTCGAGCAGGCGGTGGGCCTGATCCGGATCGACGACCGAACTGGGCGTGGTGATCTTGGGCGCTCCGGGCTCATTCCAGGCCGGGTGGTAGGACTGTTCTGAGAAATACCAGCTGTTCATGTTCGCGCTCCTCCTGGATGTGAGCGTCAGCGGCGCGTGCCGAGGGACTGGGTGAAGCGTTCGACGGCAGCGGCAAAGAGCTCCGGCCGTTCGATCTGCGGATAGTGGCCGGCGCCCTCGATCAGCTCGAAGGTGGCCCCCGGAATTGCAGCCTGCCATTTGCGACCGTACTCGGGCGTGACCACGCGGTCGGCGCTTCCCCACAGCACCTGGACCGGGACGTCGATGCGGTGAAGACGATGCGCAAGACGGGGGCTGTGCAGGGTCGGTGACCATCCGAAGAGCGCAAATGACTCGTGGTTGCGGGCCAGGATGACAGCCGCTTCGTCAGAAAGGCTCGCGTAGTTCGGCTTGCGCAAGTCCTCAGCTTCGAAGAGCCATTGAGCCTGCTCGTATTGCGGATAGGAAAACAGGTCGAGGATTTCCCGAACCGTAGGGTCGGAGCTGAACTTGGCCCCCAGGGTATCGACCAGACAGAGGCCTGCAATCCGACCGGTGCATTTCACAGCCATCTCGGCGGCAATCCAGCCACCAAAGGACAGGCCGACCACCGGCATGGGCTCTTTGCCCAGGGCCTGGAGCAGATCAAGGTAGACGTAAGAGAGATCGTCCACGGTCCGCATCCACTTGGGCAGGGCCGACCGACCGAAACCGGGGCAGGACGGAGCGATCACTCGGTGGCGCGCGGCGAGCGCAGCGACATGGGGCGCGTCAGGATTGAAGCCGTCTCCCGGGTGAAGCAACAAGAGTGGCTGACCTTGTCCGCCTTCCCAGACCTCGAGATCGATTCCCGCGACCGAGAGTGACCGTGTGCCGGCCGTGCTTGCCCCGTTCACCATGACGCTCCCTGGCGGTGGTCGCTTGGTGCGTTGCAGCACGCTGCGACTGTTGTGATTGGCGTTTTCCAAGCGTCTTTGGCTTGGAATTATGTTGTTTGATGTTACATGAGCCGATGTCATAATGGCAATACTGGTCTGCGATCAAGACAGCGGCGAGGTTGATCGGCGATGAGATCGCTGGAATTACCTCTCCGCTCTTCAAGACAAAAGGCAAAAAGGCGCAATCAGGGGGGGCATCGTGTCGGCATTGTTTTCGCTGGCCTCCGGTACGCTCGAATTCGAGCGGCTGGGTCGGGTCACGCGGATCTGGCTCAATCGACCGGACAAGCACAACGCCATCAACCGCGTGATGCTGGAGGGGCTGGATGCTGGTCTGCGCCATTTTGCGGGCGATGAGCCGACGCGGGTCATCGTCATTGCGGGACGCGGTCCTTCGTTTTGCGCGGGCTTCGATGTCGATCGAGGCGAGCACGGGTTCCAACCTGCTCAGGACCCAGTCTCGGATGCAGTCGACCTCGAGCGGCGTCTGACGCGTTTTTTTTCGGTGTGGGACTCGCCCAAGCCGGTGATCGTCGCGGCGCACGGTCACTGCCTGGCTGCAGCCACCATCCTTGCAAGCTTCGCCGATCTGACCTTGGTCGCGAAGGACGCGCGCATCGGTTACTCGACCATACCCCTGGGTGGCGGATATCTCGAGCCGCTTTGGGTCCACCTGGTCGGACCCAAGCGCGCCAAGCAAATCGGCCTGATTCCCGGCCAGGTGATCACCGGGACCCAAGCGGCCGAGTGGGGTTGGGCCAACGAGGCCGTCGAGCCCGACCGTCTGATGGATGAGGCTCTGGACATCGCCACCCGGATGTCGCGTATGCCGGCCGACCTCTTGCGGTTGCGCAAGCATGCGATCAACCGGATGGTGGAGCTCACCGGTTTTCGCGAAGGCGCGATGATGGGCGCGCAGACCGATGCGTTGCTCCACCAGTCGCCCGGGGTCAAGAAGCTTCGCGCCGCCATCTCGGCGCATGGGCTCAAAGAGGCAATCCGGCAATTTCAGGCGGGCGAGCTTGATGTCTGACATGCTTGCCACACGGGCTCCGTTCCGCCGCGGGCGGCCTTCGCGTATCGGATCCCGTCCGGGAGCGAATTGGCCATCATGATCGATCCGACCTGGAGCACTGAGCATCAGCGGTTTCGAACTGAAGTCCGTGAGTGGTTGATCGACAACTTGCGCGAGGTCGAGCGCGACTTTCCAACCTCGCACTTTGATGGTCCGGCTGCTTTGCCGGGGCTATTGGAGTGGGAGCGCAGGCTGCGCGCGGCGCGCTACAACGCCGTCAGTTGGCCCACCGAGTTCGGAGGGCAGGGCTATGATCACTTGCGGGCCCTCATTTTTGGTGAGGAGTATTTCAGTGCCAATGCGCCCCGGCGGATCAACTATCCCGCGCTTGGGCTCCTGGGCCCGACGCTGATGGCCGTCGGCTCGAGCAAGCAGCGCTTGGACCGGTTGCCCCGCATGCTCTCGTGCGAGGAAATTTGGTGCCAGGGTTTTTCCGAGCCGGGTTCGGGCTCGGATCTCGCCAACCTATCGACGCGAGCGGTCCGCGAGGGCGATCATTACCGGATCACTGGCCAGAAAGTCTGGGTCTCGAACGCGCACTTCGCCAACCGGATCTTCATGCTGGCCCGGACCGGTGAGCCCGGCTCGCGCCACAAGGGCCTGTCCTACTTCCTGGTGGATTTGAAAGCAGCCGGCGTTGAGGTCCGACCGATCCGGCAGGTCCATGGCGCGGCGCTCTTTGCCGAGGTTTTTTTTGATCAGGTTCGAGTCCCCGAGTCCGACCGGGTGGGGGCTGAGAATGAAGGTTGGAAGGTGGCCAATGCCACCCTGAAGGTCGAGCGTGACGCCTCGCGCTATCCGATGACTTTCTTTCAAAACTTGTTCGATGAATTGATGATCATCCTGCGTGCGACTGGGGCGATCCATCACGATGCGGTGCGGATCGAGGCCGCGCGTCTTCAGGCGGGCATTCGTCGCTATCAGTGGAACGCCTATGCCGCATCCACTTCGGATCGGGACGAAGTGGGCCAGCTCGGATCGATGTCCAAACTCGTCCGCTCCAACCTTCAAATGGGCATTCTCGAACTCGGCATGCAGGCGCTGGGCTCAAGGCATGAAACCGGTTCGGAGGAGTTGCCCGAGGGCGTCGGCCGCGATTGGCACGAGCGGTACTGGTATGCGCGCGCATCCCGCATCTACGCGGGGACCAATGAAATCCAGCGCAACATCATCGGCGAACGACTCCTGGGTTTGCCGCGGGAGCCCCGATGAACTTCGAATTCGACGACGAGCATTACGCGCTTCGCGAGACCATGGCTCGGTATCTGGCGGAACATTTTCCGCCGGCGACTCTGCGTCGCTACTGGGATCACGATTCCAGCGACCCTGCGCCCTGGGCAGGGCTGGCGAGGATGGGTGTCGTGGGCCTTGCAGTACCGGTCGAGTGGGGAGGGTCGGGGATGGGGCTGTGTGATGCGATGCTCGCGATCGAAGAGCTGGGCGCGCATGCCGTTGCCCAGCCGGTGGCCGAGGCCCTGGGTATCGTTGCTCCGCTCCTCGCAAAGCATGCCGATGATGAACTGTGCGCGCGCTGGTTGCCCGGCTTGGTCGACGGATCGGTGATGGCATCGGTCCAGGAAGGCTGGGCGGGACAGGCCCCCTGGGGTGCGGCGGCGCATCTCGTTCTGGTTCCCCGGGAGGATGGAACGGTCGCGCTGTGCGTGCCCGACGCCACGACCAAGACCTTCGCCGGCGCGCAGGATCGCGCTCGTCGTCCGGCCCGTCTGGGGCCTACGAGTATTGTTTCGGTTTTGGAGAAGGGGCGGGTGGCGACCGAATTGCGCGATCGGGCACGAGTCGTTTACGCCCAACTGCTTTTGGGGCTTGCCCGCGGGGCGATCGCGCAAGCGGTTGAGTATGCGCGGCTGCGCGAGCAATTTGGTCGGCCGATTGGATCCTTCCAGGCTGTCAAGCACATGCTGGCTGATGCCCATGTGGCGGTGCAGACCGCCCGCCGCGCGACCTGGTATGCCGCCTGGTGTGTCGATCATGATCAGCCGGATCGAGGCGAGTCGGCGGCGCTTGCGAAGGCGAGCGCGGGCGAGGCTGCGCTGGCGGCCAGTCACGCCGCACTTCAGGTGCATGGCGCGATCGGCTTTACCTGGCAGTGCGACCTTCACCTTTGGCTCAAGCGCATCCACGTGCTGGAGCCCCTGTTTGGGAGCGCGCCCACGGTCTGGCGCGAACTCGCCGATACCTGGTTCGATGGAGAAGCCGCGTGAACGACAGCATCGATCAAGCCCGTCTTCAGGCCCACCCACTCCAGCGGCTGTTCGAGCCGCGCTCGGTGGCGGTGGTCGGGGCGTCCGACGACATTCGCCTGCCCGGCGGCCGGCTGCTGCAATACATGCTGAACTATGGCTTCGCAGGTCCGATCTATCCGGTCAATCCCAACCGCGACACGGTCCAGGGACGCCCGGCCTATCGATCCCTTCTGGACATACCTGATCCGGTGGATGTCGCGGTGATCTTGGTTTCTTCAGCGGCCACGATCGATGTGCTGAACCAGTGCGCGCAGAAAAAAATTCCGGTCGTGATGATCGGCAGTTCGGGTTTTTCCGAGATCGGGCCCGAGGGCGCGACGTTGCAAGAGCAGGTCGCCGAGCTTGCGCGGTCGGCCGGCATTCGGGTGGTCGGGCCCAATACCAACGGCCTCATCAACACGCGTAACGGATTGACCGCGACCTTCTCTCCGGTGCTCGACCAGAAAGGGCTGACCTTGCGCGATGGGCCGGTGGCGATCGTGTCGCAAAGCGGTGCGATCGGCGCCAGCCTCTACTATGACGGGCAGCGCTCGGGTCTGGCGGTCGGTCAGCTCTACAACCTCGGCAATGAAATCGACCTCACGCTCGAGACCATGATCGACGCGATGCTGGACGCCTCCGGCATTTCTGTGATTCTCTGCTATGTCGAGGGCTTGCGTCGACCCGGTCAGTTCATCCAGGCCGCGGGAAAAGCGCAGCGGATGGGCAAACGGATCATTCTTCTGAAAACCGGTGTGACGGCCTCTGGCGCGCGTGCGGCGGCGGCTCATACGGCGAGCCTCGCGGGCGAGGATCGAGTCTACGATGGAGTCCTCCATCAGCTGGGCGTTGCGCGCGCTCGGGGCATGACCCATTTGCTGGACATCGGCCGGGTGTTGGCGGTCCACCAAAAGCGCTTTGGTCGTCGAGCCTCGATTATTTCGATGTCCGGTGGCATCGGCATCATGCTCACCGACGCACTCGAGCGCGCCGGTATGGCATTGGCCGATTTCGGCGAACCGGTCCTCGCCGAAATCGATCCGCTGCTTCCGCCCTTTCTCGGTCGGCACAATCCGCTCGATGTCAGCGGGGGGCCCTTCCACTACCTTGAGCGGCTGCGCTCCCTCTTGCAGATCTTCGAGCGCAATCCGGACAGCGATCTCACCATCGTAGCCGTAGGCGCCTTCGAGCGACGCCAGATGGAAATTGCCGAGGTGCTCGCCGATGAAGCGGTCAAGCTCGAAAAGCCGGTCTTTGTCCTCTGGTTTGGCGGCGGTGATGCGGCCATGCTGTATCTGAACACGCGTGGGGTGCCCTGTTTCCCGGACGCCGAGCGCCTGGTCCGCGCGATTGCCCCGGGATTGAGGCCGACCCAACGGCCGGCCCCGCCGGTTCAGTCCGCATTTTCGCCCGATCGGGCTGCGGCCAGGGCCGTGATCCAGCGGGCGCGCCAGGCAGGTCGCACGGTGATTGATGAAGTCGAGGGCAAGAAGATCCTCGCGGCCTATGGTCTCGATGTGGTGGCCGAGCGAGTCATCGATTCGCCCGAGGCTGCTGTGCGGGCGGTCGAGGGCCTGCGTTTTCCGGTCGTGGCGAAGCTTCGCTCCGATACGCTGGTACATAAGGCGCGTGCCGGTGGTGTTCGCCTGAGCCTCAACTCCGCACAGGCGCTGATCGATGCGGTCACCGAGCTCCAGTCCCTTGCGGGTCGATTGGCGTTGGCGCAGTTCGACATCGTCATCCAGGAGCAAATTCCGGCCGGTGTCGAGTTATTGCTGGGCGCCAAGCGGGACCCAAGCTTCGGCATGGTGCTGACCCTGGGGATTGGCGGTGTTCAGACCGAAGCCTGGGACGATGTGCAGATCCGTCTGGTCGAACCCGAGCCCGACGCGGCCGACATGTTGAGCCTGTTGACCCACCGCTCGTTGATTGATGGATCCGGGGGCCGCCCTCGGGTCGACCCGACCGTCTTTGCGCCGACGCTTGCGCGTTTCGCCGCGTTGATCCGAGACCTCGCCGATGAGGTCGACGCCATCGATGTCAATCCCGTCATCGTGCATGACGAGACCCGGCCGCCCGTAGCGGTCGACACGGTGTTCTTCCTCTCGGAATCGGCCTGACCCTAGAACTCACTGCGGCGGTCAGGCCGCGCAGATCGCGGCGTATGACGCGGAGCGCTGCGTGACCCCACGGCGGGGTTCGTGTCTCTTGGCCTCAGGCCGGTGGTTTGGTCTTTTGGCGCCGCCCGGACACCTCTCGGGCGATGTGGATCAAGGTATCGAGTGCGGGGTTGCTCGCCCGGCTGTGCCAGGTGAGCACAAGCTCCCAATCCAGATAGTCGGGCAGATCGATGACCTTGAGGTAGGTGACTCCAGTCACCGGCAACAGGCGGGTATATTCGGACGCGAGCATCACCCCGAAGTTGCTCGCCACCATGCCGAGCCTGGACAAGACTTCGGTGTTCGCCCCCGGAACGATGCGAGGCGTAAAACCGGCGGCACGGCAGGCGGCCAAAGTGCCCTCGTGCATCGTGGGACTTGTCTCGCGTGAGACGATGATGAAGGGCAGATCGGCCAGATCTCTCAGCCGCAGGCGTTTCGATCGGGCTACGGGCCAGGCCGAGGGCACTGCGGCAATCACCTTCTCGCGCTCGATCAGTTGCGACTCGAACTCGCCCTTTTTCAGTACGTCCCCGTTGATGAAGGCGGCATCCAGGCTGCCGTCGCGCAGCCCCTCGACATGCTGATAGCTCTGCGCTTCATGCATGACAATCTGAACATCGGGATCCTGCTCGCGGACACGTCGCAAGATTTCCGGAAGTGCGCGAAACATGGCGGTGGGCGTGAAGCCAATGCGCAGCGTTGCGGCGCGGCCGTCCTGAGCGCGACGCACCAACGAGGCGGTGAGCTGCGCTTGGGCAACCAGCGCCCGAGCCTCGCTGAGAAACATCGCTCCGGCCGCGGTCAGACTCACCGCACGCGCCGAACGGACCAGTAGTTGGGCGCCGATGGCCTGTTCGATGCGCACGATCGATCGCGACAGCGCGGGCTGGTCCATCCCCAAGCGCTGGGCAGCGCGGCCGTAGTGACCCTCTTCGGCCAGCGCAATGAAGTGGCGCAGGCGGTGCGCCTCGGAGAGCAGTGCATCGGACGAGAGATGCGTCTTACGCGGATTCGCAGAACTTGTTTTCTTCACGAGAGATCGGGTCAGAGCGGGTAGGGGTGACACCAACGCGGTGGGGCTCGAGGCGCAGGGGGCGGAATTACCCCGTCCCGAACATCCGGGATGCTACGACAAGCCGGTCAGCCCGAGCAAAAGCGCTTCAATTCATGACGTGCTTAACGCTGCTCCAGCCCATAGACTCGGGAGGCTGTGCCTGAAAAGAGGCGCGTGCGCTCTCCGATGGAATAGCCCCGAGTCAGTTTTTTCATCGCGTTCCAGAGCGGGACGTACCCGCAGGAGTGACCGTCTGCTGGAAAATTGCTCTCCATCATGCAGCGATCAGCGCCGAACAGTTCGATTCCGGTTTCGACATAAGGCCGCCAGAGCGTGCAAAGTTCATCCGAGTGGATTGGCTCGGCCCGCTCATGCAGTCCAAAGCCCCAGAACGGCATGCCTAAGCCGCCAATTTTCACGACGACATTCTCGCGCCGCGCAAGCTCTTGGAGGCCGCTTCGCCACTGCTTGAATACAGTCTGCCGGCCCTCGGCGTCACACCCCATGCCCATAGCAAAGCCGAGGTGGTTCAGAACGATGGTTGTCTTAGGGAATCGATCGGCCAAGGCCGCGAGTTCTTCGAGCTGCGGATGGAAAATGGCGGTATCGAATGTCAGCCCCCGACCTGCCAGCTCGGCGAAGCCTTTTTGGAACTCGGGGTTTGTCATCAGCCCGCGTGGCGGCCGAGTCACGATGAAGGCATAGGGTTCAGAGCTCGCGTGCCAGATCGCCACCTGTCGAATGCCCCGAAACCGGCGACCAGCCCGCGCCTGATGGGCCTCCAGCGTTTCGGCCACAGCCGAGCCCGCGGCCAGATTGGCAAACGGGATGATCGCGGCATTCACCCGAAAGGATCCATAGCCTCCGCTTGCGCTCATGGCTGCGACACCATTGGCAAATTCGCACTCACCTACAGGGCGAAGCAGTTCGGGTCCCGTGGCGCTGAACATGGAATGACTTTCGATATAAACGGTCGCAGTGACACGATGACCCGCCGTGATGTCGCAGACGATATCTTCAAAGAGGTAGCGCGTGCCTTTGCGGTCGAACAGATGGTGGTGGGCATCTACGATCGGTAGATCGGGATCCAGGATGGGTTCATCACGCCCGTCATTGCGTTTGTTCATTGTGCCCTCTTCAAGACCCTATGCTCGGCGCAACTTGAATCCAGGGCTCACCTGGCGTGGTGAGTCGTCCTCAAGCGGCTTGGCTTCCAATCATTGATGCCGCCTTTTCACCGATCATGAGCGTCACCGCGTGAAGGGCCGCATTCGGTAAGCGGGGAATGATCGAGGCATCGGCGACTCTTAAACCCCTGACTCCACGAACCCGCAGCTCAGGATCGACCACCGCATCAGAGTCGCTGCCCATCGCGCAGGTCCCACAGCTGTGATACGAGGTCGCAGCTTCGCGTCGAATATCTTCGATCAACGCCTCTTGGCTTCGGATCCGATCATGCGGCGTTACAGCACTTCGGATGTGTCGCGCGATTTCGGGCTGTCGGATGACATCGCGCATGCGTTCAACCCCGGCGGCCAGCACCTTGAGGTCGCGCGAATCGCTGAAATAGCCCGCCTCGATCACCGGAGGGTCAGTCGCCTTGGGCGAGCGAAGGCGGACCTGCCCTCGGCTGTAGGGTGTGCCCTGATAAATGGTCATCCCGAAGCCGTGCTCTTTCGGCAGAAGGTCGCGCAGTCGCTTGGCTCCGCGAGGGGGCATCGCAGACAGAAACACGACCTGCATGTCAGCGAGGTCCAGCGCCGGATCGCTCTTGAAAAAACCTCCTGCCGACGCAAAACTCTCCGCGAGTGGCCCAGACCTTGACCAGGCATAGGAGATCGCTGCCCGAGAGGCTTGTAGCGGACTGACATGCTTGCGCGCAGTGATGTTGCCTGTGCACAGATAGTGAGGTCGGTAGCACGGGTGGTTCTGCAGGTTTTGTCCGACTCCGGAAGAGTCGAAACGCACACGGATGCCTTGGCCTTCTAGTGCCCGAGCCGGACCAATTCCGGAGATCATCAGCAATTGGGGGGTCTTGATCGCCCCGGCGCTCAGGATGACCTCGCGGCGCGCATGAAATTCCCTCAGGGCTCCGCCGGCAATCGCTTTGACTCCCGTCGCACGGTCCGAGCTGAACACAATCTCGGTGACCTCGGCGCCCATGACCACGTTCAGAGTGCGTCGGTTGCGCGCAGGGTGCACAAAGGCGCGAGCGGCGCTCATGCGCAAGCCGCGGTCGATGTTGACGTCGTACCAACCGAGCCCTTCGCGATGGTTGGCGTTGAGATCATCCACGATCGGTAGCCCCGCTGCTGCGGCGGCCTCAAGAAAGGCGTCGCAGATTGGCAGCCCCGGATTGGCTCGACGAAGTCGCATCGGACCTTCGCCGCCGTGCCATGGGCCCGCGCCCCGATCGTTCGCTTCAGATCGCAGGAAGTAAGGCCTGAGCTCATCAAAGGTCCAACCCGTGCAGCCCATATCTGCCCAGCGGTCGTATTCGCTCGAGTGCCCCCGGGTGTAGATCATGCCGTTGATGCTGCTCGACCCGCCAAGGACCTTGCCCGCCAAGAAAGTCATGCGGCGATCCCCCAGGGCCGGAATCGGCTCGGTCAGAAAATTCCAATTCAGGTCTGAAATCGCGCCAGCCGCGAACCCTAATCCCGGAAGACGAAGAAAGGGGCTGCGATCTGACCCGCCCGCTTCAAGCAGGATCACTTCGCAGCCGGCCTGCTCGGCGAGCCGCGACGCGACAACACAGCCCGACGCCCCCGCGCCCACCACCAGGTAGTCACAGCTTGTGGTGGTCATATCTTTTTGGTCTCAGGATCATCTAGACGTTATGAGCTTGACCCGGGCAGGGCGTGTTCAACGAAGCGGAAGCCACAGCACGAGACCGGGAAAGACCGAGAGGATCACGATGGCGATCAGCATCAAGACGGCAAAGGGGAGTGCTCCCCACCCCACATCGCTGAGCTTGATGTCCTGACTGACCGCCTTGATGGTAAAGAGGTTCATACCGACGGGGGGAGTGATCAGTCCAATCTCGAGGAGAAGGACCAATAAGATCCCGAACCACAGTGGGTCATAACCGAGCGCGACAATG
>JBIKVK010000248.1:0-5303 GCA_044356835.1 Burkholderiaceae bacterium
TGGGTCGCGAAGTCCTCGAAAAGCCCTCGCTCGAAGTGGTCTACGAGCAGATCTGAGCACAGGGTATCCCGCTCATGAACGCACGACAGCCCATCCCTATCCTAGCCGAGGCAAGTTCCTCGGGTTGTCACGCGGGTGGTGACACGATGCGAGAGGCGGCGCTCAAGGCCGGAAAAAGCGAAACACTCGAGCGCTATGCAGCCGACTATCCGAAGGGCCCCCACGATCAGCCGCAAAGCATGTGTCCCGCGTTCGGCTCCCTGCGCGTGGGCTTGCGGATGCGCCGGACGGCCACGCTGCTCTCGGGTTCGGCCTGTTGTGTCTACGGCCTCACTTTTACCTCGCACTTTTACGGTGCCCGTCGCAGCGTTGGCTATGTCCCCTTCAACTCGGAAACGCTGGTCACCGGGAAACTGTTCGAAGATATCCGCGAAGCGGTCTACCGTGAGGCTGACCCCGAGCGTTTCGACGCGCTGGTCGTGATCAATCTGTGTGTGCCCACCGCGAGCGGCGTACCCCTGCAACTCCTGCCCCGCGAAATCAACGGGGTCCGGATCATTGGCATTGATGTCCCGGGCTTCGGGGTGCCCACCCACGCCGAGGCGAAGGACGTACTGGCGGGTGCGATGCTTCAGTATGCCATCGAGGAAGCCCGCGCGGGCCCGGTGGCGGCGCCCCGCAATCGCCCGAGCGAGGGCCCCTCGGTCACTCTCCTGGGCGAGCTCTTCCCGGCCGATCCGATCGGCATCGGACAAATGCTGTCCACCCTTGGCTTGTCAGCGGGCCCCGTCGTCCCGACGCGCGAATGGCGCGAGCTGTATGCCGCCCTGGACTGCCAGGTCGTTGCCGCGATCCACCCGTTCTATACGGCCAGCGTGCGCGCCTTTGAGGCAGCAGGGCGGTCGGTGGTGGGCTCGGCGCCGGTGGGCTATGAGGGTACTGCGCAGTGGCTCGAGCGCATCGGTCGCGCGGCCGGTGTCAGCGAAGCCCGCATCGCTCAGGCGCGTCAGGCTGTATTGCCCCCGATCCGTCAGGCCCTTGAGCGAGCGCCGATCCGGGGCCGCATCACGGTGTCCGGGTATGAGGGCTCAGAGCTCTTGGTAGCCCGCTTGTTGATTGAGAGCGGTGCTGATGTGCCCTACGTGGGCTCGGCGTGCCCCAGGACTCCATTTTCAAATGATGACCGCGAATGGCTGGAGGCGCAGGGTACGGTCGTGCAGTACCGAGCCTCGCTCGAACAGGACCTCGCGGCGGTGGACGAGTTCCGTCCCGACCTCGCGATCGGAACCACACCCGTGGTCCAGGCGGCCAAGCAGAAGACCTTGCCCGCGCTCTATTTCACCAACCTGATCTCTGCCCGACCGCTGTTCGGAGTCGCTGGCGCAGGCTCGCTTGCCCAGGTCATCAATGCCGCGATCGCAAACAAGACCCGGTTTGACGAGATGAAGTCCTTCTTCGGTGAGGCGGGCGCAGGTGACCACGCGGGCGTCTGGGAAGGCCGGCCGATCGAGCGTCCGGCCTTTCGCGAGTCCGTACGACGGCGTAACGAAAAGGCCGCAGCGCGTCGCAAGGCTGAGGAGATGGGCCCATGATGGTGCTCGATCACGATCGGGCCGGCGGCTACTGGGGCGCGGTCTATGTGTTCACCGCGATCAAGGGACTGCAGGTGATCATTGATGGACCAGTCGGTTGCGAAAACCTTCCGGTGACCTCGGTGCTTCACTACACCGATGCCCTTCCGCCCCATGAACTGCCGATCGTCGTGACCGGTCTGGCCGAGGAACAGCTTGGCCGCGAGGGGACCGAGGGTGCGATGCGACGCGCTCACCAGGTGCTCGACCCTGACCTGCCTGCGGTCGTCGTGACTGGGTCTATTGCCGAAATGATCGGCGGCGGGGTCACGCCCGAGGGCACGTCCATTCAGCGTTTCCTCCCCCGCACCATCGACGAGGATCAATGGCAGGCCGCCGACCGGGCAATGTACTGGCTTTGGACCGAGTACGGCCCCAAGCGTGTGCCGGCGCTCAAGCCGCGTGTCGAGGGTGCGCGACCCAAGGTGAACCTTATCGGCCCGTGCTATGGCACCTTCAACATGCCCAGCGATCTTGCCGAAATCCGGCGACTGGTCGAAGGCATTGGCGCCGAAGTGAATATGGTGTTCCCGCTGGGCTCGCATCTGGCCGATGTGGCCCGACTCGCGGACGCCGAGGTCAACATTTGCCTTTACCGTGAATACGGTCGAATGCTCTGCGAGGCCCTTGAGCGGCCCTATCTGCAGGCGCCGATCGGTCTGCACAGCACCACCCGGTTCTTGCGTAGCCTCGGCGAATTGCTGGGGCTTGACCCCGAGCCCTTCATTGAGCGTGAAAAGCACAGCACGATCAAGCCCGTCTGGGACCTTTGGCGCTCGGTCACGCAAGACTTCTTCGGCACGGCCAGTTTCGCAATCGTTGCCACCGACACCTATGCACGGGGTGTGCGCAACTTTCTTGAAACCGAACTCGGCTTGCCCTGCAATTTCGCCGTCTCGCGAAAGCCCGGATCCAAGACCGACAATGAAGCCATTCGGTCGCTATGCCACGATCGCCCACCGCTCGTGATGTTCGGCAGTTACAACGAACGCATGTATCTGGCTGAACGGGGGGCTCGCGCGACCTTCATCCCAGCCTCCTTCCCGGGTGCCCTGATCCGACGGCATACGGGCACCCCATTTATGGGCTACGCCGGAGCGACGTATCTGGTTCAAGAGTTCTGCAACGCCCTGTTTGATGCGCTTTTTCACATCCTTCCGCTATCGACTGACCTCGACCGGGTCACGCCCACGCCCACCGGCATGTCCAACATTGATCACCGCGCCTTGCAGTGGGATGAGCCCGCGCGGGAGCTGCTGGCCGAACGCGTCGCACTCGAGCCCGTGCTGGTCCAGATCTCGGCGGCCAAGCGCCTTCGGGATGCGGCCGAGAGGGCTGCCCGCGAGGTCGGAGAAGATCGGGTGACCCTCGAACGAATGCGCGCGGTCGCCGGCCTGCCGAGGGAGACCGTCGATGCCTGATGAGCCCAACAATGCTGTCTCTGCCTTCTCCTCGAACAATGTCCGCATCGACCGGACAGACCGTACGTCGTGGCGCGGTGCCGCGGCTGCCTGTTCCACGCGGGCCCAGCGTGGATTGGCCGACAAGGCCACCTCTATGGAGAACATCCCATGAGTGATAAGCAAAGCATCTCCGGACTGACCGACGAGGAAGCCCAGGAGTTTCACACCTACTACATGCAGGGCCTGGTGGGCTTCACGGCAATCGCCGTGGTGGCACACATCCTCGTCTGGGCCTGGCGTCCCTGGTTCAACTGACCTCCGTACAAGGAGTAGCCATGAATCCACAGACTGGCGGTTCGATTCGACATGACCCCAGAGGCGATTCCTTCGCCTTTCAATGCATCTTCTGCCTCAGCTTCGCACTGCTGTTCGTCGTGGCTTTGGTAGCACAGATGCTGCTGCTTCCGTGGCGTTCCTGGCTTCCTGGTGCCGAGGCCGGCAAGAACCTATTCAGTGGTGTCAGGGCGGCGGTGTACACCCTGATGTCCCATCTGGTCTGAAAGGAGTGATCTTTATGTGGCGTGTCTGGAAACTCTACGACCCACTGCGCGCGATGGCCGTGCAAGGTGTTTTCCTGTTTGGCTTGGCAGCGATGATTCATCTGATCCTGCTAAGCACGACCAATTTCAACTGGCTCGACGGTATGACGCAGGCGCAGTATCAGGCGGCCAAGGCGGCTGCTTCTGCGAAGAAGTAAGACCTCGCAGGCGTGAACGACGGCGGCGCGGTGTTCTCACCGAGCCGCCGCCTGCGGTGATTTCTGGAGGGCTGTCAGATGGCCATGTTGAGTTTTGAACGTAAGTACCGAGTACGCGGCGGCACCCTTTTGGGTGGTGACCTGTTCGATTTTTGGGTCGGGCCGTTCTACGTCGGGTTTTTCGGCATCACCACGATTTTTTTTGCTGTCGTAGGAACGGCGCTGCTGCTTTACGGTGCATCGCTTGGCCCGACCTGGAATCTCTGGCAGATCAACGTCGCACCGCCCGATCTCAAGTACGGCCTGGGGCTTGCGCCACTGAAGGAAGGTGGACTGTGGCAGCTCATCACGGTGTGTGCCATCGGTGCGTTTGGTTCCTGGGCATTGCGAGAAGTCGAGATCAGCCGAAAGCTCGGCATTGGCTTTCACGTGCCCGTGGCATTCAGCGTCGCGATTTTCGCTTACGTCACCCTGGTGGTGATCCGGCCCATTCTGCTCGGCGCCTGGGGGCACGGCTTTCCCTACGGCATTCTCAGTCACCTCGACTGGGTCTCGAACGTCGGCTACCAGTACCTGCACTTTCACTACAATCCCGCGCACATGATTGCGGTATCGTTGTTTTTTACAACGACCTTTGCGCTCGCGCTTCACGGGTCCCTGATCCTCTCCTCGACCAATCCGGCTCGCGGTGAGACGGTTAAGACGCCCGAGCATGAGGACACGTTCTTTCGCGACACCATCGGGTACTCGATCGGTACGCTGGGTATCCATCGCCTTGGCCTGTTTCTCGCACTGTCGGCCGGATTCTTCAGCGCCGTATGTATCGTGATCAGCGGGCCGTTTTGGACGCGCGGCTGGCCTGAGTGGTGGGGTTGGTGGTTGCGCCTGCCCATCTGGTCCTGAGCCCAGCCCGGAGAATCGTCATGCCCGAATATCAAAATCTATTTACCCAGGTCCGCGTCGAGGCACCGAGCTATCCGGGGGTGCCCCTCGAGCGTGAGCGCGACAATCGCGAGCGCCTTGGGTCCGGTCCGCACATTCAGCTCTTTGCCTGGCTGGGCAATGCCCAGATCGGTCCGGTCTACCTCGGCTTCACCGGGTTGGCTGCGCTGATCTTCTTCACGATGGGCTTTACGATCATCGGCTGGAACATGCTGGTTCAGGTGAACTACAGCCCGATCGAATTCATCCGGCAGTTGTTCTGGTTGTCCCTTGACCCACCGTCGCCCAAGTATGGATTGCGATTTCCCCCGATGAATGAGGGTGGATGGTGGCTGATGTCGGGCCTATTCATCACGATCTCGATCCTGATCTGGTGGGTTCGGATGTATCGACGGGCGCGGGCGCTGGGTATGGGTACGCATGTGGCCTGGGCCTTTGCGGCTGCGATTTGGCTGTATCTCGTCTTGGGTTTGATCCGCCCCGTGCTGATGGGGTCCTGGTCCGAGGCCGTGCCCTTTGGGATCTTCTCCCATCTGGACTGGACCACCGCGTTCTCACTCCGGTACGGCA
>JBIKVK010000249.1:0-5302 GCA_044356835.1 Burkholderiaceae bacterium
CATAGGCCATCAACACGATCATCATGATCGTCGAGCTGATACGAACGGTATTGCGCAGTGCGATCGCGAGATTTGCCAGGCTGACTTGGCCCCATATGAGACCTACGATCAGCGCCAGCGTGCAGCCAAACCCGGCGGCCTCGGTGGGCGTTGCGAATCCAGCGTAAAGGCTGCCCAAAACCAGCAGCATCAGGATCACAAAGGGAATGATCTCGACCAGTCCCTGCATGCGGATCCGCCACGGCACGACCTCATTGTCAGGGGCCACCGCGGGCTTGATTGTTGCGACGATGCCGATGAACACCATGAAGACGAATGCCAGCAGAAGACCCGGGATCAGCCCCGCCATGAACAGGCGTGCGACCGAGGTCTCGGTGAATGATCCATACAGGATCATTGCCACACTGGGCGGAATCAAGATACCCAAGGTGCCTCCGGCCGCGAGCGAGCCCGCCGCCATCCTGCGGTCGTATCCCCGGGCATCGAGTTGCGGAAGGGCGGCAGTCCCGATCGCCGCTGCCGTTGCCACGCTCGATCCGCTGATCGCCGAAAAGAAGGCGCAGCCGACGATATTGGTCTGAAGCAGCCCGCCAGGAAGGCCGCTTACCAATTTGCCCAAGCCCTCATAGCATCGCGTGCTCACCCCACTGCGCAGAATGATCTCGGCCATGAGGATGAACATGGGCACCGCCGTCAAGGTGAAGCTGTTGGTGCTCGCCCAGGAGATCATCCCCAGCCCGCGCAGACCGTCCATGCCATCGCTCAGAAGTATCGCTGCAACGGCCGAAATGCCGATCGCAAACGGGATCCACATGCCCGCGATGAGCAAGATCAGTAGGCCGCCACCGAAGAGCGCGAATTCGACTGCCCAGTTCATTGCCCTGACTCCTCTGCCTGCTGCCGACCCTTCACCCGTCCGACGCCCGGGCGCATCCGCAGGAGACCATCGCGAATTTCGAGGACGAGCCCGTAGCTGAGGAGCAGACCTCCGATCGGGATCGCAATTTGCGGAATCCAAAGCGGGATCTCGCTCAGCGTGGGGGCGACCATACCTCTTGACCAGGTGCTCCAGGTAAAGAGGATTTGCCGGTGCAGGAACAGGAGCACCAAGAGCAGCGCGCAGAGGTCAAACAGAACCGAGAGCGACGCGCTTGCCCGCGGCGAGATCGCCGTGAAAAGAAGTTCGATTCGCAGCAGCGCTCCCTCCCTAAGACAATAGGCCGCCCCGAAGAAGGTCATGACCACGAGCAGATAGCCGGCGAGCTCATCCATGATCAGGAGCGACCACCCGAACAGGCTTCGAGCAATCACCTCGGCCGAGATGATGAGCATCATGGCCGCGACCGCGGCCATGGCGATCCAGCACGCCACCTCGATCGGCGCGTCGGAGGCGCGCCGGCTTGCGGACTGGACGCCCCCTGCGCCGCGCGAAGCCGCGTCCGACTCGACCCTCATTTGGCGATGCCGGCGAGAACCTTGTTGAGGGCCTCGGTGGCCACCGGTCCCTTTTGTGCCGCCCACTGGCCCCAGTAGCTGCTAACCATATCCCGGGCGCGTTTCACGGATGCCGCATCGGGTTCGGTCACCACCATGCCGGCCTTGGCGTAGTCTCCTTTGAACTTGTCCTCAAGCTCGGTGTATTGCCCCGTGATCCAAGCCCCGTTCTCGCGTCCGGCTGACAGCATGGCCTTCTGGTCTGCGGGGGAGAGCTTCTTGAATCGATTCAGATTCACGGTGATCAAGGACAAGTGGAAATTGGGTCCGATGCGCAGGTTGTGTGTGAGCATTTCGTGGTAAGAGCGTGCACCGCCAGAGCTCGCTGTGAAGATCACATCGATCACGCCCCGTTGAAGCGAGGTGGGTACCTCGGGTGTACCGATTGTTACTGGAGTGCCCCCCAAACGCTTGACGAATTCGGACTGCTCGGCCGAGGTCGTTCTCACTCTTCGGCCCTTGAAGTCATCGAGCGATGTGACCTTGACCCGGGCGAAGGCGGTCTGAAGCGGGTAGTAGTAGTACCCAATCAACTTGACGCCCAATTTCTCAAGCGCGCTATCCAGATAAGGCTCAAGCACCTTGAGTCCGGCGTCGAACTCTTGGCGCGAGCTGAAGAGCATGGGCAGGAATGCAATTCCCCCTACTGGTACGCTGCTGGTGTAGAAACCATCGCCGGCGGCAGCGATCATCCCGTCGCCCACCGCCTGCGTGATCGCCGCCACCTGAATCGGCATTGAACCGCCAGGATTGAAGCGGAAATTGACGCGTCCGGCGGTAGCCTCAGTCACTGCCTTGGAGATGCGCTCGAGCCCCTGAAAGGCGGGCTGCCCGGCCGCGGTGTACGAGTATCCGCGCCATTCTTCGGCTGTGGCGGCGAGGGGAACTGCCAGTGCCGCGGCCGTGAGTGCTGCGGATGCAAGGTTCTTGAACATATTCATCGTCTCCTCTTTCGGTTTTCGGGTGTGATCAGCGGAAAGGGTGCAGGGCAAGGCCTGCGGAGCGCCATCGGCCCTTGAGCAACATCCCTGCATCGGACGCGCAAAGATAGAAGCTGCCGTCCGCAGCGAGCGCCAGGTTGGTGTAGAAGCGGGCCTTGCCGGGCTCCATCAGTTCGAGCAATTGTCCTGAAGCCGACCAGACCTGGACAGTCCCGGGCACAGTCTCCGAGCCGGGGCAGGCGATCACCAGATTATTCTCAAGGTCGAACGCGAATCCATCCGGAGAACCGCGCTTCAGAGCGCAGACCTCCTCGAGTGGCCCGAGGCCGCCATTGTTCAAGGGAAAGCGGACGATCCGCTTGTGCCGGCTATCTGCGACGTAGACGAAGCCGTCCTCTCGCCCGAACCCAATGCCATTGGGATACCAGTCGCACTCGAGCACCAAGCGACACTCTCCGGTCGCAATGTCACAGGCCCAGACCCGGCCTTCGTCCCGCTCCGGCTTGCGAGTCGGGTCAGTGATGTAGAGCAGCCCATCCGGACCGAAGGCCAGATCATTGGGAGATTTGGGCACACGGGTCAGATAGCGAACGGACCCGTCGCGAGCAACGACCTGGATGCCTGACTCGGCTCGTACATGGTTCAGCGCAGGCCAGCAGCCCCCGTTCTGGGTGACGTAAATGGATCCGTCTGGTCCTTCGGTCGCGCCGTTGGGGCCGCCGCCCAATTCCGCGAGGACTGCGCTGCGGCCCTCTCGAATGATCAGCAGCTGTCCGCGGTCGATCGCCGTGACCACGATGGCGCCGTCCTGACAGAGCACAGGCCCTTCGATGAAACCCAAATCTTCTGCAATGATGTGCATGCCGCTGTCTCCCGGGGCCGAAACGCTCAATCGAGCAGGTTGTCGCGGAAGGTCTCGCCGCGGTAATCAGTTCGAAACACGCCCCTTTTCTGAAGGATCGGGATGACGTGATCGACGAACTCTTCGATGCTGTCCGGAATGACGGTCGGGCGTACGTTGAATCCGTGACATCCGCTCGCGCGCCACATGGCCTCCATTTCGTTCGCGACCTGTTCAGGCGTTCCCACCACATGGGGGGTGCCGATCGAGGTGGCCCAGCTCTGCGCGACCTCTCTGAGGGTCAGCTTTCTTCCACCCATATCGCTGGAGAGAGCCTTGACCAGCCCTTGCGAAGCCTGGGTGGGCCATTCCTCCATCGGGGAGTCGAGATCGATCGTGCTGAAGTCGATGCCCAGCGATCCGGACAGCCGTGTGAGTGAGGCCTCTAGCGAGTACCTGGACAGCATCTCTTCGCGGCGGCGCCCAGCTTCGGCCTCGCTGCTTCCGAGTACGACCTGGAGGCCGAAGATGACTCGAACCGGGTCCTTTCGGCCCTGGGCGACTGCAGCGACCTTGAGTGCATCGACGTACCGGCGCATGTTTTCGGTATTGCCCTGAATCGAAAAGATGACATCGGCGTGCTTGAGCGCAAATTGCTGTCCGCGTCCGGAGGAACCGGCCTGAAAAAGGACCGGGCGACCCTGCGGAGAGGGGGCAACCAGCGGAACTCCGCGGCTCTTGAGGTATTTGCCCTCAAAGTCGACCCGGCCGATGCGGCTTGGATCGGCAACGATGCCCGACCTGTCGTCCATGATGATGGCATCGTGGGGGATGCCACGCCACAGTGCGTTGCACACTTCCATGTATTCGTCAGCGCGGTCGTACCGGGCATCGTGCTCCATTTCTCCCAGGCCCACCGCCTCGTACTCCATGCGGGCATTGCCAGTGACGATGTTCCAGCCCACCCGACCATTGGTGAGAAAGTCGAGGGTGGAGATCAATCGCATGGCCGGATAGGGAAACACCGCGGCGATAGACTGGGTGAACGCAAAGCCCAGTCTTTCCGTGACTGCCCCCATCAGGGCCAAGGTGGGCATCGGATCATGTTTGGGCCAGCCGATACCGTATTTGAGCGCTTCATCGGCACGCCCCTTATAGCGGTCATAGATCGCGCCGCTATCAGCAAAGAAGATGCCGTCGAACTTGCCGCGCTCGAGTGTGCGCGCTACCCCTTGCCAGTAGTCAATGCTGGCGCGGCCTTTGAAGCGCTCATCAGGCCGGTCGGCACGCGAGGCACGTAGGGCGTGGTGAACTCCCTCGAGATGTTCGGGGAAGCTCAGCAAGTGCATCTGATCGGACATCGATATCAACTCCCTGTCGTTCGAGTTTTTGAGGCCATGGCCCCGGGGCGCGATCTGCTGTCACGCTCGCGGAGCGAAACTCGGGCCGGCGGACCGGCGGTGTCGTCATTCGTCTGTAAGAACTCCTGGCCTCTTTTCGGGGCTCACGCCTGCGTCTTCGAGAATCATGGCCGCGGCTTTCTCTCCGATCATGATCGCGGGGCCGTGGGTGCAGGCGTTGAGCGGTGTGGGCATGACGGATGTGTCTGCGACCCGCAGACCAGAAACGCCGCGTACTCTGAGCCTCGCGTCCAGCACGGCCTGGGAATCAGCGCCCATCCGGCAGGTTCCGCTCGGATGCGAGTAGGTCCCCAGCTCGGTTCGTATGGCGCGTTCAAGAGCGCTCCGATCGCAGACCTCCGGGCCCGGCGACATCTCGGCTTCGATGATACGGCTGATCGAAGGGCTGCGCATCATGTCGCGCATCTTTTGAACTGCGGTCATGAGCTTCTCGAGATCGTCGGGGTCTTCGAGAAAGTTGGGGTAGATCCGGGGCGGTGCCAGCGGGTCGGCCGAGCGCAGCCCGATACGGCCGCGGCTCGAGGGCCGCCCCAGGCTCACTGATACCGCGAATCCGTGACGATTCGGGAACAGGTCGCGCCACCGCTCTCCCGCCTTGCCTCGGG
>JBIKVK010000043.1:0-18042 GCA_044356835.1 Burkholderiaceae bacterium
ATCTGCAGTACCCAGGTTACCCGGGCAAAGGGATCATGTGGTGGTGGGAGGCCTCAATCGGCACAAACCCGCACATCCACCGGCCACGCAAGGACTTCCCCTCGGGATTCGTGAACTGCCTGTACGAGCGCGTGCGCTCAGGTGTAATCCACATGGGGTTCGGCACCATCATTTCATCGATGGCTGAGCGCGAGGCAGCCCGCATGGGGCACCTGGTCGGCCACTGGCACCTGCACCTGTACTTCCCCACCTACACCGTTGAACGCTCGGGGGACAACGAAAACCTGATTGAAAACGGCCGGCTTCGTGCCCTCGATGATCCGGAGATCCGCAAGCTCTGCGCGAAATACGGAGATCCGGATCTGTGGCTCGACGAAAGCTGGAATCCCGCGGTGCCCGGAATCAACATGCGAGGCGATTATTGGCAGCATTACGCCAAAGACCCACTGCATTGGGTGAAAACCGAACTCGAGGTGTGCCGGAATTACCATCCGATGTTCATGAAGATGGTGGAGGCCGACGACAAATACTGCACCGGAGAAGGCGCCCGCTGGTGGAAAGGCGGATGTTGCGAGCACAGCGGCGTGCGCGCGCCGATCCTCCCCGGCAACTGCTGTGAAACCGAAGCGCCCACGGGCATGTCCTCCGCGGCATCAGCGGCCTGCTGCGAACCCGATGCAATGCCTGCGGGCTGCTGTGACGCGCCTGCAGCGAACGCAAAGTCCGGATGTTGCGGCTGACTGGCGCCCGGACATTGGAGACGCCTTGAATTCAGCCTGGCCCATGCGCAGCCTCCGATCACTGCTCAGTCGCATAGCCGTGATGATTGGGCTGTGTCGGTCTCGCGCGGCCTGCGGTGCGGCGTTGATGGCCGCAGTGGCATTCGCGATCGGCTCCGGGGCGGCGAACGCGCAGCCCTGCCCGCATCGCGGTGACCTGGATGCGCGTTACTGCGATGCCGATCAGGATCTGCTCGCTGATGCGCCCCGTGATCAAATCAGGCTGCGCGACCCTGCGACGATCTACTTCTCGTACACACCCGCCGACGACCCGTCGATCTACGAGAGCAAGTTTGCAGGTCTGATCGCACATCTGTCGAAGGTCACCGGAAAGCCGGTGCGATGGTACCCGGCGGAATCCTATGCCACCCAGATCGAGCGGATGCGCTCCGGGCGCTTGCATATCGCCGGTGTCGGCGGGTCATCCGCGCCCTTTGTCGTCAATCTGGCCGGTTTCGTGCCCCTGGTTGCAATTGAGCGGCACGATGGCACGACCGGCTATGCTCTCCAGTTCGTCACCGCAGACGACAGCACCATCGCTCGCCTCTCCGACATCAGGGGACGCCGCATTGCCCATGTTTCACCCTCCTCGTGGTCAGGCGACACGGCGCCGCGACTGCTGCTGGAAGCGAAGGGCATTGTTCCAGGCAAGGACTACATCGTGCGCTTCTCGGGCAAACACGAGAACTCGGTGGCCGGCGTTGTCAGTCGGGACTTCGATGGCGCAATCGTCGCAAGCACCGTCATCGAGCGGATGCTGCAACGCGGCCAGCTCGCGCCCGGTCGCCTGCGGGTCGTGCACAGCTGGCAACCCTTTCCCCGAACCGCCTTCGGAGTGACCCACGACCTCGATCCGAAATTGCGCGAGCGGGTTCGACAGGCCTTCCTGAGCTTTGACTTCGCACGCTCCAGCCTGGCTGCCGAGTTTCGGGATTCGAAAGGCTTTGCCTCTATCGATTACCGACGCGACTGGGCCGATCTGCGTACCGTGCAGAAAGCGGCCGGAGTCACCTACACACCCGACGAGCTCACCAAATTGCGTCGCTAGCGGTCGATCGATGCGACGCTGGCGCGGGTGAGGCCCATGGCGATCGGGCCCGACGGTGCCTCGGAACTACTCCAGCCGAATGCCCGAGTCGCGAATGATGCCCTGCAAACGTGGGACATCGGACCGGTAGAAGGCTTCGAACTCATCGAGCGGCCTGAAGAGGGGTTCAAAGCCGCCCTTGGTCAGCGTCTCCACCACATCCGGCTGGGTGATTACCTGAGCCAAGGCGTCGCTCCAACGGAGCAGCACAGCACGAGGCGTACCAGCCGGCGCGAAGATCGAAGTGCTGGTGTTGAGCCCGGGATCGCGGACCCCGCTTTCCTTGAACGTGGGCACCTCCGGTATGCGTGGATCGCGTGGGTCGCCTGCGATGGCCAGCAGGCGCAGCTTGCCCGCGCGATGGAAGGCCGAGACGCTGCCATAAGTGCCCGCCATGAACTGGATTTGTCCACCGATCAGATCGGTGATCGCGGGGCTTGCGCCTCGGTAGGGCACGTGCGCCGCTTTGAGTCCGTACTCGCGAGTCAGGAAGTCTCCAATCAAATGCGAGGTCGACCCTTGCCCCACGGATGCATAAGCGATGTTACCGACCCGACCCGCATCGATCAGGTCCTTGACCGTCTGGTAGGAAGCAGCGCTCGAGACCGCGATGACATTTCGGGTGGTGGCCAACATCACCACCGGCTGAACGTCGCGAATGACATCAAACCGCGGGTTCGGAAACAGGGCCGAGTTCATGCCGTGGGTCTGCGTATTGCCCACCGTCAGGGTATAGCCATCGGCGGGTGCCCGAACGCCCTCGAGACTGCCGATCATGCCCGAAGCACCGGCGCGATTCTCGACAACGATATTCGCATTCCAGAGCGTCGAGAGCTTGTTGGCGACCAGGCGAGCCACGATATCGGTGGAGCCTCCCGCCGGAAACGGAACAATGAGGCGAACGGGTGCATTCGGGTATACGGTTTGAGGCATACCTCCCGAGACCGTGGGGCCCGGCTGCGCCCAGGGCATACCCAGGGGCGCAAGGCCGAGGAGGCCCAAGGCTGCACGGGTTGACCAGCGACACAAAAAAGTCGTTGTTAAAGACATCGATCTCTCCTTCTTTAACCAAGAGCTCAAGGCACGAGCGCAGCCGGCATGAGTTTTCGCATCCAGGCTGATGGTGAAGCGCCCAAGCGGCGACCGAGGCTCCACAAGGCGCAAGGGTTCGAGGCGAGCAAGGGCTGACTGATCGCTTCGGCTGCCTCGGCGATCGCCTCGATGGTACGCATGCCAGTACCGCTCAGGATGACGGCACCGTCAGGATGAATCGTCGTCCTCCGGATCGCCTGAAGCACCTGTTCCGGCGTGACCGTGTACGCCACCAGTTCGTCGGACAGCGCCGTCACGCTGTGCATGTTGAAGCCGGCACCGATCCAGTACTCACAGGCCAGGCGCGTGATGTTGTCCGGGTAAGGCGAAATCAGGGTCAGATGCTCCACCCCGAGCGCCTGAAGCGCCCGGGCGATGCCGAGGCTTGCAGTTTCGACCGGGACACCCGATTGGTTGGACAGGCGATCACACAAGGCGATATCTCCGGGATAACCGAGCCGATATTGCGGACCGGTCATGGCCACCGAGATTGCGTCCAGCTTCAGCGATCCAAAACCCGCGAGCGCGGGAGAATACGAGGCGACATAGCCTCGGTTTCGGGCATCGAGGTCGCCTGGAAGCACGGGCAGACGCATCGCATGGAGGGCCGCCCCCTGGGCAATGAGGAAGGGGTATTCGAGCTCAACCGTCGGATTGGCGGGCGGGACCAGAACTCCAATTCGAAGATCCGGTCGGGGTACGCTGGGGAGCAGGGCTTGCGGGTTCATTCGATCTCCACCATGTCCAGCATCGCCGCCTCGGTGAGGTAGCGACGCGCATCGTCTTCATGTGCGAGCATCCGGCGCACATGGGTCAGCCAGCCTCCGGGATTCGACACCATTGTGTCGGTTCTCGGAAGCAGTTTCTCCACGACCACGCGCTGGCGCGCCTGCGCGGCCGCTTCGAGCAGAGGGAAACGCCCCGGGTCAATGCCTGTCCCGGATCGCGCCGGCGCATCATCAGCCAACGTACGGATCAAGGCTCGCCCGAAGACCCAGGCATCGTGGATCCCGCAATTCATGTTCATACCGCCCCGGGTGTTGGTGATGTGCGCACTGTCGCCTGCAAGAAAGACCCGTCCACGCATCAATGTGGACGCCACAAAACGGCCGGCTCGATAGCAGTCCGTTCCAATGACTCCCGGCAACTCACTCAATGCGGGGATCAAGGGTGCGAGGCGCGATTCGAACCAAGTCCGGCTCTGACACTCATCTTCGGTAACGCCCGAAGGCACCCGAAGAATGATCCGCCAGCAATCGGGCATGCGCAAAAAACTGGCCGAGTTCGCACCGTCCACCAGATAGGTCAGGGGCGCAAGACCGGCAAGGAGCGCCTCAACCGAGCGGTCGGTCCTGATACGCAAGGCCATACCAGGGTAATGATGACCTTCAAAACTGGCCCCGATGCAGTCTCGTACCCGGCTGCGGGCGCCGTCGCAACCGATCAGAAACGCTGCCGATACGCTGGCGGGGCCAGCCGGGGTCTGCACATTGATCGACACGGAATCGGCGCGCTCGCTCACCCCATGCAGCTGGTGATCAAAGTGGACCCGCGCCCGGGGCTGGCGCGCCAGTTGCTCGAGCAGCAGTTCGGTCAGGCGGGTCTGTTCGAAATGCATTCGAAACGGCTTGTCGGTGAGGCCCGCCAGCAAGTCGAACGACAACTCTCCCACGACGGAGCCAGGAATGCGGTACTGGATGCGATCGACCCTCTGCGCCAGGGGGACCATCGCGGCGAACACGCCCAGCCGGTCGAGAATCGACAGGGTCGGGGGATGGAAGGTGGAGGCCCGAGACGCCTGATTCGGCCGGGTCCGCATTTCGTAGACCTCGACCGCAAGGCCTGCCCGGGCCAGCATCAATGCAAGCGTGAGTCCAACGGGCCCGGCACCCGCGATGGCAACCGGCAACGACGCAGTCATCCACCAAGGGTACATGAACTGCAGTGACGAGGCGAGACGCTGAAACGAGGGTCGCGCCGCCGACCCGCCGATTGCGCATCCGAGGACTGCCTCGGACCTGGAAGGGGTCGACGAGCTTACCGGCCCCGCACGACGACGCAGTGTTCGGCAGGCAGGCCAAGCCGCACCCGCGATCCGGATTCATGGATTTCGCGCGAGGTCCCCTGCACCCGCACGATGCGCTCACCCACACGCACAAAGTACTCGACCAGGCGACCCGAAAAGACGAGCTTGTCGATCACACCGTCCACCTGGTTGGGCCCGCACGCACCCGCGGGTTGCTGCAATACGATGTGTTCGGGGCGCACCAGGAGACTCAGCGCTTGACCGGACTCGGCCGTAGCGCCCGCGGCGCGCAATCGCCCGAAGGCGCAGTCGACCGTCAGGCCTTGCTCGTCGCGCCCGAGCACCGAGCAGTCGATCAGGTCAGCCTGACCGACAAAGCGCGCGGCAAACGCCGTCTGAGGGCGCAAATAAAGGTCGCGGGGCGGTGCCAGTTCGATCACCCGGCCTTCACTCATCACAGCCACCCGATCGGAGAGACTCATCGCCTCTTCCTGGTCATGTGTCACGTAAATGGCGGTGGTTCCGATACGCCGCTGCAGATCGCGCAGTTCAACCCGCATCTGCTCGCGCAACTTGGCGTCCAGGTTCGACAGGGGCTCGTCGAGCAGGAGCACACGAGACTCCTTGACGAAGGCCCGCGCGAGTGCGACTCGCTGTTGCTGGCCGCCCGAGAGCATGGGCGCAGGGCGATCACGAAATGCCGCAAGACCCACCATTTCTAGAGCGCGTTCGACGCGACGACGTGCCTCATCACCGCGTACGCCCATCGCCTCAAGCGGAAAGCTGACGTTTTGCCCAACCGTCATGTGAGGCCAGATGGCGTAGCTCTGGAACACCATGGCAATGTCGCGCTCACTGACCGGAACCGCAAGCCGTTTCGAGGACGAAAACACCGGCTGATCGGCAATCAAGATCTCGCCCTCGTCGGGCATCTCCAGGCCGGCCACCGAGCGCAAGGTCGTGGTCTTGCCACAACCGGAGGGGCCCAGCAGGGTAAAAAATTCGCCCTGGGCCACCTCGAAGCTGACATCCTCGACCGCAAACGCCTTGGCGTCGTGACGATCGTAGCGCTTGCGCAGTGCTTGAACTTTTAGCATCAACAGATCCGTTGTCCAGAAACGGGTCAGGCCCGCCGAGCGTTGCCGCGATTGGAAAGCACATGCCAGACCGCAAGAAACACTGCGAGAGCAGCCACCAGCCAGACTCCCACGGTCGCGGCCCGGGTTGGCTCCCCGCCGGTCCAGTAATCCCAGAGCAGGGTGGGCAGAACGACGTTGTTGCGACCCGAGAGCATCAGCGCGGTGGACAACTCACGCATCGCATGGGCGAACACCCAAATCCAGATGGCCGCCACCGCAGGCCAAACCAATGGGGCGGTGATCTTCGCAAACACCCGGAAATTGCCCGCGCCCGATGCGCGTGCGGCCTCCTCAAGCTCCGGATGGATTTGCACCATGACCCCATTGGCCAGACGACTGCCAAACGAAATGTAGTGCGTGACGTAGGCGATGACCAAGATCCATATCGTGCCGTAGATCGGGAATACCTGGTCGAGCGTCAGATACACATAGACCACCGCGACACCCAGCATCACGCCGGGGATTGCGATCGGGGCGAAGGCCAGGTGATCGATCAGCCCCGCGCCCGGAGCCTTCTGTCGGACGACCAGCCAGGACACCACGAGTGAGAGAGCCGCGACCAGGGTCGAGGCGACCAGGGCCACCGTCAGTGAATGGGTGGTGGCGGTGATCAGCCGCGCATTGCGCAGAAAATCGAGATGGTTTTCGAAGGTGATCAGCGACAGCGAAGCCATGTTGGGGCGAGTCTGATAGGGCATCAGGCTGGCCCAGACCAGGATTGCGAGCGGCGCAAAGACCGCGAGCACAAAGTAAAACGACACTGCGGCAGTAGCCGGCCAGCGCCAGCGTCCCAGTGAAGAGAGGCGAGGCCGAAAGCCCTTGCCACTGACCGTTCGGTATTTCTGGCTCTCTCGAGTGAATCGATAGTACGCATAGCCCAGAACGACCAGGATCAGCAAAAAAAAGGTGCCCAGTGCGCTCACCTGACCATACAGCGGCAGCCCCGCCGGACTGTCCGCAGTGAGATAGAAAATCTGCGTGCTGAGCACGTAGATACGGGCCGGCATGCCGAGAGTGCCCGGAATGTCGAACACAACGAAGCAGACGATCAGCAGGAAGACCGCGCAGGCTGCCAGCGCAGGCCAGAGCAGGGGCAGCAGCACGCGGCGGATCATCATCCAGGTGGACGCTCCACTGGCCATGGCCGCCTCCTCAAGATTCGGATCCATGTTCCGGAAAGCCGGTGCCAGGAACAAGAATGCGGTCGGCACGAGCGCCAGCGCCTCGACGAAGACCATGCCTGGGAGCGAATAGACGTTGAAGGGCGCGGCCTGCAGACCCAAAAGATCGCGCAGCACGAGGTTGAAAAAACCCGTGCGTGGCGACAGCAGCATGGCCCAGCCAATTGCCAAGAGCACTGGCGGAGTGGCCATGGGAAGAATCACCAGCAATCGGAACAGGTTGCGCCCCGGCAGGTCGGTGCGCTCGACCAGCCATGCGAGCGCCGTGCCCAGCAACAGGGCGAGTGCCGTCGAGCCCAGCGCGAAGATGAACGTAGTCTGTACGAGTCGAGGGAAATTGTCGGCGAGAAAGACTTTGCCGAAGTTGCTGAAGGTGAATCCGGACTCGAGCGGAAAACCGGTCGGTCGAACGCTGCTGATGCCCAGAAGCACCAGCGGCACGACCACCAGGTACACGAGCAAAAGCCCGACCGCAGCGGCGGTCAGCCGCCCCGCCCAGCCGCCGGATGAGACCGGCAGAGGACGGGGTTCAGACCCTGAAGCCGCCCGGCTCACTTGACCTCTTGACCACCCGAGGCAATAGCCTTGTTGAAACGTTCGAACATCTCGAGATTCTCGGGCACCTTGTCGGCGCTGAACTCGGCCAGAGTGCGACCTGCCAAGAGCTTCTGAACCTCGGTGCCCTGAACACCCGCATGCCCGCGGCCGGTGGCATCCTCGTACACCTTGGCCCCCTCAGGCGTGGCCAACCACAACGCAAGCAGGAGGCCGCCTTCGCGGTTCTTGCCCGCTGAAATCACCGCACTGTGCAGCGTGGTGGTGGGCACCGGATCTGGGAAGCTGAAGCGGATCGGAGCGCCCCGCTTGATGGGCACCATGGCCGCGTGGTAAAGGCCCACGCCCACCGGAATCTCGCCAGAGCCGACCTGTTGGGCAAGCGGGAAAGTGCTCTTGAACACAAAGGGCTTTTGCTTGTTCATCGCGTTGATGTACTCGGTGGTTTTCTGCTCACCCCAGAGTGCCGCGAGTGAAAGCTGGGGCTCTGCCCGAATCCAAAGGCCCACCTTGCCCGACCATTTGGGGTTCAACAGGTCATTCCAGGTCTTGGGCGCTTCAGCGTCAGAAACCTGTTGCCTGTTGGTCAGGATCACATAGACCGCGGTGGTGCTCGCAATGGTGAAGGGGGAAACAGCAACCGATCCGGGTACGCCCAGAGTCTTCCAGTCCTGTTTGTCGACCATGTTGCGGTTGACCAGTTGCCAAATCACTGAGGCGCTGCCGGTCAGAATGTCGGCGGTACGGGCGTTGCCCTGAACCTCTTGAATGACCCGACCGCCAATCCCTGCGCCGCCCGCATCACGGGTGTGCTGGATCTGCAGGCCCGGGAACCGTTTGGCAAACGCCGCAGCGATTTTGGCCGCGTCGTCTGCAGGAGAGCTTTCGTACCAGATGACGGGCCCCTTGCCCTTGGCCTGCGCAGCCAGGCCGTCGAGGGTTGAGTTGCTGATCTGGGCCTGGGAAGGCGCTACCGCGCCGAGCAGCGCTACGGCCACAGCCCCGGAAAGAAGGACACGTTTCTGCAGCATGACGGTCGTCATCATGGGTCTCCTGATTGTTGAAAAGGACAGCAATGGGATCAATGCTTGCCTGGATCACCAAGCAGGAACTTCGCCTGCAAGGATTCGATCTCGGCAAAACCGATGAATTTTTTGAAGCTGGTCATGTCGGTCGATGCCACCGGCAGCCCTGCGCGGGTGGAGCGGCGCTGCCAAAGCGCCTCGAAGTTCTGTTTGAGGGCCGCCGTGGCGGTAAACAGGCCGACTAGGGGGAAGACCGCAAGACCGGTCACCTCCTCGATCTGCGCCGGATCCAGGTCAGACTCCAGCCAGCCGAGGATTTGGAGCGACAGGGGACGGCCGCAGGCCTCGCGAAGACGCCTCAGGCCCTCGATGGTCTTGAAACAGCGACTGATGGGTTGGATCAGGTCGGCTCCGGCCTGAACATAGGCACGCGCACGTTCAATGGCCTCGTCCTCAGTGGTCGCGTCAGTGCGGGCGATGATGATCAGATTGGGATCGCGCCGGGCTTGGACCGCTGCGCGAATCTTCGCCGCGCTTTCGATGAGCGGCAGAATCTCGATCCGCTCGGCTGCGGCCGGACATCGCTTCGGGACCTCCTGGTCTTCGAAAATTAGCGCGGCAGCACCCGCTTGCTCGAACTCACGCACCGTCCGCATCACATTGATGGCATTGCCATACCCGGTATCGGTATCGGCGATCACAGGAACCGAGACGGCGTGGGCCACGTTGCGCACCACGCCGAGGTTTTCGGTCATGGTGTACACCTCGACGTCAGGTTGGCCCAGCAGGGCCGCCGACACGGCGAACCCAGAGGTCATTACCGCGGGAAAGCCCGCATTTTCAGCGAGTTTGGCCGACAGGGCATCCCAAACCCCGGCCGTCCATACCGTGCGACCGGTACGCAAAGACTGGGCAAACGAGGAACGATCAAGCATTTTTGGACACTCCCCAAACGAAATCGGACACCAAGCCGATCAAAGGAGACCGGGCCACGAGGCCGCGGCGCTCATGACTCACGGGCTGGCACCACCGCATCGCCGCGGTCCCGTGCATGTAGATAACCGACGATGCCTCCGGCATCGAGCATCTGTCGGTCGGCGACTGACAGGGGCTCGATCGGAATCGAACCCCCTCGAGTGTGATTGACGATCCGGCACGCGTCCCATTCGACCTCGATCTCATCCCAGCGATGGACGAATCCGAGAATCCCCGGGCAGGCCGCCTGAGGGAATCCCATGGCAATCTCGCCTCGCCAGTACCCGGGAGAGAAACTCTCTGCGATGACGCCCGAGATGCCCAGGTGACGCATGGCGATCATCGGGGGATAGTGAGGATGCCCGTAGCCGAAATTGCTGGCCCCGACGAGGAGGTCGCCCCTGCGCACCAGGCGGGCGAACTCCGGATCGTAAGACTGCATGGCGACCGCTGCCAGTTCGGCAGGATCACGCAATTTGATGTTCTTGACCCCGACGATCTGGTCGACGTCAAAATCGATCTCGGTGAAGATGAAGGCGACCCGTCCCCGCAGATTGATCAAAGGCATGGGGATGACCTCAAAGATACTTGCGCGGATCGGCGATTCGACCTTCGATCGCAGCTGCGGCGACCGCGGCCGCATTGACGATGAAGATTTCAGAATCGGGGCTGCCCATCCGGCCCTTGACGTTGAGCGTACCGGTGGAAACGGCGCGCTGCCCTGCTGTCATGACACCCAACCGGCCGAAACAGTAGTCGCAGGAGGGGGACGTCACGAAGGCCCCCGCCGCGATCAGATCGGTCAGCAGCCCCTCTTCGGAGGCCTGCTTCATGATTTCCTGACTGGTGGGGACCACATGCAACTGGAATCCGGGGCGAACGCTGCGGCCACGCAGCACTTGGGCTGCCGCGCGCAGATCCTCGATCCGTCCGGAAGCGCAAGAGCCCAGATAGCCCACCTGGACCTCGGTACCGATACATTCGGACAAATCGCGGGTATTGGCGGGGCTGGGCGGCACCACGACCACCGGTTCGAGCTCCGAAATGTCGATCTCGTGACGCGCGGCATACACTGCGTCGGGATCCGAGTACAGCGGCTCGATCGGGAGCCGGGCACGAGCCCTCGCATACGGCAAGGTAATGTCGTCCGGGTTGATGATCGCCGTAATCGCGCCCGTAAACATCGCCAGACAGGTGATGGTCTGGCGGGCATCGATGCTGAAACCCGCGAGCGCCGGCCCACCCAATTCGAGGACCTGAAAGCGGCAACTCGACGGACCCAGCACGCGAACGATGTGGTGGAAAACATCCCGCGCCATCACACCGGGCCGCAGACGACCCGTCAGGTCCACGCGCGTGGTCGCCGGGACCTTGATCTGGATGCTGTCCTTGACGTAGGCCTCGAGCAGGTGCCGACGAACACCGATCGCAAGCGTTCCGAAGGTTCCCAACTGGGAAATGTGACCATCGAAATGGACTACGAACGCCCCGGGCGAGGCGTACCCCAACTCGGCAGCCACCTGATGACCGATCCCCTTGCGCTCGTAGACCGGAACACCATTGGCCGCACCCCAGTCGCGCGTGTTCTGATGGAGATCCTCCTCCTGGGGCGTCACCGCAGGCACCATGTGATCGATGAACAACACATGGCGCTGCGGATCGGGGACACGCTCGATGCCAAAGTCGTCCTTCATCTGCCGGAAGATGACGTCGGTGTAGCCCGGAAAATCATAGGCCACGACAAAATCGGGGCGCGCCTTGATCTCGTCACCGGCGCAGACCGAAGCCCGGCCCGACGCCCGAGCAAGAATTTTCTCGGTAATCGTATATCCCATCCTGATCAAGCCAGGCCGCGCCCGGACAACGGTCGCAGCACAGTCTTTGCCTCCTGGTGATAAGGTTTTTCGCTGGAAACGCATCCGACCAATATCGGAGCCTGCGAAAAATTAGTTTTTTTAATCATCGCCCGAGCATGAACTTTACTCTCTGATCGCCACGGTGGCGATGGGGTGAAGCCGGGTGAACGGCTACTGGGCTCGATGGTCGTCCGGCCCCAGGCGGGCGGGCGAACTGAGGAGCAGCGAAAACATGTACCGGTGCCATCGGCTCATCATGCCCAGGAGCTCTCGGGTGGCGCGTTCGGTGTCTCGGGCTCGCAAGGCAGCGATGATGCGGCGGCGCTCGGGCATGCCAAAGTCAGTCGGCTCGTCGTAACGATCGGCAAAGCGATGCATGACGTCGCTCAGCGTCCGAACATTCATGGCGAGCACAGGATTTCGGGTCGCCCCGGCCAAGATGTTGTGAAACTCTAGGTTGAGGTCGGTTTTCTCGGCGAACCGGCCCTCGGCCAACATCCGCTCGGCCTCTCGAACATTGGCCTCGAGAGCCTCGAAATCCGCGTCGGTGGCGCGCTCACAGGCCACGCGCACGACAATCTCCGCGAGCCAGGTTCGCGCCTCGGCCAGTTCCTCGAACTTGAGGTTGCCCAGCGTCAGGAGATCGCGAAAATTGGCGCTGACCGCCTGGAAGTTCCCCGCCGTGACAAAAGCCCCCCCGTTTCGCCCCTTCCGCAATTCGATCACGCCACTGATCTCTAGGGTACGAAGCGCCTCCCGCAGCGCCGAACGACTGACGCCGAGCTGCTGGGAGAATTCCCGTTCGGGAGGCAAACGATCGCCCGGCCGCAGCGTGCCCTCGGTGAACATGGCGCGCAGCTGCAGCGCAACCTCTTCGAAAGTACGCCTGACCCGCACGGCGGGCGCGACCGAGGCAGAATCGCGAGTCGGGAAGGCAATGGGCTTCATGCCGACCGAGTTTAGCCGAGCTCGTTTATGCTTCCCGCCAATATGACTATTTCACGAGACTATGGATCGGTCTGCCGGGCGATGACCGCGAGATCGGCCGCGGCGGTCCTGACGCTCGGGCTCCTCCTCGCCTGCTCGAGCGACGACGGGCGGCCACCGTGTGACGCCCTCTACTCGAATCACTATGGCAAGCTCCTCATACGTGCGAGTGAGGACACCTCAGAGCCCTGGCGTCGTGCGGGCTATCATTCGCCGGCAGCCTGGGCCCATGCCCGTGCGGCAGCGGCCGTGAAGGACGAGCGGGACGCCCGGCGCTGCAAGTAGGGGCACACACAGGCTGAAGGCCCAGGGGCGCCATCAGGCGCAGGCCTCAGCCAAACGAGCCCAATTGAAGAGCCGCGCATCCTGGAACCGCGGTGCGACCACCTGTACCCCCACGGGCAGTCCGCGCACCAAGCCGGCCGGAATGGACATTGCCGGGACGCCGCAGTAGTTGAAGAGAGGCGTAAAGGCCGCGTGCCCTCTCGGTCCCACGGGGTGGCCTCCGATCGTGGTGGGCCAATCGCCGATCGGCCAGGCTGTGACCGGCGCCGAAGGACACAGCAGCAGATCGAAGTCCCGGAAAAAATCCGACAGCGCGTTGCGGATGGACTCCAGTTGCGCAAGGAGCGTCACCGCCTCGGAGCCCGTGACCCGCGATCCGCGGGCGATCGCATCGACGATGTCCGGGTCGAACTGGTCGCGTCGGTCTGCGGACTCTGCACCGTACAGCAGGTAAAGGCCCCGCTGTTGCAAAGCAATGAGCGGATAGACACCGGTCCCCTCCGGCCAGTGTGGGTCGGCACACTCGATCCTGAGGCCGGCGGCTCGCCAGGACGTGATGCGGGCATCGAAGGCCACCCTGACGTCCTGATCGATAGGAAACCCGCAGCCCAGATGCGGGCTCCATGCAACCCTGAGCGTCTTGGGATCGGCCTGCCCGTCCTCGAAGAGATCGACTTGCAGTGGAGGCGCTGCGACGTCGGCATGATCGAAAGCAGTCAGCTCGCGATAGACCGCCTGGCAGTCAGCGACTGTCCTGGCAAGCACGCCGACCACAGAGAACCCAAAATTCGGCTCGGCAAAACCCCAGGGATGGGGCACCAGACCCGCACTGGGCTTGAGGCCGACGAGTCCGCAATGTGCCGCGGGCCGGCGAATCGAGCCGCCCGCATCAGTGCCGAGGGCCGCCAGACCGATGCCCGCCGCAACCGCCACAGCCGCGCCGCCCGATGAGCCTCCCGGAGTGAGCCTGACGTCCATGGGGTGCCGGGTCACGCCATGCAGCGGACTCTCGGTGACGCCACGACATGCGAACTCAGGGGTATTGGTGATTCCAAGTACGATGGCACCGGCCTCGCGCAAGCGGGCCACCGCCCAGGCGTCACGTGGCGCGATGAAATCCTGGAAGAGCCGGGAACCCTGGGCAATCCGCTCGCCCGCGACCCAGAGGTTATCCTTGACCGTGATCGGCACCCCGGCAAGCGGCAGCTCTGGTTCGTCGATCAGGCGCTCGCGCAGCCGCTCGGCCGCCGCGATCACAGCCTCACGTCGATAGGACACCACCGCGTTCAAAAGCGGATTGACCTCCTCGAGGTGGTCACAGAACACCTGCGCCACAACCACCGGATCGAGCTGGCGATTGCGTACCGCCCGAGCGAGGCCAGAGACTCCGAGTCGGCACAACGACAGTGCGTCAGTCATCGGCTCAGTCCGGACTGACCTTCGCCAGCCAATGACGCGCGATCTGTTCACGAGTCGCGACCCAAATGTCGCTGCGGCCTCGAATCCGATCGATGATCTTTTTGAGCCCACCGATCCGACCGGCACGACCGATGATCCGGGTATGCAAACCGATCGAAAGCATCCGCGGCGAATGCCGCGCCTCGGCGAGCAGCCAGTCAAGCGCATCGGCCACGTAGTCATGGAAGTCATCGGCCCGCACGAAGGCGAAGCTGTCAAAGAACTTCATGTCATTGGTGTCAAACGCATAGGGCAAGACGAGATGAGGTCGGCCCATCACCTCTCGGTAATAGGGCAGATCGTCATCGTAGGCATCGCTGTCATAGATGAATCCCCCCTGCTCGACCAGCAAGCGGCGCGTGTTGACTGAGGCAGACGACTTGGTGTGCCACCCGACAGGCGCACGCCCGTGCAGGCGCTCAATGGTGCTCACGCAACGGGCAATCAGCGCGCGCTCGTGGCCCTCCTCCATGCCGGCATGGGATTCCCAGCGCCAACCGTGGCAGCAGACCTCGAAATCACGCTCGGCCGCGTCCCGGGCAATCCACGGTGTCGCTTCGAGCGCCCGTGCGCAAGCATTCAGCGTGAGTGGAAGGCCCGCTTCGGTGAACAGCCGGGTGATGCGGTCATACCCGACCCGCGCGCCATAATCGAAATGGCTCTGAAGGCAGAGGTCGGGCGCGCCGACGACCTCATGATTGACCTCATGGCGCGATTCGTTGCGCTCATCACCACTGGCGATGAGGAGTTCGGCGCCCTCCTCGACATTCAGCACAAAAGACAGGGCGAGTCCCGCCCCTCCCGGCCAGCGGATATCCGGATAACGGCCGCGGTAACCCGCCAAATCCCGATCGATCGATCCCATCGCTCACGTCCCCAAACCTTAAAGTTGCAGGCCTCAGGCACTGCGGTCAGTCATACGCGCAGGCCAGGTATCGGACGGAATCGTACAGCCAAGCGATCGGAAGTAGATGTTGCGAACGGCATCCAGAACGGGAATGGTTGCAGCCTCGGCGCGATTGAACTGCGCCTCGAGCTCGCGGTACTCGGACTCGATTTCAGCGAGGACCGCCGCCTCATCGATCGTTGTCATCACACCTTTTTCGAGCACGACAGTCCCGTCGATCATCGAGAAATCGATGGAGGCCCCACGCTCGGCATAGACCAACTGGCGAACGGGATCCGTCAGGGGGGTAAAAGCAATGCGGTCCGTGCGACAGGCGAACAGGTCCGCCCGCGCTCCGGGCCGAATCACGCCAAGCCCATCGCCATAGCCAAGCGCCCGGGCACCGCCCCGAGTGGCCGCAGTCAGGACCTCGCGCGCCGACAGCCAGCGTTCGGGGTGATCGCCGCGCAATTTGGCAACCCCAGCCGCCGTCCCCATCACATTGAGCATGTTCACGGTCACCGTCGAGCAGGACCCGTCCGAACCCAGACTGACATTGACCCCCGCCTCCAGCAATTCGCGCACCGGCATCACGCCTGACCCCAGAAGCAAATTGCTCCAGGGATTGTGTTGAGCCGTCGCACCGGTCCGGGCCAGTGCCTCTACCTCACGCGGATTGAGCCAAACGGCATGAATCAGGCTGGTGGCCGGCTTCAGAAAGCCGATGCGGTCAAGATACTCGACCATCGGAGCCCCATACAAAATCTGCCCGGTCACGACCTGGAGACGGGTTTCCTGCACATGCGTGATGACCGGAAGGGCAAGATCGTCGGCGAGGGCTCGGATACGCCCTAGAAAGCCCTCACTGCAGCGCTGAGGGGCCGACGGCGCAAGGAGCAGCCCCACCCTTTGCTGGTGGGGGTGCATGCCCGATCTGACCCGGGATCGAACCAGTCCGAGATAGTCGTCCACCGAGGGGCGGGGTGCCGCCCGCAGTTCTGCAAGGAGCGGGGCGGGGACGTGTTCGTCGACCATCGGAAAGCTGTCGATGACCGGCTTGTCCATCATCGAGAAACCAATCAGCGCCCGCACACCTGAATCCCGGTAAGCCGAGATCACCGAATCGAGACGCTCTTCATCGATCGACGCACCCAGCGCCAGATCATCGACAAGGGTCGTGCATCCGCTGCGAATCGACTCGATCGCACCAATCATGGTTCGAAGGTAGATCTGCCGGGGGGTCAGAACGACGGGGATGCGTGTGCGCACCAGGTTCATCCACAACTCGAGCGGCAGGTTTTCCGTTCGACCCCGCTGGAAGTGTTCGTGGGAATGCTGATGGCCGTTGATCAGGCCCGGGCACAGGAAGTGCCGATCAAGACTGACGATACGGTCGGCCTCGTTGATCTGACCGGCGGGCGCGATTGCCGCAATCAGCCCTCCCCTGATCAGGACATCGCGGGCCTGCCCATCGTCGAACAGACTCTCGCCCTGAAGGACGCGTGCACCCCTCAGCAGCGTCGTGGCGGTGGCAGATGAAGGGGTCGTCACATTCGGACTCCAGGTACGTCAGCGCACATGACGGGACACCCCGACCAGACGTTCCATCACCAGCATGAGCAAGAGGGTCGCGCCGATCAGTACGCCGGAGACCGCCGCCGCACGGACGTCCAGGTTGGACTCGATGATGTGCCACATCCGGATGGGAAGCACTTCGCTGCGCGCATCCGAAAGGAACAGCGACACGGCGACGTTGTCAAAGGAGTACATGAACGCAATGAAGGCTCCCGCAGCGATCCCTGGTGCAATCAGCGGCAGGGTCACGGTTCGGAAGGTAAACCACCCCGAGGCTCCAAGACTGCGAGCGCTCTCGAGCAGCGCCCGGTCCAGCTGCACCAGGCTGGCAGTCGTTGTGCGCACGATGTAGGGTGAGGTGATCGCAATATGGCCGACCACCAGCGTCCAGAACGACAGTCCGGTCCCGGCGAGGTTGAACAGCATCAGCAGGGCCAAGCCCAGGGCCAGCGTGGGAAGCATCAGTGGGGACAGAAATACCGCCTCGACAGCCCTCGCCCATGACTCCCGACGGCGGGCAAGCGCGAGCGCCGCCGCGACGGCAAGCACCACCGATGTACCGGTTGCAATGGCGGCCACCTGCAGCGACAGCTTGAAGGCGGCAATGATCTCGGGCGACTCGTTCCAGAGCGCCAGGTACCAGCGGGTCGAATAACCCGGCGGAGGGAACTTGAGCGAGAAGGCGCTCGTGAAGGATGCAATGATCACGATCACGGTCGGAGCGAGCAGCAACATCAGCGACAGACCGGCCAGAAGCCCCATCACCAGTCGAAACGACCTGCGCTCGATCAGCGAGCCCCAGGACTCGGAAGCGCGTGCACTGGAAGTGGTGATTCCGTCAGGCATGAACGAACCCCTTGCTGCGTCGCCCGATCGAATTGACCACCGTCACGATCACGAGCACGAAGATCAGCAGGACCATGGCAATCGCTGCGGCAAACGGATATTCGTTCGCCTGGATCGCCTGCTGATACATGTAAAAGGGCATGAACATCTGCTGTCCGCCGCCCACCAGGGTCTGGGTCACAAAAGCGCTGACCGATGACGCGAAGACCAGCAGGCTGCCCGCAAGCAGGCCCGGCACGGACAAGGGGACGGTCACCTGGAAGAACGTTCGCCAATGCCCTGCCCCCAAG
>JBIKVK010000250.1:0-5291 GCA_044356835.1 Burkholderiaceae bacterium
CAGCCCGATGCAAAACATTGGGGCCTATGGGGTCGAATTGCGCGACCGTTTCGAGTCGCTGCGCGCCGTCGACCTCAGGACGGGCGCAGAACGCGTGTTTTCAATCGAAGACTGTCGGTTCTCCTACCGGGATAGCGTTTTCAGGGCATCCAGCTCGCCCTGGCTGATCTTGTCTGTCCGGTTCCGCCTGTCCAGAATCCCAAAGGTACAGATCGACTATCCGGACTTGAGGGCGCGACTCGATGGGGCGCTTGCCCGACCCGAAGACGTCGCGAACGCAGTGATCGAAATTCGCCGGTCCAAACTGCCCGACCCTGCCCGGCTCGGAAATGCGGGCAGCTTTTTCCGTAATCCGGTCGTGGCCGCAGAGGCCACCGAGCTGCTGCTCACCAAGCATCCGGAACTGCCCCACTACCCGAGCGGGCAAGCGGGCTTCCGGAAGCTGGCCGCGGGCTGGCTGATCGAACAGTGCGGTTGGAAGGGTCACCGACGCGGCGATGCCGGCGTCCACGACCGGCATGCGCTGGTGCTGGTGAACCATGGCCAGGCGAGCGGGCAGGCGGTCTGGGCTCTGGCGCAGGACATCCAGGTCTCGGTTTTCGAACGTTTTGGCGTAATCATCGAACCCGAGCCGAAGGTGGTCGGCGCGATCTGAGAGCGACCCTCAGCGTGCGCGAGGTTGGTCGTCCTTCGGCCGAATGTAGTCCCCGTCGATGATCGTCGGTTCACCTGCTCGTCGCTGCTCTTGCGTACGCGCAGCAGCGATGTGTTCCTCGGCGGTCTTGAGCGACTCTTTCAGCTGCTTTCGCAGACCCCGGGTACGCCACCAGATCCAAACGCCCGCAACGCCACCGACGACCAAAAGACCGGCAAACACGAAGACCGATAGAAAGAGCCCCGCGGCCAGCGCAGCCACCCCCAGCGTGAAGGCCAGAAATTTTGCGACCGGCCCGCTCTGGCTCCCCACCCTGGTCTGAATCCGGAACTGGACTCGACCCGACCCGGTTCTGGATGGATCCTGATCTGCCACCATGTGCCTCACGTATCGATGAATGCATGTCGATGACCAGATCATAGCGCTCCCTCACGCGAACGCTTGATATCCGCCGATGGGACAGGTGCATTCGGCCCCGGGATCTGATGGGGATCAGACCGGGTGAAAGACGCATGGGCTAGCCTCGAAGGGTTCGATTGAACGGCTCGAGGGAATTCCATGAAGCATGCCTGGTGGATTGTGGTCTGCGACGCGGCCCGCGCGCGCGTGTTCGGAGCTCCCGAACTCGGCGCCCGGATGATCGAAATCAGCGACTTGATCGAGCCAGCAGGCCGGATGAGCGGACGGGAACTTGGAAGCGACCGTCCTGGGCGGGGGATGGACCGCGCCAGCGGGGGACGCCATGCCATGGAACCTCCTCTTGACCCGCACACCAAGGCCGAGCAAGAGTTCGCTCATGCCATTGCCGAGACCCTGGACCAAGCCCAACGCTCCGGGCGCTTTGAGCAGTGGGCCTTGATTGCGCCCGCCTCGCTGCTGGGCCATCTGCGGCCGCGCCTGCGCCCGGCCTGCAGAGCACAATGCGCCTTCGAATGGGTACGGGATCTCACCGGCTTCAGCTCCCAGCAGATTGCAGATCACGTTCGCGATGAATTGGCCTCCCGCTTCGAGCGCCCTCGCCCTGGCTGAGAACAGGACCTGAACCGGGCCGGTGCCCTCATGCGGCAAGCGCAAGCACCCTTCGCTTGTCGAATGAGCCCCCCCGTGTAATGGGCTAAAGCCCCGGGCAGAGCAGGGTTCAGGTCTGAGCCAGCGAGACACTTCGTGCCATCATCGGTGCCTCTCCAGGAAGTGACAGGTGCCCTTGCGATGCTGATCGTTCTGTCGCCCGCCAAAACCCTCGACTTCGATTCACCCCTGCCCCCGATCGAAGCCTCTGACGCCCGGTTCGTCCGAGACGCCCAGATTCTGATCCGCCGATTGCGTGAATTTGAGGTGGGTGAGCTTGCGGAGCTGATGGAACTGAGTCCGAGTCTGGCTGAATTGAATCGCCAACGCTATAAAAGCTGGAGGCTCAACCATGGCTCACCCTCGGCGCGCCCCTGCGTGTTCGCCTTCGCAGGCGATGTCTATGAGGGCTTGAAGGCACACACGCTCAGCCGGGAGGATTTGTTGTGGTCACAACAACATCTCCGGATTCTTTCGGGCCTCTACGGCCTGCTCCGCCCGCTCGATCAAATTCGACCGCACCGGCTCGAAATGGGCACTCGCCTCGACACCGAACGCGGCTCCGATCTTTATGCCTTCTGGAGTGACCGATTGGCGCGCGCCCTGGCGAGCGAGTTGCGAGCATTCTCTGAACCGGTCCTGGTCAATCTGGCCTCTGTCGAATACTTCGGGGCGCTGCCGCAGAAGGCACTGCCCAGCCGCGTCATCCAGCCGGTGTTCCAGGAAATGCGCGGCGACACCTGGAAAGTCATCAGTTTCATGGCCAAGCGAGCACGCGGCCTGATGGCTCGTCATGCGATCGAGGAGCATATCGACCGCCCCGAAGGCCTGCTCGAGTTCGACCGCGAGGGCTACCGATTCGACCTCAAAGCGTCTGACTCAACCCGCTGGGTGTTTCGACGAACGGCCTAAAAAAAAGAGCGGCCCGGTGAGGGCCGCCCTGGATGGGTTCTGAGAGCTTTCGCAGACAGCAGGAACTTTAGCTGCAACTGCGCTCAGGCGAGATCAGCTCAGGTGAGCACCCACCAGCTTGGTCATCTCGAACATGTTGACCTGGCTCTTGCCGAAGACTTTCTTCAGTTTGTCGTCCGCATTGATCAGACGCTTGTTGGTCGCGTCCTGGAGCTTGGCCTTCTTGATGTAGTCCCACATGCGCTTGACCACCTCGGTCCGCGGCAGCGCATCTTTGCCGATGACTGCGGCCAGATCAGCGCTGGGGGTCAGGGGCTTCATGAACGCCGCATTGGGCTTGCGTGCGGCCTTGACCTTAGCAGCCGGCTTCTTGGCCGGAGCTTTCTTGGCAGCAGCTTTCTTCGCTGGGGCCTTCGCAGCAGGCTTCTTGGCTGCACTCGCTTTCTTGGCCGGAGCCTTCGCTGCAGCGGGTTTCTTCGCGGCCTTCTTGGCAGTTGCCATAACCGATTCTCCTGTATGGAATCCGGGGGTTGTTTGGATAACGGCGAATCGACGGCATGCTGCCCTAGTCGCCGACGCGCGTGCTCCGAATCATGGCTCATAAATCTTCTCTCGCCAATACCTGTTCTATGTGGTCGTGGTCTTTGTTGTATCGGCGAGCCAGACCATCCGGGGATCACCGGAAGGATTAGGCGGCTTCCAAGATCACGAGGTACGCGCAGCTGCGCCGGATGCAGCGAATCCGGCGATAATGGTCATACCGAAAGGAGTGACAGATGAGCGAATTTCTTCTGAAGACGGTTGACGAATACGGGGTGGCCACACTCACGATGAACGAGCCCGAGAGCCGCAATGCCTTGTCAACGCCCGCACAATGGGCCGCGTTCGGGGATCGCTGCGCGGAAATTCGTGCCGACCGCTCGATCCGGGCCGTGATCCTGACCGGCGCGGGCCCCGCGTTCTGCGCAGGCGGCAACGTGAAGAACATGCGCGATCGCGAGGGTATCGCCGCCGGAAGCCCCTGGGAGATCCGCAACACCTACCGGGAGGGCATTCAACAGATCCCGCTCGCGCTCTACCATCTCGAAGTGCCCACCATTGCGGCGATCAACGGCCCCGCGATTGGCGCCGGTCTTGATCTTGCGTGCATGTGCGATCTTCGGATCGCATCAAGCACCGCAAAATTCGCCGAAAGCTTTGTGAAGCTGGGCATCGTGCCCGGCGATGGCGGAGCCTGGTTGCTGCAACGCGCCATCGGACAGCAGAAGGCGCTTGAAATGGCGCTGACGGGCGACACGATCGACGCGGCGCAGGCACTCGCCTGCGGGCTGATCATCAAGGTGGTCGAGCCGGCTGAACTGATGAACGCTGCTCATGCCCTGGCCCGCCGGATTGCGTCCAACCCTGCCCACTCGCTCAGGATGACCAAGCGCCTGTTTCGCGAGGCACAAACGGCGCGCCTTGAATCCGTACTTGAACTTTCGGCGGCCTACCAGGCGCTGTCCCACCACACCGCGGACCACCAGGAGGCGGTCTCGGCCTTTTTAGAGAAGCGTCCGCCCAAATTCGAGGGGCGCTGAACCGCCCGCACGTGCGTGCGGGAAGTCAGGCGGCCTCGCCCTCCCGGAGCGCCCGCCTGCGCTCGTGCTCCTTGAGGTGCCGCTTGCGCAGGCGGATCGATTTGGGCGTCACCTCGACCAACTCGTCCTCGGCGATGAATTCAACAGCGCGCTCGAGCGTGAGCTCGATCGGAGGCGTCAGCTGGATGTTTTCGTCTTTGCCCGAGGCACGGACATTGGTCAGCTTTTTCTCGCGAATCGGATTGACCACGAGGTCGTTGTCGCGCGTGTGGATCCCCACCACCATGCCTTCGTAGACCGGATCGTTGGGGCGGACGAACATGCGCCCGCGGTCCTGCAGCTTCCAAAGGGCGTAGGCAACCGCTGCGCCATCATCCTGCGAGATCAGCACACCGTTGCGGCGAGCCTCGATATCGCCGCACCACGGCGCATAGTCGTCAAAGACGTGACTCGCGATGCCGGTGCCCCGGGTCAGATTCAGGAAATCGGAGTGAAAGCCGATCAGCCCCCGAGCCGGCACCCGGTAATCGAGCCGAACCCGTCCCTTGCCATCGGGCTCCATCCCCACCAGCTCGGCGCGCCTGCGGCCAAGCAAATCCATCACAGCCCCTTGGTGAGCATCTTCGAGATCCATGGTCAGAAGCTCGAACGGCTCCAGGCGTTCCCCGTCCACGATCCGGATCCGGGGTTTGGGCCGGGATACCGCCAGTTCGTAGCCCTCGCGACGCATGTTCTCGATCAGGATCGTCAGATGCAGTTCTCCGCGACCCGACACCACAAAGGTATCGGAGTCGGCGGTAAATTCGACGCGCAGCGCGACATTGCTTTTCAGTTCGCGCTCGAGCCGCTCGCGCAGTTGGCGACTGGTGACAAATCGCCCTTCGCGACCCGCCATCGGCGAGGTATTGACCAGAAACTCCATCGTCATGGTGGGTTCGTCGACCGTCAACATCGGCAGCGCCTGGGGCGTTGCAGGGTCAGCCACCGTGGCACCGATACCCAATTCCTCGATGCCGTTGATCGCAACGATATCGCCGGCCTGCGCCTCATCCACGACAACCCGCTCAAGGCCTCTG
>JBIKVK010000044.1:0-18018 GCA_044356835.1 Burkholderiaceae bacterium
CAAAGTCCAGCTGTTTGTGACGGATGCCCAGGCCAATGGGGTCACTGTGCTCGGCCCCGACATCAATGCCTCGAGCTATCGGTTCGAACCCATCGCAGAGCGCCTGATCCGCTATGGTCTGGGGGCGGTGAAGGGCACGGGCCAGCATGCGGTCGAGAACATTCTTGCCGCCCGCCAGGCCGGAGCATTTCGCGACCTCTTCGACTTCTGTCAGCGGATTGACCGCCGTATCGTCAATCGCCGCACCGTCGAAGCATTGATCCGTGCCGGCGCCTTCGATGCGATCGATCACGACCGTGCGAGGCTGCTCGCCAATGCGGGCCGTGCGATCGAGGCGGCCGACGCCCGAGCGGCATCGGCCTCGCAGGCCACGCTCTTCGGGGATGCCGACGACGATGCTGCAATTCATGCCTCCTGGGTCGAGGTCCCTGGATGGACCGAGCGGCAGCGACTGCAGGAGGAGCGGACCGCGCTCGGTTTTTTCTTCAGCGGCCATCTCTTCACTGCCTACCAGGACGAGGTGCGGCGTTTTCTGCGGACCCGTCTCGCCGATCTCCAGCCGGACAAGGCACCGGCTTGGATGGCGGGAGTGATCGCCGGCCAGCGCACCCAAATGACACGGCGCGGCAAGATGTTTTTTGTGACCCTGGACGACGGGAGCGCTCGGGTTGATGTAGCGGTGTACCGCGAGCTGTTCGAATCCTCGCGCCGGTTGCTGCGAGACGATGAGCTGCTGGTGGTGCTCGGTCGCGTCCAAAAGGACGACTACACTGGAGGGCAGCGGGTCACTGCAGAGCGATTACTCGACATTGCGGGCGCCCGTCAGGAATTTGGCAGGAGGCTGCTGATTCGGCTGAACGGCTTCGCCGACGGAGAAGCCTTGCGGAGTGCGATGGCCCCATTCGCATCCAGCCAGTGTGCTGAATCCGCGCAGCTGCCCGTTCGCATCGAGTACGGAAACCGTGAGGCCCGATGTGCGATCGAACTGGGTGAGGCCTGGCGGGTTCGCCCAGAAGACAATTTGATCGCTGCGATCGGTGAGCGCTTGCGTCCGCTTGCCGTCGGCGTCGAGTACTGAGCGGGGCTGGGCCGTGCAGGGCTCGTTCGCGACCTACGCGCGCTTGCTTGGCTACGTCAGGCCTTACTGGAAGGCCTTCGTTGTCGCCCTGTTCGCGATGATGATCGCCGCTGCAACCGAGCCTCTCTTCGCTGCATTGATGAAGCCGCTCTTGGATCGTGGCTTTGTCGAGCGGCATCAGTTCGACCTGTGGGTGGTTCCCACGGCCATCATGGGCATCTTCATCGTCCGCGGCCTGGCCGGTTATTGCGGTGCCTATGCGCTCGCCTGGGTTTCGGGCAATGTGCTGATCGATGTACGCCGAGAGATGTTTGCGCATCTGCTTCGCTTGCCCGCCAGTGAATTCGAGCGTGAGGCGTCCGGGCTCCTGATTTCGCGGGTCGTATTCGAAGTCAATAGTTTTACCGACGCTGCCTCGCAGGTCATCACCGTTCTGGTTCGCGACAGTCTGGTGGTCATCGGGCTGATTGCCTGGCTGCTGATTCTCAACTGGAAGCTTGCGCTCGTCTCTTTCGCCCTGGCGCCCGTCATGGCGATCATTGTTGCAGCTTTCAGCCGCCGTATGCGAAGGCTGAACCGGGGCAGTCTTGAGGAGACCGCCGAGCTCACCCGGGTCGTCGAGGAAGCCGTTCAGGGACACAAGGTGATCAGGGTCTTCGATGCCTACGGTCGCGTTGAGCATCGATTTGCCCAGACCGCAGGTCGATTGCGTCGTGTGTCGATCCGGATCCTCAGTGCGGCCGCGGCAGCCCAGCCGATCACCCAATTGTGCGCGGCCGCAGCAGTAGCTGTAGTGGTGACCGTAGCGGTCGACCAGGGCAGCGAGGGGGGCGCCACCGTTGGCAGTTTTGTGTCGTTCATCACCGCGATGCTGATGCTGCTGCCGCCGCTAAAACATCTGGTCGGGCTCAATGCCCCTATCCAGCGAGGGCTGGCGTCGGCCGAAAAGGTCTTTGAGCTCCTTGACCGGCCGCGCGAGGGAGATCGCGGCGCGCGGGTCATCGGACGGGCCCGGGGCGACCTGCAATTCGACCGTGTCGTGCTGAGGTACCCCGGCGCGCCCGTCGATACCCTGGGAGGGGTCAGCTTTCGTCTCAAGGCGGGCGAGGTGCTCGCCCTGGTCGGTCCCTCCGGTGGCGGCAAGACCACCCTGATGAACCTGCTTCCGAGATTTATTACGCCCGACTCCGGCCAAATCTTGCTCGATGGTGTCCCGATCGAGGATCTGACGCTGGCCAGCCTGAGAACCCAGATCGCTCTCGTGTCCCAGGATACGGTCCTCTTCAACGGGAGCATTCGCGCCAATCTGGCGGTGGCCGTGGCGGGCGAGCCGACCGACGACGCGTTGTGGCGGGCACTCGAGGTCGCCGCGCTCGACCAGCATGTCCGGAGTCTCCCGGGCGGGCTTGATGCTGAAATCGGAGAGCGCGGAACCCGTCTGTCCGGCGGACAGCGGCAGCGACTCTCGATCGCCCGGGCGGTGCTCAAGGACGCTCCCATCTTGCTGCTTGATGAGGCGACTTCGGCCCTCGATTCCGAAACCGAGCGCGCGGTTCAGCAGGCGCTCGAGCGCGTCATGAAGGGTCGTACCACCCTCGTGATTGCTCACCGGCTATCGACGATCGAGCGAGCCGATCGTATTCTTGTTCTCGAGTCGGGACGGATCGTCGAGCAGGGGTCCCATCTCGAGTTGATGACCGCGCAGGGCAGCTACGCTCGTCTGGTACGTCTGCAACAGTCTGAAAACGAGGAGCCGAACAATGAGTGTTTCGCCTGACCGCTATCCCCTGGTTCAAGCCCTTGAGGATTGCCCCGAGGATATTCGTACCGCAATGCTCACGGTCCAGGAAAAAAGCGGCTTTGTACCCAATGTATTCCTGATGCTGGCCCGACGCCCGGCTGAATTTCGCGCCTTTTTTGCCTACCACGACGCCCTGATGTTGCGTGAAGGAGGGCTCAGCAAGGCCGAGCGGGAAATGATCGTGGTCGCCACAAGCGCTGCCAATCAGTGCCTCTACTGCGTCGTGGCCCATGGCGCGATTCTCAGGATCTACCGGAAGGACCCGCTCATTTCGGATCACCTGGCAACCAACTGGCGCAAGGCCCGGCTGAACTCTCGTGAGCAGGCGATGCTGGAGTTTGCGCTCAAAGTGGCTACCGATTCGCACGCGATCACGGACCAGGATTACGAACCTTTGTCAGCTCAGGGATTCAGCGCAGAGGACGCTTGGGACATTGCGTCGATCGCGGCATTTTTCGCCTTGTCCAACCGGCTCGCCAATTTCTCCGGCATGATGCCCAACCCCGAGTTTCATTTGCTGGGGCGCATCCCGCGCCCGCCACGCTGATCGAGGTCTTTGATGGAAGCACAATGGGTTGAAGATCCCCGGATCGAATCGGCGCGTCGCGTTGCGTTCATCTGTTATGCGCTCTACGCACTGTCGTTTCTGGTGGGCGTGACTGCAATCGCGGCAATTATCCTGGGCTATATCAAACGCGAAGACGCCCGCGGCACGTGGGTCGAGAGCCACTACCGTTGGCAGATCCGCACCTTTTGGATCGCACTCGTCGGGACGGTCGTATTCTGGATCCTGAGCTTGGTGCTGATCGGAATCCCGTTCCTGATCGCGCTCTATATCTGGGCAATTTACCGAGTCGTCAAGGGATGGTTGCGGCTTTATGAACGCCGGCCGGTGACGACCGAAAGCATGCTCTGAGGCAGGCTTCAAACGGGCTCAAGCGACGGCCTTGAGCGCCTCGATCGTGGCGCAGCCCTCGGTGCCCTCGTTTGGCAGGGTGGTCAGGCGGTCGACCGGAAGTCCTCTCGTCAATAGCGAAGCATCCTCTACGACGATCGTCACCGCATCGATGTCGCGCCTGAAGAGGCAGGCGCGCAGCCGGTCGATTGAGCCGAGGCCTGGCCTGAACGACAACGGCATCTCGCCAACCCAGGTGCCGGACTGCCCCACCAGGCACGCGTTGAGGCCATCTGCGCACAGGCTTTGGTGGTGGGCATGAGCGGCGCGCTCGGCGTCCTCATGGCCAACACAGGCGAATACCGGAATGCGGCCGTCCCCGCGGATGTGGCGCGCGAGAAACTCCGGGAGGTAGCTGCGCGAAATCGAGGCCACACCGAGAACGGGCGAGAAATTGACCTCGTTGATCACGGCACCATTCTGATGCCAGGGGCGCGAGATGTCTGCGCTGATCAAATCCACGCCTGCATTCGAGAGCCCGACCATTTTTGCCGCCTGAATCGCGACCTGAGCGTTTTCGGGATGAATGCTCGCCGTCAGGTCCTCGTCATGGCCCCCCCACAGCGTGGACTCGATGGGGCGCAGCGACACCCGCAGTCCCCGCGCCGGCACGCTTTGAAGCTTAAGCCCCTGACTTTCAAGTGTGTGCTCGGTCAAAGCATCCATAGGGTAGGGCTCTTCGCGCGTCCAGGGCAATTTCTCGGCTTCCCGCGCGTTCGCCGCAACGATCAGCGAAGCCACCGACCTGACACCGTCGCCAATCACCGACTTGGGGTCGCGGCGGACGACGTAAAGCACCTCGCCCCGGGCGATGAAAATGCGATGGCATACGCCCGGGACCTGACGCTCGACCAGTACCCGTTTGCTGAAGACCGCAGCGTCTCCGAAGGCACGCCCCAGGGCGTCTTCATCGGCGATATCGGTTGTGACCCCCTCGCCTCGATCCCGGTTCGCGGGCTTGACGACCACGGGGTATCCGATTGCTCGAGCGGCCTCGATCGCCTTGTCGAGCGAACCGACCAATCGATGAAACGGGACCGGCAGCCCGGCTCGGCCCAGGACTACTGCAGTCAGCCGCTTGTCCTGTGTGATCAGAGCACCGACGGCCGCGTCCTGGGCCGTAATGCTGCGATCACTGAGCATCGAATTGGCGCCCCAGCCGATCTGAAAGACATTGTTTCCCACGTGCATGAATGGAATGTCCAGGCGTGAGGCGGCTGCGAGCACTTGATAGGTTGTCCTCGTTACCATGCCAGGAAACCCGCGAAGATCTTCGATCAGTTTCTGAATCGCCGTCAGCAGGTCGGTCGGCCTGTGATCCCGCTGGGCTCTGAGCGCGCGCGCGAAACACAAGGTCGCCGCTGAGCGATAGAGCCGTTCGAGGGCCTCGTCGGTCATTCCCATCCCGGCCGGGACTGCGAGCTTGGCTGCGACTTGCCCGCCAAGTCTTGCTCTGCGAACGAGGACGACCCGGCCAGGCTCAAAGGCAGGGTTCATAGACCATTGCCGAAGCCCCATACCGAGACGCAGCAACGCATTCAAAAACCCTACCGTAATTTGAGCGCTGCCTGACAGGCGATCCGTCGACCCGGGGTCAGACCTGCGAAGCCCAAGGTCAACGGCCAGCCATTGCTCAAGCCGCTTGAGCCGGTCCAGCGACAACTCGAAGTCGCGAAACGTGATCACGAGCATTCGGCTCTGCTGTCGATCCGAGCCCCGATAGGCGATGGGCTGCGCCTTGGTTCCGATCAATCTGACACTGGCCTGAAACTTCATGGCCGGATTACAGGAGGACGATGTCGTACTGTTCCTGGGGATACAGCGTCTCGACATGCAGGCTGATCTGCCGGCCGATCGCGTCGCACAGCGCGGCGAGCGATCCGGCCTCTTCCTCGAGCAAAAGGTCGATGACCGACTGCGCTGCGACGATGCGAAATTCGCGCGGGCTGAATTGACCGGCTTCGCGTTCGATTTCCCTGAGGATTTCGTAGCAGACGGTTCTGGCGGTCTTGATCAGGCCGCGACCCGAGCAGGTCGGACAGGGCTCGCACAGCTGTCTCGCAAGCGACTCGCGAGTTCGCTTCCGTGTGATCTCGACCAGACCCAACGAGGTCAGCCCGTTGACTGAGACACGCGTTCGATCAGGCTCGACGGCCTTGCGCAGCTCTGCGAGGACGGTACTACGGTGAGTTTCCTCGTCCATGTCGATCAGATCGACGACGATGATTCCCCCCAGATTGCGCAAGCGCAACTGACGCGCAATGACGTGAGCCGCTTCGAGATTGGTCCTGAAAATGGTGTCTGCGAAATTTCGGCCACCAACATAGCTTCCCGTGTTCACATCGATCGTTGTCATCGCCTCGGTTTGATCGATGACCAGGTAGCCTCCCGACTTCAGGTTGACCCTTCTCGACAGCGCCTGTTCGATCTCAGCCTCGACGCCGCGGAGCTCAAAAAGCGGGCGATCGGAACTGTGAAGTTTGAGGCGGTGGATCAACGAGGGCATATAACGCGTGGCGAACTCGCGCATGGATTCGAGCGCCTGAGGAGAGTCGACGAGAATCGCCTGGGTCGACTCGCCGGCGAGGTCTCGCAGCACCCGTTGGGTGAGGTCCAGTTCGCGGTAGATGGGCGCCGGTGCCCGGCTACGCCGACTCTCTGCCTGGATCTGCTGCCAACTAAGGCGCAGGTAGTCGATGTCGGCACGCAATTCGACTTCATTCGCGTCTTCGGCCAGCGTACGCACGATGAATCCGCCCCTTTCATCCTCGGGTACAAGTTGCTGCAGTCGCGCTTTAAGCGCCTGCCGGTCGGCCTCACCGCTGATGCGCTGAGACACGCCGATATGTTGCTCCTGAGGAAGATAGACCAGCAGGCGACCTGCGATACTGATCTGAGTCGACAGTCGTGCGCCTTTGGCCCCGGTGGGGTCCTTGATGACCTGAACGATCAGGGTTTGTCCCTCGAACAGCAGTTTCTCGATGGGCGCGGCCTGGGTCTCTCCGGCGGCACTGCTGCTGCGCGTTTGCCAGAGGTCGGCGACGTGGAGAAAAGCTGCGCGCTCCAGTCCGATATCGATAAACGCCGACTGCATGCCAGGCAGGACCCGCGACACCTTGCCCAGATATAAATTGCCGACCAGGCCTCTCGATGCCGCACGCTCGATGTGCAGGTCCTGCATGATGCCGTTCTGTAGCAGGGCCACACGGGTTTCATGAGGCTTATAGTTGACCAGGATTTCTTCGACCATCACAGATCCCGCCCGGTACCGCGAAGCAGCCTCAAAGTTTCATACAGGGGCAGCCCTACGATACCGGTATAGCTGCCTTCGATGCGCCGCACGAATTCCGCTGCACCCCCCTGAATCGCGTATGCGCCCGCCTTGTCCAGGGGTTCGCCGGTGGCCACGTAGCGCTCGATCCTCGCCTTCGTGAGACGGGCGAAAGTGACCCTGGAGACGGTGATGCACCGTTCGATCTGGCCGGCGCCGCGTACCAGCGCAACGGCGGTCAGCACCCGATGGGTGCGACCCGACAGCAGGCTGAGCATACGCACCGCATCGTCCGGGTCACGAGGCTTGGCGAGAATGGCGCCACCCACTGCAACGGTAGTATCCGCCGCCAGGACGGGTGCGGCCGGCAGTGACCGGTCCGCCCTCCGAGCCTGTCCGGCCAAGGCCTTGGCCAGGGCCACGCGTTCGACATAGGCTCTGGGCGCCTCGCCATCGCGGACATGCTCGAGATGTTCCACATCTTCGCCAGGATTGGCCAGCAACACTTGAAAGCGTACACCGGCCTGCTCCAGAAGGGCCTGCCGGCGCGGGCTCGCCGAGGCAAGGTAGATGACTGATGGCGCGGGCGTCATGGGCATGTCCTTATCCGCGATGATAGGGGTGACCCGCGAGCAGCGACCAGGCTCGGTAAAGCTGCTCGGCGAGCAGCACCCGCACCAAGGGGTGAGGCAGGGTCAGGCTCGACAGCCGCAGGGTCTCATGGGCGCCCTCTCGCAAGCTCGGATCGATCCCGTCCGGCCCGCCGATCAGTAGGGCCACCGTTCGGGACTCTTGCCGCCACGCCGACAGGCGCTTCGCTAGGCTCCGGGTGTCGAGGTCGCGACCACGCTCGTCGAGCATGACGCGGTGAGCGCCTTCGGGAAGAGCCGCTCGAATCCGCTCGGCCTCCCGCTGCATCCAGATCTGAGCGGATCCGCCCGAGCCTCTTGGCTCAGGTTTGATCTCTCGCCACTGGATCGCATGATCGGCAGGCAGCCGGCCACAGTACTCGCTGACTGCTTCGGTGACCCATGCGGGCATCCGGGTCCCGACGGCAATCACCAGGATCCGCAACGATCAAGCCTCGCTGGCCGCTGCGCGCTTGCGCGCGGCGGAAGGGCGACGGGTGGGCGCGGCTGCGGGCTCTTTCGAGACCGGTGCCCGGGGCTTGCGGGCTGCCACCTTGGGTTTCGACGGTCCCGTAGTGGCTTTGGCCCGAGCCGGCGCCACCTTCAGACGAACTGGCTTCTGACCCCAGAGCTCTTCCAGGCGGTAGTAGCTGCGAATGGCCGGTTGCATGATGTGGATCACGATATCGCCCAGATCCACCAGCACCCACTCTCCCCCTTCTTCGCCTTCCACCGCCAGGACGCTTCCGCCAGCCGCCTTGACCTTCTCGCGCAGATGCGAGGCGAGCGCGCGGGTTTGCCGGTTCGAGCTGGCGCTCGCGATGACCACCCGGTCGAAAAGCTCGGTCTGCTCTGTTGTGTTGAAGACCTGAATATCCTGAGCCTTGATGTCGTCCAGAGCATCGACGACGATGCGTTGCAGCTTTCGCAGATCCATGGGCCGGTCAGTCCTTGTTGTTGGATTTGTCATCCGGCCGGTAAAGGCCATGCTCGTGAATATAGTTCAGAACGACTGGGGGCAGCAGTTCCGCCGGTCGGTCGCCGGCCAGCAGCTGCTCACGCAGCCGGGTCGCCGAAACAGGTACGAAGGGCATCCCGAAAAAAACGATCGAACCTGATGCGCAGTCGGGCAAAGCGTCGCAGCCGCGCCCTTCGACCAGTGCCTCCACTGCAGCTGGAAGACGCGCCAGGCTGACGCGCTCCCGTCGGGTCACAGCGATATGCGCATAATCCAGAAGTTCACGATAGCGATGCCAGGTGGCGAGATTGCGCAATTGATCGCTGCCAAGCAGCAGCACCAGCATCGTTTCTTCACCGAGTTCGCTGCGCAGTTCCCGGAGGGTGTCGACGGTGTAGCTGTTGCCACCCCGCTTGACTTCGCGATCGTCCGTGACGAATCCTGCTTGCCCTTCAATGGCTATTCGAACCATTTCCAGACGGTCGCGCGCGGACGTGGCCGTCTCGCTCTTCTGCCATGAAATTCCGGTGGGCAAAAATCGTATCTCGTCGAAGCCCAGGGCCACGCGGGCGGAGCGGGCGAGGGCGAGATGGCCCACATGGATCGGATCGAATGTGCCGCCGAGCACTCCGATGCGACGGCGCCGTGCCATCATGCCCAGTCGCGCGGCTTAAGGAATTCGTACAGCTTCGCCTCGGCGGTACCCGGCTCGGGGTGCCAGTCGTAGCGCCATTGGGCGAGGGGCGGCATCGAGCACAGGATCGACTCGGTGCGCCCGCCCGACTGCAGGCCGAACAATGTGCCCCGGTCGAACACGAGATTGAACTCGACGTAGCGACCCCTGCGGTAGAGCTGAAAATCGCGCTCGCGCTCGCCCCAGGCGGTCGACTTGCGGCGCTCGACGATGGGGACATAAGCGCGATTGAAAGCGTCGCCGATGCTTCGCATCATCGCAAATGACTCATCGAAACCCGGGTCGCTGAGGTCGTCGAAGAAGACGCCACCAATGCCGCGTGCCTCACCCCGGTGCTTGAGAAAGAAATATTCGTCGCACCATTTCTTGAACCGAGGATGCCAGTGTTCTCCGAACGGATCGAGGCTTGACTTGCAGGTCCGATGGAAGTGCCGGACGTCTTCCTCGAAGGGGTAGTACGGCGTCAGGTCCATACCGCCGCCAAACCACCACACCGGCGTGGTGTCCGTCTCGGTCGGTAGGGCGATGAAGAAGCGCACGTTCAGGTGAACCGTGGGCACGTAAGGATTGAGCGGATGAATGACCAGCGACACGCCCATCGCCTCGAAGGGGCGCCCGGCGATGTTGCCGCGATGAGCGCTCGCGGAGGCTGGGAGCCGATCGCCGCGCACGTGTGAGAACAGCACGCCGCCGCGTTCGAGTACCTGACCTTTCTCGATGACTCTGGACACCCCGCCGCCGCCTTCGGGGCGATCCCAGGCGTCACGGATGAAGCGACCGCCGTCTGCAGCCTCCAGAGCCGACACGATGGATTCCTGCAAACCCGTCAGATAGTTGCGCACGGAGTCGAGCATCACTGCAGTGTCCTGACCGACGTGCTGATTCATGATCCGACCTCCGTAGCTGAAACCGTGGGGCACTCAGGTTCGCGGGGGCCGGTGAAGTGCCCGAAAACCGATGTCACGCCTGAACTGCATGCCGTCAAATGCAATCGATTCGATGGTGCGATAGGCACTGGCCTGCGCGGCGCGAACCGAGTCGCCCAGACCGGTCACGCACAGGACCCGCCCGCCCGAGGTCACGGTCTCACCATCGCGTTGCGCTGTTCCAGCGTGGAACACCAGAGCTCCAGTATCGGGGCAGCTCGCCTGCTCGGGGAGTCCCTTGATGGCCTCACCGGTACGAGGAGCTTCTGGATAGCCAGAGGCGGCGAGCACGACGCCGAGCGCAAAACGCCGATCCCAGTCGATTTCGGCCTGATCAAGGTGCCCGGCAATCGCCTGTTCGACCGTTCGGGCAAAGTCGCTGCGGATACGGGCCATCAGGGGCTGGGTCTCGGGGTCGCCAAGCCGGCAGTTGAATTCGAGTGTACGGGGCTGACCCGAAGCGTCGATCATCAGCCCTGCGTAAAGGAAACCGGTGTAGGGCGTTCCCTCTGCGGCCATGCCCTCAACGGTCGGTCGGATGATTTCCCGCATCACCTTGGCGTGAAGGGCCGGTGTGACCACGGGTGCCGGAGAGTAGGCGCCCATGCCACCCGTGTTGGGCCCACGGTCGCCGTCAGCGAGCCGTTTGTGGTCCTGGCTGCTGGCAAGCGGCAGGATGTTGCGGCCGTCCACCATCACGATGAAGCTGGCCTCTTCACCGCTCAGGAATTCCTCGATGACCACCCGGGCACCCGCATCGCCCATGCGATTGTCGACGAGCATCAGGTCGATGGCCTGATGGGCATCGTTCAGGGTCATGGCCACGACCACGCCCTTGCCCGCAGCGAGTCCGTCGGCCTTGACCACGATGGGCGCGCCTTGAGCATCCACATAGGCGTGGGCGGCGGCGGCGTCCGAGAAGCTCTGGTATCGGGCCGTCGGGATGCCGTGACGAACCATGAACGCCTTGGCGAACTCCTTGGACGATTCGAGCCGTGCTGCGGCCCGAGTGGGTCCAAACACCCTGAGCTTGCGCGCACGGAACTCGTCCACCAGCCCAGCCGCCAGTGGAGCCTCGGGACCGACCACGGTGAATGCGATTTTCTCTCGTGTCGCAAAGTCGGCCAGCGCGTCGATCGAAGTCAGCGCCAGATTCTCGAGCCCGGGCTCGCGGGCGGTACCGGCGTTACCTGGCGCCACGTAGACACATTGAACATTGGGCGATTGCGCAAGCCTCCAAGCCAGCGCGTGTTCGCGCCCGCCCGAGCCCACGACGAGAAGTTTCATGATGGCTGCCGATCTCGAGGATGAGGAATTCGAATGGGTTCGCGCTCAGAGCGTTTCGTCAAACTCGGCGTTGGTGTAGACCTGCTGGACATCGTCGAGGTTTTCAAGAGCGTCGATCAATTTCTGCATTGCAAGCGCATCGTCACCGGCGAGGGCCGTCGTGTTCTGAGGGCGCATCGTCACCTCGGCGACGGCCGATTTGAGTCCGGCCTGTTCGAGCCTGGCGCGGACCGAGGCAAAGTCGCCGGGGGCGCAGATCACCTCAAGGCCGCCTTCTTCGTCCGTCATGACATCTTCCGCTCCAGCCTCGAGCGCGGCTTCCATGACCCGATCTTCGGATGTGCCGGGAGCAAACAGAAACTGCCCGCAGTGCTTGAACATGAAGGCGACCGATCCGTCGGTACCGAGGTTGCCGCCGTTCTTTGAGAAGGCATGCCGGACCTCGGCGACGGTACGCACTCGATTGTCGGTCAGGCAATCAACGATCACGGCCGCGCCGCCTACGCCATAGCCTTCGTACCGGACCTCGTCATAATGGGCGCCATCGAGTCCCCCGGCGCCCCGCTGGATCGCCCGCTGGACCGTGTCCTTGGAGATATTCGCCTCGGAGGCCTTGTCCATCGCGAGACGCAATCGGGGATTGGCATCCGGATCACCCCCGGCAAGACGCGCCGCCACGGTGATCTCCTTGATCAGACGCGTGAAGAGTTTGCCCCGCTTGGCATCCTGCCGATTCTTGCGGTGCTGGATATTGGCCCACTTGGAATGGCCGGCCATGGTCTTCAGTCCCTGAGGTGTTCGTTCGAAATTTGGGGCACCGAGGTTCGGGCGCATCAGTTCGGGCGCATATCAGTCCGGCCGCATCGGTCCTTTAACCCTGCGCTTGCCGAGCGAAACCGCGCCATGATCGAATCTGGCTTGCCAAATTCAACCCTCGATCATACCATCCGACCCCCCGGACATGGCTCTTCCAATCTCCCACGGCGCAGGCGCCCCGATCGCCCTTCAGCCGGCCCTTGCCAATCGTCACGGCCTCATTACCGGGGCGACCGGAACGGGAAAAACAGTCACTCTCCAGTTGCTTGCCGAGCGTCTGTCGATGGCGGGCGTCCCTGTGTTCATGGCCGACGTCAAGGGCGACTTGACCGGTATTGCTCAGCCGGGCGTCCTTTCTCAGCGCCTCCTCGATCGGGTTGCGCGGATCGGTTGCCCGGCGCCCACACTGGCGGGCATGCCGGTCACGCTTTGGGATGTCATGGGCGAGCAGGGGCATCGTCTCAGGGCAACCGTGTCCGATCTCGGGCCGCTGCTGCTCGGTCGCATGCTGGGACTCAACGAAGTACAACAGGGCGTCCTGCAGCTGGTCTTCAAGGTCGCTGACGATCGCGGCCTGCTGCTCCTGGATTTGAAAGACCTTCGGGCGATGCTGCAGTTTGCCGCCGACAACGCGCGCGAATTGTCGGGTCAGTGGGGGCAGGTATCCCGTCCTTCGATCGGTGCGATCCAGCGGGCGCTGCTCGAACTTGAGGCCCAGGGTGCCGAACACTTTTTCGGCGAACCGATGCTCGACATTGCAGACCTGATGCGCACCGATGCGGCGGGGCGCGGCATGGTGAATATCCTCGCCGCGGATCGTTTGCTGGGGGCTCCCAAGCTGTATGCCACTACCCTGCTGTGGCTGCTGTCCGAGCTGTTCGAGACGCTTCCGGAGGCTGGCGATCTCGATCGACCCAAACTGGTGTTCTTTTTTGATGAGGCGCATCTGCTCTTCTCTGATGCGCCGAAGGTCCTTTTGGAGCGGGTCGAGCAGGTGGTGAGACTGATTCGCTCCAAGGGCGTCGGCGTCTATTTCGTATCGCAGAGTCCGCAGGACATTCCCGATGCGGTCCTCGGTCAGCTCGGCAACCGGGTCCAGCACGCGCTCAGGGCGTTTACTCCCGCCGACCAGAAGGCGGTGCGAGCCGCCGCCGAGAGCTTGCGGCCCAATCCCAGGATCGATGCGGTCCGGGCGATCGGCGAGCTGGCCGTGGGGGAGGCCCTGATTTCTTTACTCGACCCGCAGGGCCGGCCCTCCATGGTCGAGCGCGGGTTCATCCTCCCGCCCGGTTCGCGCATCGGGCCTGTCACTCCCGACGAGCGAGCCGCCCTGCTGCGATCTTCCGGGATGGCGGACCGTTATGATCGGAGCATCGATCGTGAATCGGCCTATGAGATGTTGAAAGCAGGCCTCACGCTCTCTCACGGTCAGGACGGTCAGTCGCAATCCGAGGGTCGCAACGTGCCCCGCGGAGGCGGGCGCAGCGAGGCGGCCTCGGTGATCTCGGCGTTGTTTGTTGGAGCTGCGCGCTCGATCGGGTCCACGATCGGGCGGGAACTGGTGCGGGGTTTACTCGGTACCATGACGGGTCGTCGGCGTCGCTAGTCGATCTACAGTCGTTTCTTTTTTTCAAGGAGTCATCATGGTCAAGGTCGTGCGGGTCGAGGCACCGGGCGGGGCGGAAGTGATGAAGCTGGTCGATATCGACCTGCCCCCTCCAGGCAAGGGAGAGGTCACCGTCGAGCACCGCGCGATCGGCGTCAATTTCATCGATGTCTACTTTCGAAGTGGGCTCTATCCCCAGCCCTTGCCCGGCGGTCTGGGCAAGGAAGGTGCGGGGGTGGTCACCGCCGTGGGCGAGGGGGTCACCCAGTTCAAGCCCGGTGATCGTGTGGCCTACTGCGATGGCGCGCCAGGTTCGTACTCTCAGGCCCGCAACATTGCCGCGTCGGTGCTCGTCAAGCTGCCTGATGGCATTGACTTCGAGACTGCTGCTGCGATGATGCTCAAGGGTCTCACGGTGCAGTACCTGTTCCGCAGTACGTATCCCCTGAAGGCCGGTCAGACCATCCTCTTTCATGCGGCTGCGGGGGGCGTCGGACTGATTGCGATGCAGTGGGCGAAGGCCTTGGGCGTGACCGTGATCGGAACGGCAGGTTCGAAGGAAAAGGCCGACCTCGCCCGTGCCCATGGGTGTGATCATGTGATCCTTTATCGTGAGGAGAATGTTCCCGAGCGGGTCAAGGAAATCACTGGTGGAGCGATGGTGCCGGTGGTCTATGACTCTGTGGGCAAGGACACCTTCCAGATGTCCCTCGACAGCCTGCAGACTTTTGGCATGATGGTGAGCTTCGGCAACGCTTCGGGGCCGGTTCCCCCGGTGCCCCTGACCGCACTCAAGGGTTCTCTTTACATTACCCGACCGTCTCTGATGCCACACATTGCCCAGCGCGAGCGGCTCGACGCCATGGCCGCAGAGTTGTTCCAGATGGTGCTGTCCGGCAAGGTTCGTATCAAGATCGACCAGCGCTACCCGCTTGCCGAGGTGGCCCGAGTGCATCGGGAACTTGAGGGCCGTCAAACCACCGGTTCGACGGTGATGCTGCCCTGAGCGGCTCGCAGGCGCAGTCATCGCGCGAACGTCGCTTTGGCGGCGTCGCGCGACTTTACGGATCGGCCGGGCTTGATCGGCTTGGCGAGGCCCATGTCTGTGTCGTGGGTATCGGGGGCGTCGGTTCGTGGTGTGCCGAAGCCCTGGCTCGAAGCGGCCTGGGCCGTCTGACCTTGGTCGATCTGGACCATGTCGCCGAATCGAATATCAATCGACAGTTGCCCGCGTTGGGGTCGACCCTCGGCGCGGCCAAGGTCGAGGTCATGCAGCATCGCCTGCTGGATATTTCCCCCGGCCTGGAGGTTCGCGTGGTCGATGACTTCGTGACGGTCGACAACGCGCAGGACCTCCTTCCTCCCGATGCTTTGATCGTGGATGCGATCGATCAGCCCCGCGTCAAGGCGGCCATGATCGCCCTGGCTCGAAAGCGGGCGCAGGCGATCATCGTCTGTGGTGCGGCAGGGGCTCGGACCGATCCCTTGATGCTGCGCCGCTCCGACCTTGCACTCGTCCGAGGAGATGCGCTCTTGTCCTCGGTGCGTTCTAGGCTGCGCAGAGACTTCGGATTTAGCCGCAGCGCGGGCGAAGCCTTCGGTGTGCCGGCCGTTCACTCGATCGAGACGCCTCGACCTGGCGAACCCGGCTGCGTGATTGACGCCTCTTCTGGGATTGAGGCGGGTGGCGGCCATATTGTTGATGCGGATGTCTTGGGGGCGCCCGGAGCACCGTTGGCCTGCGGAGGATACGGTTCGCTCGTGACCGTGACCGCGCCCATGGGTTTCGCCGCTGCGGCGGCGGCCCTGTCTTTCCTGACTGCTCCGGCCCGCTCGTCCGGCGCCCGGGTGCGCCGAGGCTGAATCTGGTGCTCAGTCGAGATAGGAAGACAGGTAGGACCGGGCCATCAGCTTGGCCTCCTCGATGATCTTCGGATCGCCCGATCCATCGTTGGACTGCCAGTAATTAAGCAGGGCAATCGAAGTCTCCACCAGGCAACGGGAGACTCGTTGAAGCGTTTCGTCGTCCAGGCTTGAACGCGCACGCAGGGCCGAGGCGAACAGACGCGCCAGCTCGCTGCGCGTGGCCTGATCGACTTCGAGCAATTCGAGTGAGCTGAGCATGGCCCTCAGGACCACGATGGTGGAGGGTGCGAGCCGTCGGGCCTCGTAGCTGCGCTCCACGGCCGCATCGAGCGCGATCCGCCAGTCAGGAGCTGTCCCAAGGGCATCGATCGCGCTTCGTACATGGTCCACTCGGATCTTGAGGTGGCGTTCGAAGAGCGCCAAGATCACCGAGTGTTTGTTCGGGAAAAATTTATAGATCGACGAGATATTGACGCCCGAACGACTGGCAATCAGGTTGGTCGTCAGTTCAAGCACACCGCGCTCGACCAGAATCTGTTCTGCAGCATCAAGCACTCGATTGAACGTGACCTGACCGCGACGTTGCAGTGGCTTGCGCCTCAGTCGCAGGGGCTTGTCCGAAGCGGCGACCGTGGACGATGCTGCACCCAGAGATGGCATCGGGACGTTTGTCATAGTTCCATCATAGCCCCGGGACGATAGCCCCGGACTGCCGACAGGGTTCGATGGATCAATACCCCCGGGGTCGACCCAGCTTTCCTGCGCGGACCGCTCGCGACCAACTAGCGCGTTTCGTTCGTCAACGCGGTACGGATCTCGCGAAGCTTGGCCTTGAGCCGCTGTGCGTGGTCCGGGCCCATGCGCATCAGCATCCGTTGCCCGACCGAGCGACGCTCGAGGGCGGGATCCGCGTATTCGTAAAGGATTCGAGGCTGAATCAGTTCGGCAGGCCCCTCGAGGTTGGGCGCCGCAAGCATGTCGTCGATGGCCTCGACCAGTCGATCATTGAAGTGCCGATCCGGATAACCGATCGAGCTGTATTCCTGCTGAAAGAGCGGGTAGAAGCGCTTGTAAAGACCGACGAGCCGCTTTGTGTCGATGCTCGCGGCCATGCGGACAAAATCGTCATACCGGGATGCATTGGTAGCGGCCAAATAGGTCGCCGGCCCGCGGCGCTCGACGCGAAGCGGCCCGCCGATGGCATTGACTGCGCGGTATTGCATCGACATCGTGTCACCCGGGAGGTTGTCGATGGTGAGCACGAATCGACGGACCACCTCAGAGGGCAGCGCGAACCGAAGGATCTGCTCGCGTCCCGGGACGCTGCTGAGTGCGTTGTTGATCGCCTTGTCTGCCGCGGGCGGATCCAGCGTGGCGGTCCCCGGGTCGATCGGGCCGGACCCGGCCAGCGAGCGTTCAATGGGGTAGCGAGCCACGCCGGCGCTCGCGCCGTCACTGCCCGCCGCACCCGACCCGGCGGTGCCTGCCCGGCCGGCCGGGTCGGCTGGGTCGCCCGGTCCGCGATTGGCCGCCATCCCGGGCAAGCCGCCACCGGGTGCAGCAGCAGAGCCACCGGCTGCGGGCAGGCCGGCAGGACCCGCGCCGGTCACTGCAGCCCCTGCTGCTCCGGCTGCTGCTTGGGCGGGCGATCCAGCCGCGATCCCTCCTCCCGGTCCAGAGGCGGGGGCTGGCGATGCGCCGGGCGACGGTGTCATGCCGGGCTTGGGCGCTGAACTGAGGGTTTGCCGCGGCTTGGGATCGGACATCGACTGCCACAGGTACCACGACCCGCCCAGGAGGATCAGAAGCACGGTGCCCAGCACCCAGGGCAGCCATCGGCGAACGCTGCCTTCCGATGCCTCATCGAGTGCAAACGGGTCCTTGTTCAAAGGCTCGGTCATCTGGGGTCCTCACGGGGTGAGACGACTGGAATTTTCAGGTGCGACTTGCGATCTTGACAGCACTTCGAAGGTTATCACTTGCGCCCACCGCGCCTGAACGCCTCGAGGGCGGCGGCAGTGATGTTTTCGCGCAACCATTGATGGCCCGGGCGCTGCGCCTGGCGACGGTGCCAGAGCATTTCCACGTGCACGGGCGGCATTTCAAAGGGAAGGTCGCGCACCACCAAGGC
>JBIKVK010000251.1:0-5273 GCA_044356835.1 Burkholderiaceae bacterium
TCGCCTACCTGTACCTGATGCAGGGGTATGTGGACCGGGCCGCGCTTATCTACAACAGCCTGCACATCCTCGAGCCCGCCGCCTTGCCGCACTTGCGCGGTGTTGCGGTCGCGCATGCTCGGGCCGGTCGTAACGACAAGGCCCTCGCTGCCCTGGATGAGCTTGCTCTTCGGGGCGCGGTCGACGCTACCTTTTACGCGCTACGCGCCCGGGTCCTCGCCGACCTGGGCCGCATCGATGAAGCGCAGGCGGCGATGCGCAGCCACATCGGCCTCAGGTCGAAACGTGAATCGGGCACAGTGAGACGCGAAGCGGCGGGCCGAGCCGGCGCGAACGCGCTCAGGAAGGCGGGATGATGGGAGCCCTACAACGATTTGCGGTCCTGGCCTCGAGCCGCAACGACTTGGTGCTTGCGGTGATCCTCGTGAGCATCGTGTTCATGATGATCCTGCCGCTCCCCACGCTGGTGGTGGACATCCTGATCGGCATCAACATGACCATCTCGGCTGTTCTGCTGATGGTCGCGCTTTATCTGCCCTCGCCCCTCGCGTTCTCATCCTTCCCCTCGGTATTGCTGGTCACAACCCTCTTCAGGCTGGGCATTTCGATTGCGACCACGCGATTGATCCTGCTGCAGGGCGACGCAGGCGAAATCATCCAAACCTTCGGCAATTTCGTGGTCGGCGGCAATTTGGTGGTGGGCCTCGTGGTCTTCCTGATCCTCACCATCGTTCAGTTCGTCGTAATCACCAAAGGCGCAGAACGGGTCGCCGAGGTCGCAGCGCGTTTTTCGCTCGATGCGATGCCGGGCAAGCAGATGTCGATCGACGGCGACATGCGCGCCGGGACGATCGACATGGACGAGGCCAAGCGCCGCCGCCGTATCGTCGAGAAGGAAAGTCAGTTGTATGGCGCCATGGACGGCGCAATGAAATTCGTCAAGGGAGACGCCATCGCCGGCATCATCATTGTCGCCATCAACCTGCTCGGCGGCATGCTGATCGGCGTAATGCAGCGGGGCATGCCGGCCGGACAAGCCGTCCAGACCTACTCGATTTTATCGATCGGCGACGGTCTGATTTCGCAGATCCCGGCGCTGTTCATTGCGATCTGCGCCGGCGTGATCGTGACCCGGGTGCAGGCGGACGACGAGCCGTCCAACGTCGGAAAAGATATCGGCAGCCAGGTGCTCGCCCAACCGCGGGCGCTGATGATTGGCGGGATGATTGCCCTGGGCATGGGGTTGATCCCCGGCATGCCGACGCCCGTCTTCATCGTACTCGCCCTCCTTCTGCTGGGACTGGGTTGGGGGTTGCGGCCGCGGCGTAAAGTGGATGAAACCACGGGTGAAGTCACCGAGGTCCCCGCCCTTGCGCCCAGCGGCGGAGCCAAGCCCGCGAGAAAAAATGACGGCACTGACGAATTCATCCCGACCGTTCCGTTGATCCTCGATGTCGCCGAGGGTCTGCGCAGGTCGCTCGATGCGAACGCGCTGAACGACGGGCTGATCGAAATCCGGCGCTCGCTCTACTTCGAGTTGGGGGTCCCGTTTCCTGGTATCTACCTTCGATTCACCGAGGGGATGCCCGAGGGCAGCTACAGCGTACTGCTCTCGGAGGTCCCAGTCGCCCATGGGCAGTTGCGGCCTGGGTGGCTACTGACCCGCGAGCCGACCCAGACACTCACTGCGCTCGGAACCCAATTCGAAAAATCGGAGTCCTTCCTGCCTGGCATGACCGAGTCGATCTGGCTGCCCGATTCGATGCAGGAGGCCATGCTGCGAGCGGGCCTCTCGGCCATGGACGCCAACCAGATTCTCGCCTATCACCTCGCCTCGGTGCTGCGCAAATATGCGCCCGAGTTCATCGGTGTTCAGGAGACCCGTTTCCTACTCTCGGCGATGGAGCAACGCTTCCCCGACCTCGTCAAGGAAGCGATGCGGGTCATGCCGACCCAGAAGATCGGCGAAATCCTTCAGCGTCTGGTCTCGGAAGATATCTCGATCCGTAACCTGCGCGCCATCCTCGAAGCGCTGGTCGAGTGGGGTCAGAAAGAGAAAGACTCGGTGCTTCTGACCGAATACGTTCGTGGGGCGCTCAAGCGTCACATCAGTTTCAAATACTCCGCTGGGCGCAACATGCTGCCGGCCTATTTGCTCGCGCCCAGAGTCGAGGAAACGATCCGTGCGGCCATCCGCCAGACCTCGGCGGGCAGCTATTTGGCGCTTGATCCGGCGGTCGGCAAGAAACTCGTCGAAAACATCAAGAAGGCCGTGGGCAAGCTGCCGGCCACAGGCCACCTGCCGGTGCTGCTTGCCTCGATGGACATCCGGCGCTATCTGAGGAAATTGATCGAGCAGGATCTCTATGACCTGCAGGTCGTTTCCTACCAGGAACTGGTTCCCGAGATCAACATCCAGCCGCTCGCGCGCATCGATCTATGAGCGCAGACGAGCAGCCACAGAGCGGCGCGGCTCCGGCCGCAGCCGCCGCGAATGAGCTCCGCATCACCTCCGGCGTGCACAAGGGCGCGCGCATTACCCTGCCCGGTGGCAGCGCTCCGGCCGACGGTGCACGGATCTCCGTGGGGCCGGGGCTCGATCACGATGTCGTGCTGAGCGACGCTCCGGGCTCGGCCGAACTCGTGTGCAGCAACGGCCAATGGCAGTGGCGCGAAGCCGATTTCGAATCCGATCTCGGCACGACCGGAGCGTGGCGCTGGGGGTCGCTGATTCTGGCAATTGCGCCGGCACAGTCGGGCTGGGTGGCCCAGCCCAAGCTCCTGTTCGACCGGCAGCCCGGTCTAAACGCGAATGCCCCCGCCTCTTCAGAATCGGCCGCCGGTACGACAAGCGGGGGCGCCCCAGAGTCCACATCGGCTGACACCCGGGGCACCACCCCTGAGGATACCGCGCCCGATCATTCGGGCGCGGCGAACGGCGCAGGCAGTATTCAGGAGGCCGATGACCACCCCGCAGCCGGGTCGTCGCGGCACAGCCGACGATGGGTAGTGGCCGCCATCGCGTCGGCGGCGCTCTTGGCGATTGGCCTCGCTGTCGTATTCGGCCTTAGGACGACTCCTGATTCGAATGTGTCGGCCAGCGCAGTTGCGCCTCAAGATACGTCGGTCGCCAACAACACCGTCGATCCAAATTCGGTCCGTGCAGCCCTGGCGCAGGCCGGGCTCATGGACCGCGTCCGGGTCATGCCCCTCAACGATGGGCGCCTGCGTCTGGTCGGCGTCGTGGCGGATGACGACGAGCTCGACCGGATGATCGCCGCGGTGCGCCGGGTCACGCGGAGGTTGGTTCAGGGCGTGTTGACCCAACGCGAATTTGCACAGCGGGTCGCCGATCTTCAGCGCGAAACACCGCAGTCCGTACGGATGCGACCCGCCCCGATCGGCCGCGTACTGCTGGTGGACGCCGAGAGCGCGCGGCTTGACTTGGCCGCCTTCAAAGCGTGGCTGGCGAAGGCGCTACCCGAGGCGCTCGAGGTGTCGGTCGTCGAGCGGGCTCGCCTTGCCGAGATTGAGGGCATGCCTTTCACGGCGGGAGCTGCACAAGCGGCGGGGGCCCCGTCCGCAGCATTCATCCCGCCCCCTCCCGCTCCGGTCACGGCGATCCCGGTGCTGCCCGATGTGCCGGCCGAGGAGCCGCCTTTGCCCGAACTGCCCGACATCCGTATCGTGGTTAGCGGCGCCCAGCCCTACGTCGTGCTGGGTTCCGGGGAAAAGTGGTTGCCTGGTGGGCGGGTGGGTGGCTGGTACCTGACCGCGATCGAGGCGCGAACGCTGGTGCTTGAAGACGTCCGCGGGCGAAGGGTCAGCAGTCCACGATGAGTCGTACCGATGGGCAGAGCATGACCGGTGCCGATGCAGGCGACATGGAACGGTCCTCCAGCAATACCCCCCCGACTGACCGGGAAGTGCCGCCCTCCGACCTGCTCGAGCGCTTGCAGGGCCCCGGAGCGCAGGCCCTCAAGGGCGACCTGATCGAACACCTGCGCCAGATCGAGGCGAGGCTTTCCGTCGAGATGTCCCAAATGCAGTCGGCCGAGCGCATGGCGCAGTTGAACAGCGCGCGATTGGCAGTACAAACGGCCTCTGCTATATTGAACCGGTTGAAAGTCCCTGACTCTGCGTCGGGCGGCCCAGGGGGGCCAGAGTTACATTCCTTGTTCGGGAGCTCGCAAAATGATCAGTAGCGCATCCTCAATATCAGCCGACTTCATCACTCAGGTTGGCAGCCAGGCCCTGAATACCCGCGAGTCAAACTTGCGGTCTGCCATCCAGCAAGCGTCAGGTCAGGAAGTGAGTACGGTCGACATGCTGAATCTGCAGCAGCAGGTCCAGCAGTGGTCGATGCTGGTTCAGATCATCAGCACCGTGTTCAAGGAAACTACGGATGCGATGAAGGGCGTGATCCAGAAATCTGCCTGATCTCGAACGCGTATCGCGCCGCTTTACGCCCGGATGAAGCCGCTCAGGGGTGAGGGCACGGTTGTTTCCCTCTCTCCTAGTCGCGCGCTGGTTTCGTCGTCCATCCCAGTCACCGGCTCTACTTCAGCCTGATCAAGCATGATCTGACGGAGGGCGTCAGCGCGATCGATTCCTTCGGCAAGCAGAGTTTCGAGATCGCCCGTCGAGGTATCGGAAATCTCTCGAACCAGATAGATCAAGACTCTATCTTCGGGGGTGACTGTAATCGTCCAGCCGTGCTCGAAGCGGGAGGCCTCGTTGATGACGTGCAACATCTTGAGGAGCGCTGACAGATCGCTCCCCGATGGGTCGAGCTCGGCGACCGACACCTCCACCACCAGAGCGTCTTCTCGAGTGGGATGAGGCAACACAACGACCGAATGATCTCCGGATTGAAACTCGATCCCAAACGCATCCGGAGTACCCTGCAAGCCGACCGACTGAACAAAGGCCGACAAAAGCGCCTCAAACTGCGGCGAAACCGCAGCGCCGTTTTCACTCATGCTTTCGGTCCCAGCAGAAAACACGGGTACACCAGTGCGTTGTCAGAGGCAACCACCGGAGCAGGTCGACTCGCCGTGTGAAGATTTTGAGGGATGATCACCGAGCTCATTGCGCGATATCCAGAACTGCAACCGTGATGTCATCAGACTGCGCAAAGCCTGCGGCAAACGCACTCACATCATCGAAAATTGCTGCGACCAGCTGACCGGCATCGCGCTCGCTCGGCGCCTCGAGGAGCGATCTCAACCCCGCCTCGCCATACATCGCCCGAGAGGCATTGAAGGCTTCGG
>JBIKVK010000252.1:0-5181 GCA_044356835.1 Burkholderiaceae bacterium
GAGTCGGCCCAGTCGGCGAGCGATCAGATCGCCGTTGATGATGACATGGAGCACGGCATAGGCGGCCGCCAGGGCGAGCGCAAGATCCAGCAGTCGAGTCCAGTGACCGTGCGCCACCATCGGCAGACGCAGCGCAATGAGCAGCCCGATGACGAGATAGGGCAGGCCGCGCTGAATATCGTTTGAAAACTCTCCAGCCAGCGCGGTCCAGACGATAAACCCCAGCAAGAGGAGCGAAGCGACTCCGGTCGCCCGCTCCACCCAGACCGGGGTTGTGTGAGTCGAGGACATCAGCCGTGCAACGAGCGGTCCCGCATCAGCGCGCCTCGGGCGGGATCAGGCGATCCGGTAGTGCGATGCCGCGTGCGCGGTAGTAGCGGACCGCGCCCGCGTGGAGCGGGATGGGCAGCCCATCCAGCGCCGTCTGCAAAGTGAGCAGTTTGGCCCCGGGATGAACCGACCAGAAGTCGCCCAGATGCTCCATCACGGCCCAGGTCGCCGCGTAGACCATGTCTGCATCCACCGCAGTCGAAGTGGTCGCAATCTGCGTCTGCTGTACGCTCGCCACATCCTCGTTCGGCTCGACGTTGTTGTAGACGCCCTTCGGGATCAGCGCTTTTTGCCAACTGGGCGCCATCGCCTCGAGCTTTGAAAGTACATCCGGCGGAATGGCGATCAAACGGAATTTATGGGTGGCCGCCAATTCGACAATGGACGCATTGGGCGGATTGCCGGTTCCCCAGACGGCATCGACTTTTCGGTCCTTGAGGGCTTGAATGGCCTGCGACGGCCCAAGCGGCTCTTCGCGGTAAGCGCTCTTGCCGATTCCCACCAAGCTCAGAATATCGCTGACGTAGGTCCAACCGAGCGAGCCTCGACCGAAGCCTGAAATGCGCTTTCCCTTGAGGTCCTCGAGTCTGCGGATCGGCGAATCGGCCAGCACCACCACGTGGTGGGCACCCGCAGGTAGGGTGAAAACGCCGCGCATCTTGGCGAGTTCTGCTTTGGTGATGACGGACTCATCCCCTGCCCGGGTCTGGTCCATGGTCAGCCCCGCAACCCAGCCGAATTGCATCTTGCCCTGACCGATCAACTGGGCGTTTTCGACGAATCCGCTGGTCGCGACCGGCGTCGCGCGGTAGCCGGGCGCGTGGGTGACCGCCTTGGCCCAGCCGGTGGCGACCAGATGACCAAACTGACCAATCGCGGCACCGCCGATCTGCATTGATCGCTCCGCATTTGGACGCGGCGGAGGGCTGACTGCCTGGGCGTGCGATGCCATCGGGGCGAGCACGGCGAGCGCCGCGCCAGCACCCAGAATTCGGCGACGATGAATCGGATCATGTTCGATCGAGCTGTTCATTTTTTCTCCTCCAAATGCACACCATAGCGTTGCGCCGCAAATTCGGCGGATATCCGCCCGGATTTGAGGTCGCGGCCGACCTGGTCGCGGTCTCTCGCCCCAGGCATCCCCAGTCCTCCGCCGCCTCCGGTTTCGACCCGCAGGCGATTGCCCTGACGCAGGGTGGCCGTACCACCATTGGCAGGGAGTTGCCGGCGCTGTTCGCCCTGAATCACAAAGACCTGCCCGGTGGTGCCTTCCTCGCCGCCCGCGATGCCCCAGGGCAGGTTGTTGGCCCGGTCAGACGAAAACAACACCTCGACCGTAGGGGCCGTGATCTCATACTCGCGCACGCAACCGAGTCCGCCTTGGAAACGGCCTGCGCCGCCGCTGTCCATCCTCAGGCTGTATTCGCGAATGCGGAAGAAATCGTTGTCGCTCTCAGCGATCTCGACCGGCGTGTTGGCCGAATTGCTGAGCAGCTGGCTGATGGCATCCGCGCCATCGCAGTCGGCAGCTCCACCGAGCCCGCCCCGCAAGGGCTCCATGTAGATTGAGTATCCCCGGGTGTCGATTCGAGCCAGGTTGACGCAGGTGGTTGTCTCGAACCCGCAGGCGGCGGCTCGATCAGGAACGGCCTGGCCAAGCGCCCGAAGGACTGCGCCATAAGCCCGACCCGCAGAGTTCATCCGCAGCCTCACAGGTGCCGGGTAGCGGGGATTGAGCAGGCACCCTTCGGGCACATGGACCGAAACGCTCCGGAAGCTGCCCTCGTTCGTGGGCGTCTCCGGGGAGCCGATGAGCGCCCGGATCGCCGTACCCACCGCGGACAGCGTCGAGGCGATGGGCGAATTGACATAGCCCCGAGCCTGGCCGTCGGTTCCTGTGAAGTCAACATGGATTCGGTCACCCTCGACCGTGACGGCAACCTTGATCTTGAGCGGCTTGGTGTCGAAGCCGTCACCATCCAGCACGTCCTCACCGAGATAAACGCCGTCGGGGATGGTCTGAATGGCATCGCGCATTTCGCGCTCACGCGCATCCTGTGCGATCACGATCGAGGCCTGCACAGTGTCGAGCCCATACTTTGCGATCAATTCGAGGACACGCTCCTGACCCGTGCGATTGGCAGCGATTTGCGCTTGGAGATCAGCGAGGAGCGTTTGCGGCTGTCGGCTGTTGGCGAGGAGAAGCCGCCCAAACGCGGCGTCAAGGTCTCGGCTTGGGACCATACGAATGGGCGGGATACGCATGCCTTCTTGAAACACGTCGATCGCCGTTGGGTTCATCGAACCGATGCCGCCACTCAGGTCGGTATGGTGGGCGAGATTGCCGACAAATGCGACGCATCGACCGTCGACCATGATCGGCGAGAACACCTGAATATCGGGCAAGTGCTGGCCGCCATGGTAGGGGTCGTTGACCAACAGCACTTCATCTTCGCGCAGGCTCTCGGCGGGATGCAGTCGCAGGCAATGTTGCAGGGCATAGCCGAGAGAGTGAAGGTGAAGTGGGATCGCCTCAGATTGGGCAGCGAGACTGCCATCAGCGCCCAGCACTGCTGTGGAAAAGTCCTGGGTCTCCCGAATGATGGTCGAGCGAGCGGAGCGTTTCAGGATCGCAGCCATGGCGCGAGTCGCCGCGATCAGTGCGCTGTCGATAATCCGGGCCGTGATGGGGTCGGGCGTTGAGTGAGACGATCTCTGTGGGGCGAGATCTCGATGAGGTGCGTTCATGGCGTCGATCGTCTCGCTGAAATCAGAGTGAAGATGAGCGGCCGGCCGCCGCCTTTCGGATGATCAGTGCGCCGGCAGGATCGACTTCCATTATCCAGCCTGGTGGAACAAATGTCGACGCAGAGGGCTCCTCGATCACTGCTGCTCCGATGAGTGAGTCGCCCGGTGACAAGGCGGAGCGGTCGACATAAGCGCAGGCGACTGATTCGCCTCCCCAGTGCACGACGCCCCGTTCGGTGGGCCTTCCGGTCGGTTGTCCGGGATGGACGATCGCCGGATGACCGACCGGCGGTTGCGCGATCCTGAGGCTGGCGCGCCAGTGAACAGCGCGGACCGTCTGAGTTGGAAACGAGTGTCCGAGTCTGCGCTCGTGCAGTACATGAAACCGTTGCAGCAGGACCTCCCTAAATGCCTCTGATCCTGCGGCCCCGGTCGGACCGAAGGGTTCGGCCTCGATGGACAGCTCATACCCCTGCCCTTGGTAGCGCAAGTCCACCGCGTACTCCACCCGCGCCCCCTCCGGCTCGCCCAAGGCATGGAGATCCCGGTGCGCTTCGTCTCGCAAGGAGGCAAAGACTTCCGCAATTGCCTGATCGGCTTCTGGCCCGACAGGGAGAATTCTGGATCGCACGTAGTCCATCCGGAACTCGGCCACGGCCAAGCCCATCGCAGAGTTCAAACCCGGATGACGAGGGACGATCACGGCAGCGGATTGCAGCGACTCAGCCAGCACACACGCGTGAAGCGGCCCCGCGCCACCGTAGGCGAGCAGCGCATAGTCGCGCGGGTCGTGGCCGCGCTCAATCGAGATCTGCCGGACCGCTTGCAACATGTTCGCGCAGGCCAGATGAAAGACGCCCTCGGCGGCCTGCAACAGCCCCAGGCCCAGCCGATCTGCGATCGGAGTCAGGGTGCGGATGGCCGCCCCCCGATCAAGCGGCATCGCGCCTCCAAGAAATTGATCAGGTCGAATCAGTCCCATGACCAGCCACGCGTCGGTCAAGGTGGGCTCCATTCCACCTCGACCGTAGCAGGCCGGTCCTGGGCGGGCGCCCGCGCTCCTGGGACCGACCTGAATGGTCCCCGCAGGATCGAACCCGATCACACTGCCGCCTCCTGCGCCGATCGCAGTGATATCCAGCATCGGGGCGAGGATGGGCAGGCGGTCGACGTGGCGAGCCGTAGTGATTGCGGGGGATCCCTGAGCGATCAGGCTGACGTCGGTGCTGGTACCGCCCATGTCCAGCGTGATCAGATTGGAAAAGCCAGAGGCGCGCCCCGCCATGAGTGCGCCGGTGACGCCCGCCGCGGGCCCGGAGAGCAGCATGCGCACGGCATGCTGCCTGGATCGCTCCGCGGTCAGCATGCCGCCGTTGGACTGCATCAGGTGAAATCGACCACGAAAGCCTCGGGCCTCCAATCCGTTTTGCAGACGATCGAGGTAGCCCTCGACGATCGGGGCCAGATAGGCATTCATCACCGTAGTGCTTGCGCGCTCATACTCCCTCAGCTCTGGGAGCACCTCGGACGAGATCGATACTTTGAGTCCTGGGGCGAGGCCGCGCGCGATGTCCCGAACCCTGATCTCGTGGGCTGAGTTTGCGCACGCGTGAATGAGGCAGACTGCGAGCGCGTCGGGTGCCGAATGGGCAAGGAGCTGCGACAGATCCTGCTGAAGCCTGGCTTCATCGAGGGGCTCGACGATCCGTCCCTGCGCATCAAGCCGTTCGTGGGCTTCAAGGACATGTTCGCGCGCGACCAAAGGGCGGGTACGCGCATAGCGCAGATCGTAGTTGCGACTCTTGTGTTCGCGCTGCAGCTCGAGCAGATCTCGAAATCCCGCGGTCACCACCAGTGCCGTTCGAGCTCCACGGCGTTCAATCAGCGCGTTGGTCGCCACAGTTGAGCCGTGAATCAGCGTATCGATGGCACTGATTGGAGTATCGATGCGGTCGAGGGCCTCAAAGACGGCTGCCTCCGGCTCCTCGGGGGTAGAGGGCACTTTTGCAGTGATCAGGCCCCGAGGGCCGATGGCCACCAGATCGGTGAAGGTGCCACCAATTTCGATACCCACTCGCATCGAGGATCCTTGAAACTGAATGT
>JBIKVK010000254.1:0-5097 GCA_044356835.1 Burkholderiaceae bacterium
AAGACTTCAAGATGGAGGGACTCCCCCGCCCGAATGCGGTTGGGATCAGACAGCCCATTCGCGTGCGCCAGTTCGTCCACTGCTTTAGCGATATCGGGCCCGGAGTGCGAGCGGCCCAAGGCCTTCAAGCGATCGAGCGCGATTTGGCTCAGGGTATCGCCCGACTGGATCACATAGGGTTTGACCCCAGCCGGCACGGCGGCTGACCGCTGCTGACTCATCGTCGCCGCGAAGGGGGACCCCTCGGCTCGACCGGAGCTCCGGCTCGAAGTCCGAAGCGCCGTCGAGCCGGTGGCTGCCTGCCATCGGTCTGCTGATATAGACCCCGTCAAGGAAGAACTGGATTGACCCACGCTGGCCGCGCCTTGGATTGGAACTGGCGCGGTTTATGCAATCGCCATGCCTGACGAATGAAACGTCGGATATTCGACGCAAGCGTGGCCGCCGCGCCGGTCGGCAGCATCAATCCGAAAGGATGTTGAAGATGATGAGATTTTATGAAGTCGGGTCCGGCCGGTGGGCGCTTCCTTGGGCCTTCGTGCTGCTTATCGTCACCGCTGCGGTCCTGCCGCCCTGCGGAACGGTCCAAGCGCAAACCCTGCGAACGAGCGCACGCGAAGGAATCGCCCCCACCCCATCCATCCGACCCATTCCTGCCGAGGTCGACCGGTCTTCGGCTGCGCGAGAAGCCCTGCGCGAAGAGGCCCGCGCCTGGGTCGCAGACCAAACCCGAAGCCCGATGGACACCATTGATATTGGCATGCTCGACGGTCGTGTCGATCCGTCGACATGCACGGGCAGCTACAGCTTCGACTTCCCCTTCCAGAGCAAGACTACAGTGCGGGCGCGCTGCAGCGAGCCGCCCCGCCAGCTGTACATCCGCGTCGGTATCGTCGCTCTCGAGGCCAGACTGACTGCAAACCGCGATCTGCCGTTGGGGCACGTACTGAGCGCACAGGACTTATCGACCCGGATGGTTCGACAGTCGGGCGGCGGGCTGAACGACCCCTCGGCTGCGATCGGACGCGCCCTGGTCCGTGCCGTCAATTCCGGTGAGCCGATCGAGTCCAAGGATCTCGATGAAGTCATGGTGGTGATCCGGACCCTGGTTCCCCTGGCCGCGGGAGACCGAGCGAGCACGGGCACCACCCGCACCGAGACCATGCCCCGACGCCAGGCGCCCCCCGGTGCGGTCCCGGCGTCCGATGCAGGAGCGCTCAGTCTTCGCCGCGCAGTTCCGGCTGGGCATGTCCTTCAGCAGGAAGACCTCATTGACGCTCGCCCGGTGCTGGTGGCCCGCCGGCACATGATGCGAGGTGAAAAGCTTGACGAGTCGATGTTCGAGCTGGTTGAGCGCGACCGCAGGCAGATTCCTCCAGACCACCTGACGAACGCGGAAGGTCTTGAGCAGGCCGAGCTGATCGCCCCGTTGCGGGCCGGGGATACCCTGCGAACCAGCCAGCTCAAGCGCAGCACGGTGGTCCGCAAAGGCCAACTCGTACTGCTCACCGTCAACCGTTCCGGTATCGAGATCAACGTCAGGGTCGAGGCCATGGAAGATGCGCGGGTCGGAGAGCAATTGAAGATGCGAAATCCCGACTCGGGCAAGACCCTCGCCGGGATTGCCACGGGCCAGGGAACCGCCCGTGCCCTTTGATGCTAAAGTTTTCGCGCCCCGGGTCGAATCCGTCGATGGGGAAAGCCGTTTCCCCTCCTTCAAGGAACCAACATGACCAGCCCAATCAATAACTTAAGCGGATCGCTGTACGTGCAGACCACCGAAGGTCGCACCGCAGGCGTCGCGGCGGAAAAACGCCCGGCCCCGAGCGCACCCGCCTCTGGGTCAGAAGACCGTAACGAGGTCGGCGAAGCCAGCCGGCAGGCCATGGCGGCGCCCGATTTCGACGAAGCCAAGGTCCAGGCCATCCGACAGGCCATCGTCGAGGGTCGATACCCCCTGGATCCCAAGCGAATCGCCGAGAGTTTCGTCGCTCTCGAAGCGATGCTCGGCCCGGTCGGCAAGTAACCCGGATACAGTCCAGCATGACGCAACAGATCGACCTCGACCGCCTGGTAGCCGCGCGGGAGCGCTGCGACCGCCTCCGCAGACTGCTGGAGGATGAGTTCGTCGCCCTTCGAGGACAAGCCATCGATCGTTTCGAGCAGCTCCAGATCCCCAAAACACAGCTTCTCGCCGAGCTCTCCGAGGTCGTAGCAGCCCATCATGCTCTGGTCGCACGGGGCGAGCCTTTGAGTCCGCAATGGCTCTCCGCCTGGGACCATTTTCGAATCACCATGCTCGAATGCCGCGACCTCCACCGCCGCAACGAGCTTCTGATCATCCGAAAACGCGAAGCCATCCAGGGAGCGCTCAGCACCATCGTGGGCCACGGAGACGGCACCGGCTCTACCGTGACCCTGTATGACCGCCTCGGCAAGATGGCGCGACCAGGTCGCCGTAATGCGTACGCTCAGGCCTGACAACCAGTCCGTTTAGCTCCGGTCGCCCCCGGGCACCATTCCTCTCAGTCGATACGCCCAGGCCAGAATGACGGCCACGGCGGCATAGCACTCCACCGGAATCTCATCGTCCATCTCGAGGCTGCCCAGCAATTCCAGCAATTGCGGATCCTCAGCAATAAAGACTCCTCTTTGTCTGGCCTCCTCGACGATGCGCTCGGCGAGCTCGCCGGTGCCCTTCGCGACGACCACAGGAGCACGCGTCTGGGCGCCATATTCGAGCGCGATGGCTGATTTTCGGCGCATGACTCAGACCTTCATGTCGAAAACGCCGAGGGCGGGAGGCACTACGGACTGCTCGGGAAGATCGGGACGCGCTCCTTCAACCACGTCAAACCGCTGCAACTGCAATCCGGCTTCAGACAATTCGAAGGCCAGTTCGTCCTTGAACTGGCCCACCAGGGAGGCAATGTCCGCACGGGGCGTCCAGACGGTAACATCCACGCTCGAGGCCACCACGCCGGTCTTGATCCAGAGATCCCCCAGTGCGCCGGGCTTGAGGTGAAAGTCAATGACGTAGCGCTGCGGCGCCTTGGCCGAGCGTCTGGGCTCGCGTTCGAAGCGCAGCAATGCAGGCTCTGCATCCGCAAAAGGCAGCAGCACCGAGAAAACCATCCGCTGATCGTTCTGGGCTTGCAAGGTTTCCACTTGCTTGCGCTCGATCGCGTCCAGTGCCGAGCTCAGCTCCTCGGACTGCGCCGAACGGGGTCCCAACAGCCGAAGAGCCTGTCGGAGAAGCACCTTGAGATCGTTTCCTGGATTGAGCCGGCCCGAGGCGAGCAATGACTCGGACCACATTCCACTCATGAGAATCGACTGTTGGATCGCCTGGGCCGATAGGTAGTCCACCCGGAGGCGAAGCGCGGCCAACGCACTGGCGAGCGCTTGCCCTCCGGGCTGGGCGGAAAGGAGAGATTCGAGCCCCCCCGGACGAAGCGCGTTGAACAGAGAATCGAAACTTGCCGGCCGCCCCAGTAGCTCGGCAAGACGCGCCGAGGACGTGGCTGCGGCGCCTGTGGCCGACGCAGGGGTACCGACTGCCGACGACGGAGCACCGCCGAGCGGGGACGTCGGAGGCATCGCACCCGCCGACGCCATTGAACCGGCAGAGGACACCCCCGGCTGGGCCCCCGGGGGAAGCATCTTCAGGCCAACCCCACCCCCCTGGCGAACGAACTGGAACCAGCGCATGTCCCCGTTCGCGTAGCGCTGCCAGCCGGGCGGCAGCATGAACAGGCGCTCATTCAGCTTGAGCGCAACGCCATCGGACTGCATATCGAGACTCGCCTGGACAATCTGCCCCTCGCGCAGCCCGAGTTCTCGAGCGAGCGGTTCGGCCAGACGAATCACCGGAACCTCGGCGACGAGCGCCGCATATCGCTGCAGCGGCCCTATGGCCTCCGGAGCGACCATCGATCTTCCGCTAGGGGAAGCGGATCCAGTGGCGCTGCTCGAACTCCTGACGCTGAGCAGCGCTCATGGGGGCCGCGTGACCCGGCGCTGCGGAGGAGGCGAGCGAAGTGGATCCCCCCGACTCGAGCTCGGGGAAGGCGAGCTGGCGCAGCTCCGCGGACGTGGGAATGCGCAACAAGGTACCCGCCAAGAGCGGCCCCTTGGCACCGCGCGGCAACGCAGCGGGATTCAATTTTGCGAAGGCCTCGCGAAGGAAGGCCAATGCGAAGGGGCTGGCCGCCTGCGTCTGGGCAATGATGCGATCCAGAGTGTCGCCGCTTCTGACCATGTACTGCCAGCCACCCTGCTGCCCCGCAGGTATCGCCACTTGGGCGCCTGCCTGGGCAGCCGCAGGGAAGTCACCCAGCCCAGAATGCACCACCTCGGCCAACGAGAATGTCGACGCGGAAACGGCCAAAGCCGCCACGGAGATGCGGGCCAGGGCTGCCAACGAGCCGCCTACAACGGGAACGCGAACCATTGAACACCTCGCTCCTGGATGGCCGGACCGGGGGGCCGATCCGGTTTGGATTCTAGCCTGAGCGTCGAACGGAAACGCCCGACCGAGACCACTTCGCCCATCTGAAGACCGGCCATTGCACCGGGCTCTAGCAGCCTCGCCGGTAAGCGGGCCTCGTCGGTCAACAGCCAACGATCCCCTACCCGGACACCGGCACCCGAGCCCATCGGAATCATGATGGTCGAGGCAGAGTCCGGGAAACCTTCGACGCGGAGCGGTTCGCAGGCCAGGGCTTGCTCTGCAGCCTGCCACCATTGCGCAGACACCGCCCGCACCCCCGGCTCGAGTTCAGCGGGCAGCTCAGCACGTCCCACGGTGGGCACCATGCCCGGCACGTATACCGTGAACTCTCGCGAAAACAGCGGGCGCTGGGAGGACCGCTCGATCAAGCTGGCTCGCACCGTCACGATACGCATGCCCACCGGCTCGCCGGGCCGCAGACTGCGGTCAATCGTTCCGGTCGAGAGCATTTCAATATCCAGAAAGTGCGGAATATCGAAAATACCGTCATTCGCCAGGCGGTAATCGTACGTCGATACCGGAAGCGCCTCGAGCAGAATGGGCTTCAGGCCGGGACGCTGACGCGCGATACGCTCAAATTCGTC
>JBIKVK010000045.1:0-17229 GCA_044356835.1 Burkholderiaceae bacterium
CGCAAGGCAAGGCGAAAGCCCAAAAAGACCTCGTCGAAAATCAGCACGATGCCGCGATCGGTGCAAACCTTGCGCAATTCTGCGAGCCAGGCTGCGTAACGCTCGCGATCGAATCCGGCCCGGCGGGCGCTGTCCACCAACGAGGAGTCTCCAGGCGCAGGCGAATTCGGGTGCAGGGCCTGCAAGGGGTTGACCAGGACGCACGCAATGTCATTTCGGGTACGCAACACCTTGAGACTACGATCGTCGAGGTCGCGCAGGGTGTATGTCTCGCGGGGCGCGGACGGGTTGCCGGGCCCCGGCTGCACATCTTCCCACCACCCGTGGTAGGCACCGCAAAACCTGACGAGGTGCGACTTTCGCGTGTGGTACCGGGCCAAACGGACGGCTTGCATCACCGCTTCGGTACCCGACATATGGAAGGACACCTCGTCGAGTCCGGAGATGAGCTTCAATCGCCTCGCGTTGTCGAGGACGACCGGGTGATAAGCGCCAAGGATCGGCCCGAGTTCCGCGACCATCGCCTGTCCTTCCGAAATACAGCGCTTGTAGAACTCATGCCCCAACAGGTTGACACCATACGAACCGCTCACGTCGTGGAGAACGTTGCCATCGAGATCACGTACCTGGGGCCCGTTACTGAGTTCGACAAAGCTGCTGGAGGGCAAGGCCGAACCGACCTTCTCGGTGAACTGGAACGGAACGCGATAGCGACTGGTAAACCCGAGATCGGCAATCGCTCCGCGCGCCTCAGCGCTCAGCTCTATACCAGTCTGAAACTGTGCACGCCACTGCTCGGACAGGCGCTCGAAGCCGAGCTGGCGTTGGGCGACGACTGCAGCCGGAGCGTCATCCGCACAAAAGAAGCGCTCATCTTCGTAGTCGACTCTGCGGACGAACCCGGCCATACGTTTCGCAATTCGGGAGTGTCCAGCGAGCGACCGATGTTTCGCCCGCGACAGATTGATCCGATGGCGGAGCTTGGGAAGTGCCCAGGCCAGGGCCCCGATCGCAAGCGCAGAAAGGGCAACTTGTTCGTCCACGAAAATGATCCTTTAGAAAATCAATCGAGTCCTTCTAATCTCAAAAATTGACAATCCGATGAAAAGTTTCATCCGCTCGCTGGTCGCACTCGAGCGACTCAACTTTGTGCTGACCAACCGTATCCCCCGCGCGGCGCTTACCCATCTGGTCGGTCGAATCAGCAAGGTGCGCAACCCGGTCGTCGCCCGCTCAGGCATCGCGATCTGGCGGCTATTTACCGACCTCGACCTGTCGGACGCCAAAACGCAGCACTTCGCCAGCATTCATGACTGCTTTACCCGGGAGCTGGCGCCTGGGGCGAGACCGATCCACCCAGACCCGGCGGTAGTGTGCAGCCCATGCGACGCCATCGTCGGAGCCTGCGGAACGGTCGATCGCGACCTGCTGCTCCAGGCGAAGGGACAGCCCTACCGGCTTGGCGATTTGTTCGGGCCCACGCAGGACCCGAGCGCCTTCATCGACGGAACCTACGTCACTTTGAGGCTGACCTCGGCGATGTATCACCGGTTTCACGCTCCGCACCATTGTCGCATCGAGCATGTGACGTATCTGGCGGGGGACGTCTGGAATGTCAATCCGGCAGCGCTGGCCCGAATCGAACGACTGTTCTGCCGCAACGAGCGCGCCGTGATCCGCCTTCGCCTCGGAGAGCAGAATTTGCCCATGGCACTGGTTCCCGTCGCTGCAGTCCTGGTGGCAAGTCTGCGCCTCAGCTTCGCGGACGTTCGCCTGCACTTGCGCTATCAGGGCCCCAACGAAATCCCGTGCGATGTCGGTCTTTCGAAAGGCGATCTCATGGGCTGGTTCGAACATGGGTCGACCATCATCGCCTTCGTGCCCAAGGGCTTGGGGCTCGCCTCGCAGATCGAACCAGGCTATCGAATCCGGATGGGGGAGGCCCTGTTTACCTTCAAAAAGGTCGACCGCACCTGACCGTCATATTTTCGTAAGGTCTCCGTCACCGCTACGTCACGATCGTCCAGTCGAATCGGTCCTTTCCGGATCAACGAGGTTGCGATGAAGATCACCGTATTCGGGGCGGGCTATGTCGGGCTCGTGGCATCTGCCTGCCTGGCCGAGATGGGTAACAGCGTGTTGTGCATCGAGCGTGACGCAGAGCGACTGAACCGGCTTCGAAGCGGCGAAACTCCGATCCACGAGCCGGGCCTTGATGTCCTGATTGATCGCAACCAACGGGCAGGACGCCTCGCATTCTCGAACTCGATTGACACCGGCATCGATTACGGCACGGTTCTGATCATCGCCGTGGGAACGCCCCAGGCGGCGGACGGCTCCGCGGACCTGAGCCAGGTGCTCCCCCTCGCGGCGCTGATCGGCGAGCAAATGCGGGACTACAAGCTAATCGTCAACAAAAGTACGGTCCCCGTCGGGACTGCGGCTCAGGTCGACCGCATCATTGCCTCCGCTCTCAGTCAAAGAGGCCTCAGCCTCGCCTATTCTGTGGTTTCGAATCCGGAGTTCCTCAAAGAGGGCGCTGCAGTCGACGACTTTATGCGCCCGGATCGCGTGATCCTGGGCTGCGACAGCGACCGCGCAGAGCTGCTGATGCGGTCGATCTATGCTCCCTTTCTGCGAAATCGCGATCGGATAATCGTCATGGACCCCCGCAGCGCTGAACTGACGAAATATGTTGCCAACGCCATGCTGGCAACGCGTATCAGCTTCATGAACGAGATGGCAAGACTCGCTGAGGGCTTGGGCGCAGATATCGAGGAAGTCAGAATCGGGATCGGCTCGGACAGCCGGATCGGGACGCAGTTCCTTTACGCAGGCTGTGGCTGGGGAGGGTCGTGCTTTCCGAAAGACCTGAGCGCACTGTCACACCTGGGCCGCGAGTCCGGCATTGAGATGTCGATTATTCATTCCGTTGTTTCAGTCAACAACCACCAGCGGTCTGTCCTGGCTCGAAAGCTGGTCGAGATTTATGGACCGGATCTCCAGGGCATTCGCATCGGCGTTTGGGGACTCGCCTTCAAGCCCGGCACCGACGATATGCGCGAGGCACCCAGCGTCGATTTGATAAACGAACTGCTGCGTCGCGGAGCGATGGTTCAAGGCTACGATCCCGTCGCTGCGCAGAATGCGTCCGAGCTCTGGCGTGACAATTCCGCCTACACCACCCATCCAGACGCACTTTCCGCGGCGGATCAAGCCGACGCATTGATCATCGTGACGGAGTGGCGGGAGTTCCGCAGTCCTGACTTTGACGAACTCGCCCGAAGAATGCGACGTTCGTTGATCCTGGACGGCCGCAACCTGTTCGATCCGGCGCTGATGACCACCCGGGGTTTCGAATATCACTCCATCGGTCGGCCGGCGGTCTCGGCTGCCGATATACGAGAAGATGCTTCCCCGCGGGCCGAGGCGCGTATCAAGAGCGATGCATTGGCCGCTTGACCCTGAACAACAGGCGCTGGGACGATCGCGCCGGTCGGGGTTTCCACTGACGCCGGGGCCTCGGCACGGCGCTCGGGGCTTCGGTCAATGATCGAAAGACTTCCGTCTTGCCATTCGACCAGCGCCGTCAGGCTCTCGACCCAGTCCCCGTCATTGCAGTAAAGAATGCCGTCGATCTCCCGGATCTCGGCATGGTGGATATGCCCGCAGACGACACCGTCCACGCCTCGACGGCGCGCCTCTTTCGCCACGGCCCGCTCGAAGTCGCTCACGTAGCTCACCGCGCGCTTGACCTTGAGCTTCAGAAACCTTGACAAGCTCCAGTAGGGAAGGCCCAAGCGGCCGCGCAGTACATTGAGGTGTCGGTTCATCTTCAACGTGAACTCGTAGGCGATATCGCCTGCGTAGGCGAGCCAGCGGGCGCACTGAATGACACCATCGAACAGGTCGCCGTGCGTGACCCAGAGTCTTTGACCCGCTGCAGTGATGTGTACACAGTCTTCGACCACATCAACCCCGCCAAAGTTGTGCTCGACATACCGGCGGGCAAATTCGTCGTGGTTGCCCGGAACGAAGACCACCCGGGTGCCCTTCCGAGCCTTGCGCAGGAGCTTTTGAATGACGTCGTTGTGCGCCTGAGGCCAATACCAGGATCGACGAAGCTGCCAGCCATCGATGATGTCACCTACCAGATACAGCGTTTCGCACTCGACCACCCGCAAGAAGTCAAGGAGAGCCTCCGCCTGACAGCCTGGGGTTCCGAGATGGAGGTCGGAGATCCATACCGTACGGACACTGATCGACGTTGATGCTTCCGTCGCTTCCTCGATGGGTGCAGGGCTCTTCATGAGCTCGATCTTGCGGCCCGAACGTGACGAATCGTTGAAGGTGGGTCCCGTTGGGCAATCCGCTCAATGCGGACTGTGGGGCAGAAACATATGTCATGAATCTGACATCTGATCTTCATCGTTTTGTAAAGCCAGTCCGCGACGATCTGCGCATGTCAAAAATTCATCATCCTCGTCGATCGTCGATCGTCGTCGACCAAGTATCCAAGAGGTTCGGCGCGGGTCCGCCCGCTCTTGACCGGGTGTCGTTCAGCGTTGCCCCCGGTGAGATGGTCGGCCTGCTGGGAGCATCGGGGTCCGGAAAGTCGACTCTGATTCGCACGCTCTGCGGACTGACCCGAATCGACCGTGGAATTGGCAGTATCCGCTTGGGATCGGACACGGTTCAGAAGAACGGCGAAATCGCCTCGGACATCCGAGCACTGCGTCACCGGATGGGTGTCGTTTTTCAGCAGTTCAACCTGGTGGGACAGTTATCTGTCATCGCCAATGTCATCGTGGCTGCTTCGCCTAGGGTTGCGCTATGGCGGGCGCTGTCCGGCCGCTTCCCGATCGAGGCAAAGGTGAATGCGCTTGAGGCTCTAGCTACGGTCGGCCTCGAACAGCAAGCCTGGCAGCGGGCATCGACACTGTCGGGCGGTCAGCAACAGCGGGTGGCTCTTGCAAGAACACTGACGCAGGGCGCCGAAGTGCTGCTGGCCGATGAGCCGGTGGCCTCGCTCGATCCCGAGTCGGCCAGACGCGTGATGGAGCACATGCGCACTCTGAACCAAAACAGGGGCATGACCGTGCTTGTAAGCCTTCACCAGGTTCACCTCGCCCGCCGTTACTGTCCGCGGATCGTCGCGCTTCAAAAGGGGCGGATCGTCTTTGATGGCCCCTCGGTCCAACTCAGCGATGCCGACCTTCGTTCGCTGTATGGAAGCGAGGCGGCCGATCTCTTTGGCGACTCGGCCAGCGAGGATCCCTGCCTCCCTCGATCTCATCCGAAGCACCAACCACGACCCATTCCGCACACCACATTGGAGCACGCCCTATGACGACCCGACGTCTCGCCTTGGCCGGCTTGAGCCTTGCAATGTTCATCCCCGCGATGGCCACCCCGTCAAGTGCAAGCGCACAAACGATCAACTTCGGCATCATCGCGACAGACTCCGCCAGCGCGCAGCGCGAGAAGTGGGAGCCCTTCTTTCGCGACATGGAGAAGAAGACCGGTCTCAAGGTCGTCTCGTTCTACGCGCCCGACTATGCAGGCGTGATCGAGGCGATGCGATTCAACAAGGTACAAGTCGCTTGGTACGGCAACAAGGCAGCAATGGAGGCTGTGGATCGATCCAATGGCGAGATCTTCGCGCAGTTGATGTATGCCGATGGTACTTACGGCTACCATGCCCTGCTGATCACCCGTGCCGAGAGTCCCTACAAGTCAATCGATGACGTCATTGCGGGGGGCAAGTCAATCAATTTCGGAATCGGCGATCCGAACTCGACCTCGGGGTTCCTGGTGCCGTCGTTCTACATCTTCGCTCAGCGTGGGATCGATCCCCGATCCACCTTCAAGACCGTACGTAATGGCAGCCATGGTGCCAATATTCAGGCGGTCCTCGCCAAGCAACTCGATGTAGCAACGAACAACACCGAGGACATGGGACGTCTGGAAACAACCCGACCCGACCTGTTCAAGCAACTGCGCGTAATCTGGACCAGCCCGCTGATTCCGAGCGATCCGTTCGTCTGGCGCAAGGATCTCGATCCCGCCGTCAAGGAAAAGCTGCGCACCTTCGTTCTCGATTACGCCAAGGCGGATCCGGCTGAGAAGGCAGTCCTGAAGAACATTTACAACTATGGCGGCTTCAGGGCGTCCTCGAACGACCAGCTGAAGCCGATCCGACAGCTCGAACTGTTCCGCGACCGCAGCAAGATCGAGTCGGACCAGAGCATGTCTGCCGCCGACAAGGCCAAGGCGATCGAGGCCATCGACGCCAAGCTGGCCGCCTTGAAGTAAGACGTACCTGGCACTCAGCATCTTGCCGACTCGCCATTCTGCCGAGAGTCCCGCGTCCGAGGCCTCCGTGTCCTCGGAGGCGCGGGCGCTCGACTTGCTTCGGGCGCGCGAAGCCGGTGAGCGACACTCGTGGCTCAGGTGGCTGCCCTGGGCTGTTGCAGTTCTAGTGATGGGATGGGCCTGGCATGGCGCTGAAATCAGGCCGATGGCCCTGATTCGCGACTCCGAAAACATGCTGACCTATGCCCGGGATTTCTTCCCCCCGGATTTTAGGGACTGGCGTATCTACGTTCGCGAGCTGATCGTCACGATCCAGATCGCCCTCTGGGGTACCCTTGCCGCGGTGATTGCCGCCGTACCACTCGGACTGCTGTGCGCCGAGAACATCGCGCCCCCTTGGATCCACCACCCTGTCAGGCGCCTGATGGATGCGTGCCGCGCCATCAATGAGATGGTGTTTGCGATGCTGTTTATCGTGGCCGTAGGACTCGGGCCTTTCGCCGGCGTGCTGGCGCTGTTCGTCCATACGACCGGTACCCTGGCAAAGCTCTTTTCAGAAGCCGTAGAGGCGATCGATCCCCGTCCGGTGGAAGGAGTCAAAGCAACAGGGAGCCACCGGTTGGTCGAAATCGTCTATGGGGTTTTGCCACAGGTGCTGCCGCTTTGGGTCTCATTCACCCTGTATCGCTTTGAGTCCAATGTCCGCTCGGCCTCGGTGGTTGGCATGGTCGGCGCGGGGGGCATTGGTGTGGTCCTCTACGAGGTGATTCGGGGCTTTCAGTATGCTCAGACCTGTGCCCTGTTGATCATGTTGGTCGTGACGGTGACGCTGATTGATCTGGCCTCCGCATGGCTTCGCCGCCGCTACACCTGAATCCCAGGCCTGATGAAGTTCGAATTCGCCTTTAATCTGCCGGTCAGCATCCACTTCGGGTCAGGCCAACTTGAGCGCCTCGACACGGTTCTGTCCGACCGCTCGATCGTTACGATCGCGCATGCTCATGCTCGGGCGGCCGGACATCTCGATGCGCTTGAGCGATCAATCGGACCACGTTGTCTAGACACATTCATACATGCTGATGGGCTGCCAACGCTTGACGAGGTCGAGCGTTTGTGCGGCCTGATCTGGCCCCTGATCGACTCGGGAGGTCGGGCGAGGCGCGCAGGCCGGCCTACGGTGCTTGCCCTTGGTGGAGGCGCCAGTATTGATCTGGCCAAAGCCGTTTGTCACAGAACGGCAGACCGGAACCCGGAGACGCTCGTCCGGTGGATACGCGAGGCGGGCGAGCATCCCAAGCTGGAGCCGCTCGATCTGGTCGCCGTGCCGACCACCGCCGGAACCGGCTCCGAGGTGACGCGCTGGGCCACACTGTGGGATCTGGCGTCGGTCCAGGGCGGGACCGTTCGAGGAGTCAAGCGGTCGCTCGAGTCGGAGTCGGGCTATCCGGTCATCGCCGTGATCGACCCGCTCCAGACGCTCACCTGCCCCATTGAAGTGACGCGGGACAGCGGCCTTGACGCGCTCTCTCATGCCCTGGAGGCTCTTTGGAATCTCAATGCCAACCCTATCTCGGATCAATTTGCAATCAGGGCCGCGCGCTTGATCTTGTCGACCCTGCCCGATCTGTTGAGTCAACCCTCGTCAACCGCCCTCAGGGAATCAATGTCGCTGGGCGCGCTGATGGCCGGTCTCGCCTTTTCCCAGACGCGTACCGCACTCGCTCATGCTCTTTCGTATCCGTTGACCATCGATCAAGGCATCCCTCACGGACTGGCCTGCGCGATTTGGCTGCCGACCACGATGAAGCTCGCGCTGGGACATAGCAGCCAGCGCGACTCGCTGATCTCGTCGTTGTTCGACTCGTCGACCGATCCCGTCTCGGCGCTTTCACATTGGCTCGGCAAGATGTCGGTTCCTGAGCCCAGAGCGGCCCTGGGAACGCCGGATATCGAAGGCCGGATCGCGGCCGCGCTGTCCCACCCCAGAGGCCGAAATTTCATAGGAGCCCACTTGTGCGAGCCGCATACGACCTGATTGTCGTCGGATCGGGAATTGTTGGTCTGTCCGTTGCCCTCGCCGCACGCTCCAGGGGCTGGCGAGTCTTGATCGTCGATCGGGAAGCCCGCGCCATCGGAGCATCGGTGCGAAACTTCGGCTTCATCACCGTAACGGGACAGCGTTCGGGCGAGACCTGGCGGCGGGCCCGGCGAACTGCCGCGCTCTGGAACCAGATCTGCGAGCCCGCGGGCATCCCGATCCTGCAACACGGGCTCGTTCTTGCAGCGCGGGACCCCGCCGCCGAACCGGTGCTCTCGGCATTTCTTGCCGGTCCGATGGGTGAAGGTCTCGAGCCCCTCGATGCCGACGAGGCATGCCGGCGGGTTCCAGCCCTCAGGCGCGAGGGGCTGCGATCAGCCCTGTTCAGCCCCCACGAAGTCAGAATCGAGCCAAGGACTGCCATCGCGGCTCTTGGGCGCTGGCTCAACAGCCACCGCAATGTCAGCACGCTTCCCGAGACCGTCGTCCATGAGGTCAATGACCATCGAGTCGTAACGTCTCAGGGCACGCTCTACGCCGACCGGATTGCCGTCTGCCCGGGGCCTGATCTGCGCGCCCTGTTTCCGGAGGTCTTCACCCGCCACAAGACAACCCTCTGCAAGCTACAGATGCTGAGGGTGATCACTTCCCATGCAGGCCAACTGTGCCATCCCGTCATGGGGGACCTTTCACTGGTACGGTACGCAGGCTACGCGGGGCTGCCCGAGGCCCAACCACTCCTTGCCCGACTGAGAGTCAGCGCCGCCGAAGCTCTCAACCATGGGGTCCACATTATTGTGGTTCAGTCGTCAGACGGCTCCTGGATCGTCGGGGACTCTCACCACTATGATCCCAGCCCCGACCCTTTCCACAGTGAAGATGTCGACAGGATCATCCTCGAGCACACGGACGCGCTGGTGCGGCTGGATGGCCTGAAGGTGCTGGAGCGATGGATCGGTATTTATCCCAGTGCTTCCGTCGATGCCTTCATCGAGTCGCCCTCTGAAAGCATCAAAGTCATCAGCGTGACGAGCGGCACCGGCATGAGCACGGGTCTGGCCCTTGGTGAGGAAGCCATTGCGCAATGGCACTGACGCGAACGACGAAACTCAGGAGCGGAAATATGCGCGGGAACGAATCCATTCAAGCCGTGGTGTTTGACTGGGCGGGTACGCTGGTTGATTTTGGCAGCCTCGCGCCTACTACTGCATTCGTGGAACTCTTTGAAGGGCAAGGTGTAGCGATCAGCCTCGAGCAGGCGCGCATTCCGATGGGCTTGCCCAAGCGCGACCATATCGTGGCCCTGGCTCGCATGCCGGATGTCCAGCGCCGTTGGGAACAGCGCTTCGGAAAGGCGTTTGGAGACCGCGATGCCGACCATCTCCTCGCCCTTTTCGAACCCATGAGTGCGAGCGCAGCTGTGAATCGGGCGGAGCTGATTCCCGGAGTCCTCGAAACTGCGGAGTATCTTCGATCGAATTCGATTCGAATCGGCTCTACGACCGGCTACACCCGTACCATCATGCGCGGAGTCGTCGAAGCCGCCGCCCGGCAAGGATTCCTCCCGGACAGCGTCATCTGTACCGACGAAGTCCCTCAGGGTAGACCCTCTCCGTTCGCAATGTATCGGTCAATGCTCGAATTGGCTGTCTGGCCGGCCCATACCGTTGTGAAGGTCGACGATACCAGGCCCGGGCTTGCCGAGGGGATTGCGGCAGGATGCTGGACGGTGGGCGTCGTCGCAAGCGGAAATGCGCTCGGACTCGATCTCCACGAATACCAATCGCTGTCTGAAGGCGAACGACATTCAGCCCTGGCCGCTGCGCGTATTGCACTGGATGCCGCCGGCGCGCACGAATTGATCGAATCGGTCGCAGAACTTCCTCAGGCACTGGCCCGAATCCAGGATCGGATTCGGGCGGGCGAGCGGCCTGCCCAATGAGGCCACCAAGTTGATCCCCGCCATGAATTGCCGAGCCATCCAGGGACATCTTCGCTCGCTCCTGACCGTTTCCGGATCGGCGCAGTACGGCGGCGAGGCAGTCTCGCAACTCGAGCATGCGCTGCAATGCGCCCACGCAGCCGAGGATGCGGGGGAGGCCGCCCCGTTGATTGTCGCGAGCTTGCTCCACGACGTCGGACACCTGCTCGAGTCCGATTTCAACCAAGCGCTGACCCTCTCCCATGACCTCCGGCATGAGGCAATCGGTGCTCAATACCTGAGGCGCGTATTCCCAGTTGCGGTCACCGAGCCTATCCGGCTCCACGTCGTGGCCAAGCGATATCTATGCTCGGTCCGCCCCTCCTACCTGACGACACTCTCGGAGGCTTCGCTCCATTCCCTGAGCCTACAGGGTGGACCGTTGGACGACAGCGAGGTCAGGCAGTTTGAATCTGAACCCTTTCATCGCCAGGCAATTCGCCTGCGCGAGTACGATGACCGGGCGAAGTGCCCGGGAGCCATGACCCCTGACCTCGATCACTTTCTGCAATTCATCGATCTGATCTTTCGCGAACAGGCAGCGCCGGGGGGTACTCTCGAGAGCGGCGCGCCCTGAGCTGCGCAGTCAACGCGCAGGCACCGTTCAGGGCAATACACCTCGCGCTTGCGCGAACCTGCAAATCCGAGAGGCTTTCGAAACGATAAGCCGACCCTCGGCACGCTCGGGGAGGATGCAATTGCATCGACTGGCTCCCAGAACGCGCACCATAAGCCTCTAACGTGATGGGTAAAACTCCGTGGGGCGTCAACCCGACGGGCTCGCGAAGCACCGGAGCGAGCCAGCCGAGCTGCGATACAGCCGAAACATGTTCGAGATAGGAGTCTCGATCAGACCGGGCCGCCAGGGGCCTTGTCCTGAGTATTGCTCCAACCGCCGCTCACCGTGGGCGACCGGTTGATGAGGTCGTATCCCACGATCGCTGCCGCGTTGGAGCCCTGGTAACCCAGCCCGACACCGGTGCCGAATTTTTGTGTCGATGCGCCTGGATAAAAATGTACGCCTGCAGCCATCACGGCTTTGTCCTCTGCGCGGGTATTCAGGGCCTGGACTGATACGCCAAATCCACCCTTCGCACCGAACTGAAAAGTCACGCCCACAAACACACCAACTTCGGCTTGGGCCAGTACCGGCAGCCCAGACAGCAGGGCCAAGGCAATCATCCGCTTCATGGGAAACCTCCTGAAAGTAGCAACGCCTGCATCCATGTTAACGGGTCTACCGTCGAAGCAAAACGAACTGCCTCTTCGGTGACAGCCCAAATACAAGAGGCCGGCCCGCCTGACCGTGCACGGTTCTTGAACCATGGCGACTGAGCATCGAGATGCGCAGGCGGCACTATGCTGACCCTGCACGCGTCCGATGAGGTCAGAAGCGTGCATCAGTCGCTCGCCTGTACGCCCGAGATCCTGACACGCTCAGCCCACAAGGCGCGCTCGCTTTCAAGTTGGCGGGCGAAGTCACTGACCTGCCGCTCGGGCACCGTGTAGCCCAACTGCTTCATGCTGTCGCGATAGGTTGAGGAAGCGAGTACCCGAGACAGCTGCGCGCGCAGTTCATTGAGCTTGGCTTCGCTCGTGCCAGCTTTCACGAAAAGTCCAAACCAGTCGGTCACCTCAAGCTGCGCAAGCCCAATTTCGCGGGCCGTTGGCACATTCGGCAAACGCGGATGACGCTCCCGGGACGTGATGAAAAGCGTCCTCAACTTGCCCTGCCCTTCGTGCGGGATCAGCAACTGCTCAGTGGTGATCAGCAGCGGCACCGTACCCCCCAGCACATCGACCAGGGCACCCGCACCCCCCCGGTAAGGCACATGGACCAGGGGCACCCCCAATTGCGCTTGCAGTTGGGCTCCGAAGAGATGCTGGGGCGTCCCGTTGCCGGGTGTGGCATAGCCTGCGGGCGCGGATTGCGCCTTGGCCCAGGCCGTGAAGGCATTGAGGTCGCCCGCTCCGGACGCCGGCCCCGCTGAGATGCCGAATCCATATTCGGCGATGCTGCCGAGGGTCGCAAAATCGCGCACCGCATCGTATTTGGCCGACTTCAGCAGCATGGGTACGGTGGCGAGGGCGCTCGCCGGAATCAGCGCAAGGGTTTGTCCATCGGCCGGGGCACCGAGCAGGGCGTCAATGGCGATCTTGCCACTGGCACCGGCTCGGTTTTCGACCACGACCGTACCGCCCACTATTGTTCGCAAAGGCTCGGCATAGGCTCGGGCCACCGCATCGGGCGCCCCGCCCGCAGGAAAGCCGACCAGAATCTTGAGCGCACCCGCCGGCTGGGCCAGGGCCGAACCGCAGGTCGCGGCGACAATCAGCGCGCCCAGTGCCCAAAAAGATTTCATTGCGGCCATGTCGTTGTCCTTTTTCATTGATCTTCGAACACCTCAGGGGCGGCCCTCAACCGATCGGGCTGGGTGTGTAGCCTCCAATGCCTTTACGGGCCCGAATGGCATCCTCGCCCCCAAAATAATCAATCAACTCGCGCTGCCGCCGGCGCGCATCCCTGTCTGCGCGCTCGGGATCGCAGATCGAACGGAGCTGAGCCTCCCACAGAACGACTCGCGCGGGATCCGCTTTGCGCAGCGCGAGATCGTCCAGTTCCTCAGGATCCTCGTCGAGATCGAAGAGTTGCGGCGGCCCGTCGACATAGTGCACGTATTTTGTGTGACGGTCCTGGACCATGAAGACGGCGGCCTTGGACCCGACCGTGTGATACTCGGACAGCACGATCCGCCCAGGATCCAGCGGCCGCAGCAGTGATACCGAGCGCTTCGAGGCGGTGCTCGACCCCAGGTCGACCCCAACGGCGTCGAGCACGGTATTGAACACATCGGTTTGACCGACAGGAGCCTGTTCGAGAGCACCGGCCGCAATGCCTGGCCCGCTCAAGATCAATGGAATCCCCGCCGATTCAGCATACATGGTGCTCTTGCCCCAGAGACCACGACTGCCCAAATTGTCGCCATGATCGCTCAGGTAAAGGACTCGAGTGTCGCCCGCAAGACCGGAAACCTCCAGGGCGTCAAGAATACGTCCGATCTGGTGGTCCAGGTAACTGACGAGCCCGTAGTAACCGCAGAGCGCACGCCGCACATCCTCCTCACTTTTGAAATGCAGGTTGTACCCCGACTGGCGCGCATACTCCTGAACGAAGGGGTGGGCCAGCGGATCGATCCCGAACGAGTATGCCTTGGGCATGGCGAGCGGCCGCCCACGATAGAGATCGAAAAAGGCCTCGGGCGCAGTCAGAGGAAAATGCGGCGCGACGAGATTGACGGTCAGCACCCAGGGCTTGCCGGGGGGGCGAACAGTGTCCGACTGGCTGCGCGATCGCAGCCAGTCTACGGCAGCGTCGGCGATCGACTGGTCGTAGCGCGTGTAGTCGGATTGGCCAGCACGCGCCGATGCCAGCATGTTGGACCCATCACCCAACGGCGCGGGCGGATCGCGAAGCAACATCTTGAGCTCGCCATGTCCGCCGTGAATATGCATCGGCAAAAGGCTTTGTGAAAATCCGTAGTCATCACCCGCCCAGCCCCGATAGTGGAGCTTGCCGATCGAGACCACTTCATGGCCTTCACTGCGCAGCAGATGATGCCAGCTGGGTGTCCGACCATCATAGGCATCCACGTTATCCCAATAACCGGTCTCAAAATTTGGCCGGCCGGTGGCGAGCGCTGCGCGGGTCGGCACGCAGATCGGGCTTGCACAAACGGCATGAGTAAAGCGGGTGCCCCCAGCGGCGAGTCGATCGAGATTGGGCGTCGAGACTTCGGGATGCCCGGCGCAGCCCATCACCTTCGGATTGTGTTCGTCCGACAGGATGATCAGCAGGTTGCCGGCGGCTGGCGAGCCATCGCGCATCGTGGGCATCTTCAAGACCTTGGGTTCGAGGCTGCGTCTTCCTGCGCCCACCACGACTCGGCGAGATTCATGGCGTGATTGGCCGCAGGCACGCCGGCGTACACCGCGGCCTGAAAGATCACCTCTTTGACTTCATCCCGCGTCACGCCGTTGTTACGACTCGACTTCAGGTGCAGCATGAATTCCGATTCTCGATTGCCCGTCAAGGTGATCGCCATGACCAGCATTGACCGCTCGCGTCTTGATAGCCCGGGTCGGGTCCAGACCTGTCCCCAGGCGGATTCGGTAATGTAGTCCTGGAATTCGAGCATTGCAGGCGATGCGCCTTTCCGCTTGCCATCGACATGGGCATCACCCAGCACCATGCGCCGCACCGCCATCCCCGCTTCATAGAGCGCTCTGCGGTTGAACTCGCCCTCGGCACAATGCTCAAGCACCGCCCGCGCAAACTCGCCAGGCTGCTCGACAACGCTCAAATGGGCGGCCCGCAGTGCCATGAACCGCGAGCCCTCGATGTGCTCGGACAGAAAACGCCCTTCCTCGGGCGTGGTTGCGGCGTCCTGATCGCCGGCAATGACGAGGGCGGGGGCCTTGATGCGGCTGACCGATCCACGAAGATCGGTACGGGCCAGCACCGCGCAAGCCTGTATATAGGCCTCCGCCGAACATGCGCGAAGCAGATTCGCGGCCTCTTCCAGCCGACCTGCGTGCAATCGGGCAAAGTCGGCGGACACCCAACGGGCGGTCACGCCGGGAAACAGACCTCCAATACCCCCACGACGGACCGCATCGATGCGCTCCTGCCAGCTGGCCTCGGTGCCGATGCGGGCTGCCGTATTGGCCAGAACGATTCGATCGACCCTGAGCGGGTGATGCAGGGCGAGGTGCTGGATCACCAGGCCGCCGAGCGAAATGCCACAGAAATGAGCGCGCTCGACACCATGAAGGTCCAAGGTCCGGATCAGAGGCGCAACGAAGCCCTCGAGGTCTTCGGCATGGGCCAATGCGGATCGACCGTGCCCAGGCAGATCGACGCGAAGCACCCGAAACTGGGCCTCGAAGGCAGGCATGAGACGGTCCCACAGGCGAAGGCTGGAACCCAGGGAGTGCAGCAGAACGAGCCAGGGCGCATCGCTGAGGCCAGAAGCCTCGGCGTGCAGTCGATCGGTCGAAGAGGTCATGAATGAGAGTCTCGTCAAAGGCAAATGCCGGAACCCGGCGGGCGGAGCGTGCTACTCCCCGAAAAATAACGCCATCCAAGCGCCAAGAAAAGCCTCGGTCTATCCCCTGGGCTCATCGGGTCCTGGCTGTCAAGAACCGGACGGCAATCCTATACTGCGCCCTGAGTACCACCTGGGGAATATGTTTTGAAGATCAAGCTCGCCTCTGTCGTCCTGAGCTTTCTGCTGGGCACCATCGCGCTCGGAGCTCGGGCTCAGACGACTACGCTCAAAGTGCACCACTTCCTGGGGCCGCAATCGGTGCAACACACGACAATGCTCTCTGGGTGGTGCGATCAGCTCGCACGAGATTCGAACAACCGATTGCGCTGCCAGATTTTTCCGGCCATGCAATTGGGCGGCACCCCGGCCCAACTCTTTGACCAGGCCAAAGACGGTGTGGCCGACGTCGTTTGGACGATTGCGGGCTACTCGGCCGGCCGCTTTCCACGCTCGGAAATCTTCGAGTTGCCCTTCATGATGACCGATGCCGCCGCGACCAGTCGGGCCGCCTGGGACTTTGTTCAGCAGCATGCTCGGGATGAATTCAAGGACGTCAAGCTCTTGGCGGTCCATGTGCATGGTCCGGGCAATGTCTTCACGCGCACCAAGCCGATCCGCCGGCTTGAGGACTTCAAAGGCTTGCGGTTGAGAGCACCAACACGCCTGACGAGCAAGATGCTCGCCTTGCTTGGAGCCTCCCCCGTCGGCATGGCTGTTCCCCAAGTGCCCGAGGCGCTTTCCAAAGGGGTGATCGATGGGGCGGTCCTGCCCTATGAGGTGGCTCCAGGCCTGCGCGTGCATGAGTTGACCAAATTCGTGGCCGAGCCCGACCGACAGCTCGAGGCACTCTACACCGCGGTGTTTATCCTACCGATGAATCGGGCCCGCTACGATTCGCTGCCCGCCGATCTGAAGGCTGTGATCGACAAGAATTCAGGGCGCGAGCTGTCGGCATTCCTAGGCCAGACGCAAGCCGGCAGCGACGATGAGGCGCGTGCGGTGTTCGCGGCAACGCAGGGCTTCACCATTCAGCCAGTGCCCGGAGCCGAACTCGAGCGTTGGAAGAAAGCGGTCCAGCCCCTTTATGAGGAATTTGCCGCGGACATGGACAAGCGCGGCTTCAAGGGCCGGGCACTGATTTCGTCGGCTCGCGAATTGGTTCAGCAGTACTCCAGGTAGCGCCGTATCCCCTCTGGCGACCGGCCAAGCCTCGTGAACGAAAGCAGGACGCCCAGCGACTGTGGAGCGCCCGATCCGCTCGGGCGGTTTCTCGGGCGGCTTTGCAAAGCATTCGCGATCGGGTCGGGCGTTGTTTTACTCGCCATGGCGAGCATGTCGCTCATCAGCATTGCCGGGCGGGCACTCATCGCCAAACCCCTCCTGGGCGACTACGAATTGGTGCAAATGATGAGCGCCGCGGCGGTCAGCATGACTCTGCCGTATGCCCATTGGGCCAAGGCCCATGTCATCGTCGACTTCTTCACCACCCGGGCGTCGCACGCGACACGACTCGTGCTGGATAGCCTGGCCGGCCTCCTGATGAGCCTGAGCTCAGGCGTGATGTGCTGGCGCCTGGCCGTCGGACTGCTGGATCTGAAGTCATCGCAAGACTCATCGATGTTGCTCGGACTGCCCACCTGGTGGGGCTACGTCGCAATGGTGCCCTCCTTTGGCCTGCTCAGCCTGTGTGCGGCCTACATCACCCTCGCTCGCCTGCGCAGGGGAACACGATGACCGGCCTTGAATGGGGCGGCTTGGTTGTTGTGGCCCTTATGATCGGCCTGGCG